>CP073261.1:1535416-1842500 GCA_019739335.1 Erythrobacter sp.
CTCCGGGATTGCGGGTTTTCGGCGATAGCGCGGCCTGGCTGCTGGGTGTTGCCGCAGAGGCGCACCCCGAAGATGAGAAGCACGAATTGTCGAGTAGCGCTGGCCTGCCTTCTGCCGACAAGGCTGTTCCCCTGATGGCGATCTGCATTCTCGGCCCGGGCGTTGCGGAATCCTTGCAGATGACTCCGCTCGGCGAGGCGGCGGCGCTGGCCGAAGTGCTGCGCCACGGTTTCATTCTCGACGTCGAGGACAAGGCGCGGCTGCACGCCCACTTTGGCAGGGTCGCGGCTTTGGCTGGGGCCGTGCCATGCTATCGGCTTGACTACCCCCGCCGGTTTGACCAGTTGGCAGGCGTGGTGGAGGCAATCGCCGACCACTTTGCAGAGAGCGAAGCAGCCGATGGAACTGACTGACCGGGTGCAGCAATCGAGCGAAGTCGTCGCCCGCGAAGTCGGCGGCGAGACCGTGCTGCTGCATCTCACCGAGGGGACCTATTTCGGCCTCAACCCGGTGGGCGGACGGATCTGGAGCTTCCTTGACGGGCAGGTCCGGACTCTCGGCGAAGTCTGCGCGATGCTGGTGGAGGAATACGAGGTCGACGAAAGCGAAGCCCGCGCCGATGTCCTCGCGCTAGCCAGCGATCTGTGCGCCAACGGACTGCTGGACACGGTGAAGGGCTGACTTTCAGCGGCGCGTGACAAGCCGCCACGGCAAGGCTGCGAGCCTGCGCAGTTGCAGCATCGGCAGCGGCCACTTTTCCGCTTCGGGATATCGCTCACGCAGATGCGCGCCTGAGGGGAACAAGTGATTGCCGATCAGTCGCAAGCGATCCCCGAATTGCGCCGTTGCCCGAAAATCGGCAATGATCCGCTGGTGCGCCGATGCGCGCGAGAGATAATGGCTGGCGGGTGTTTGTTCCGACGCCTGCGCGAAAGTGTCTTCGACTTCCGGCGGAATTGCAAAAGCGAAAATCGCGGCGGCCTGCCGCAAGTCGGAAAGGCACAGTTTGGCAAGACCGGCGGACAGAGCCTTTTCGGCCAGACTTCGCCATTCGCTGCTCTCAAAATCAGCGGCTTGCAGGAAGGTATCGTGGCACCAGATCAGCCGATAGCGCGACAGCACCCGCGCATTTCCGGCCAGATAGCCCAGTTCCCGGTGCTGTGCGTGGTTGACGCAGTTGTGGAGGAACAGGCTGACGGTATCGGGAGCGAGCGCGGAGGGGGACAGGCGCGGAAGGGCCATCGGCTGGGCAAAGAACTGCTCCGCCCGCAACACCGTGTTCAGCGCCGGGGAACCCGTCACTTCCCAGTGCAGGTCCACTGCGTGAGTGAAACCGTCCCCGGCAGTGCGTAACCAGGTTTCCTGCGCCAGTTGGCGGCCTTCGTTGCGGATGAATCCCTCGCGCGCCAGTACTTGCTGCGCTTTGGCCAGATCGCTCGCGCGCACCAGCACGTCCGAATCCCCGCGCCGCCGGATCGCCGGATCGGCGTAGACCGAATAGGCCAGTGCCGTTCCCTTCAGCACCAGCGAGGCCATTCCGGCGGCGGCCAGCCGTTCGATCAGTGCTGCCAGCACAGCATGATGCGAGGCCTCCCACAGCGATTGCAAATGCGCTTCGGCGCGGATCGCGTGGCGCAAGCTATCGGGCCAACCGTGCATCAACTCTTCGCGCGCCAGCAGTAGTCCGGCGATGCCGTGATAGGAGACGCGCTGCGATACGTTCGCACTGTCAAACATAGCGGGCCACAGCGCCGCTTTCCCGGCGAGGCAATCGGTCAGGAAGCCATCGATATCGCTTTCGCCCGTCATTGCGCGCACCTAGCGCGATTGGCCCCCGCACTCCACCAGTTCGCGGTTGACCGCAGGCACGCCCGTTGCCATGCGCTACGTATTCCCGCGAGGCTCCACCGCCAGGCGCGGGCAGGGGCATGGCGCATGAAATCCCGCAAAGGCATCATCCTGGCCGGTGGATCGGGCACGCGGCTCTACCCGCTGACGCGCGGTGTTTCGAAACAGCTGATGCCGGTGTTCGACAAGCCGATGATCTACTATCCGCTGTCCACACTGATGCTTGCGGGGATTCGCGAGATTCTCGTCATCACTACGCCGGAGGATCAGGACCAGTTCCGCCGCGTGCTGGGCGACGGTTCCGACTTCGGGATTTCGCTTTCCTACGCCGTCCAGCCGCAGCCCGAAGGGCTGGCGCAGGCCTTCCACATCGGCGCGGATTTCCTCGGCGATCACCCCGTTGCCTTGGTGCTGGGGGACAATATCTTTTACGGCCACGGCCTCCCCGAACTGCTGGCGTGCGCCTCGGCGCGCGCGGTGGGGGCTAGCATTTTCGCCTATCGGGTGAACAACCCGCAAGATTATGGGGTCGTCTCGTTCGACGCGGACGGAAAGGCTGGGTCGCTGGAGGAAAAGCCCGCGCAGCCCAGATCGCACTATGCCGTCACCGGACTCTATTTCTACGACGAGACGGTGGTCGAACGCGCGCGCAAGTTGCAGCCCTCGCCGCGCGGCGAGCTGGAAATCACCGATCTCAACCGCCTCTATCTCGACGAAGGCGGGTTGGCAGTGGAGATCATGGGGCGCGGGTTTGCCTGGCTCGATACTGGCACCCACGGCTCGCTGCTCGATGCCGCCACCTACGTCCGCATCACCGAGGAACGGCAGGGACTGAAGATCTGCTGTCCGGAAGAAATCGCCTGGCGACAGGGCTTTATCGACGACACGCAGCTGGAAGCGATTGCCGCTCCCTTGCGCAAATCGGGCTATGGCGAATACCTGCTCGGCCTGCTGCGCGAAGGCGCGCGCTGATGCGGTTCGTTCCCACCGCCCTCGAAGGGCTGCTGCTGATCGAACCGCAGGTGTACGGCGATGACCGCGGGTTCTTTCTGGAAAGCTGGAGCGCAGAGAAATTCGCGGCGGCGGGGCTGGATGTGTCCTTCGTACAAGACAATCACTCGCGCTCGCAGAAGGGCGTTCTACGGGGGATGCATTTCCAGAACCCCGGCGCGCAGGGCAAGCTGGTGCGGGTGGTATCGGGTGCGGTCTATGATGTGGCGGTGGACCTGCGCCGCTCCTCGCCGACATTCGGGCAATGGTCCGGGTTCGAGTTGTCGGCAGAGAACCGGCGGATGTTGTGGGTGCCACGCGGCTTCGCCCACGGCTTTCTGACGCTGGAGGATGACACCGATTTCCTCTACAAATGCGATGCCCCCTATGCGCCCGGTTCGGAGCATACGCTGGCCTGGGATGATCCCGATGTGGGAATCGACTGGCCGCTCGACGGTCTGGATGTGCAGCTCGCGGCCAAGGATCGCGTGGGCAAGTGTCTTGCCGACGTGGAGACATTCGCGTGAAGGTGCTGGTGACCGGAGCCAAGGGCCAATTGGGCCGCGCCTTGCTGGCGACTGCGCCCGAAGGTGCGCACATTCACGCCGTCGATGTCGATGAGTGCGACCTGACCGATACCGAAGCGACCAAGGCACTGGTCGCCGGCCTGGCTCCCGATCTCATCATCAACGCCGCCGCCTATACCGCCGTCGACCGGGCCGAAACCGACGAATCCACAGCGCGGGCGATCAACGCCGACGCCGTTGCCGCGCTGGTACAGGCGCATTCCGGCAAGCTGGTGCATGTCTCGACCGATTTCGTCTTCGATAGCCGCTCCAGCCGTCCGTACAGGCCGGATGACCAGCGCGCACCGCTTTCCGCCTATGGCCGCACCAAGGCAGAGGGGGAGGATCACTTGCGCGTTTCCGACCTGCTGGTGCGCACCGCCTGGGTCCATGCCGCAGGCGGTGCGAATTTCGTGCGCACCATGCTGCGACTGATGCGCGAGCGCGACGAAGTGCGGGTGGTGGCAGACCAGATCGGTGCGCCGACATGGGCGACCGGCCTCGCGCGGACGATCTGGGGACTGGTGGACAAGCAAGCGCAGGGCATATTCCACCACTGCGATGCCGGAGTGGCAAGCTGGTACGATTTCGCTGTCGCGATTCAGGAGGAGGCACTCGCGCTGGGGATGCTCAGCCGTGCGGTGCCGGTGATCCCCATAACTAATGCCGATTACCCCACCCCCGCCGCGCGACCCGCCTTCTCGCTGCTCGATTGCAGCAAGACTCGCGCGCTGCTGGGCGACGGCCACACCCACTGGCGCGAGAATCTGCGGCTGATGCTGCGCGAGGAGGAGGCGCTTGGCTAACCTGCTCATTACCGGCGGCGCGGGCTTTATCGGCGGCAACTTCGTTCATTACTGGGCAGCGGAGCATCCCGACGACACGCTGGTGGTGCTCGACAGCCTGACCTACGCGGGCAATCGCTCGACCATTGCCGGGGTGCCCCAGGCCGAACTGGTGGTGGGCGATATCCGCGATACCGCGCTGGTCGAGCGCCTTTTGCGTGAGCGGGGCATTGAAACCATTGTCCACTTCGCCGCCGAAAGCCATGTCGATCGTTCGATCAGTGGGCCGGATGCCTTTATCGAGACCAACATCCTCGGCACCAACAGTCTGCTGAAGGCCGCGCGCGCGGTGTGGCTGGAAGGAAGCGGCGTGCCGCACCGGTTCCACCATATCTCGACCGACGAGGTGTTCGGCTCGCTCGGCCCCAACGATCCGGCGTTCCACGAAGCCACGCCCTACGCGCCCAATTCACCCTATTCCGCGAGCAAGGCCGCGTCCGATCATCTGGTGCGGGCGTGGCATCACACCTTCGGGCTGCAGGTCACCACCAGCAATTGCTCGAACAATTACGGGCCGTACCAGTATCCCGAGAAGCTGATCCCGCTGTTCCTGCTCAACGCGCTGCACGGCCGCCCCCTGCCGATTTATGGCGACGGGATGAACGTGCGCGACTGGCTGCATGTCGAGGACCACTGCCGGGGAATCGCTGCCACATTGGCGCGCGGCACGCCGGGCGAGACCTACAATATCGGCGGCGGCGCGGAATTGCCCAATCTGGCGGTGATCGACACGCTGTGTACTGAAGTGGACCGCGCCTTTGCCGGGATTGCCGGGCTGGCCGAACGGTTCCCGGACGCTCCCGCCGCGCAGGGCCGGTCGACGGCAGAGCTCAAGTCCTTCGTCACCGATCGTGCGGGGCATGATCGCCGCTATGCCATCGATGCTTCGCGCGCGCGAGCCGAACTGGGCTATGCGCCGCAGCATGGCTTTGCCGCCGGGCTGGCGCAGACCTTGTGCTGGTATCTTGAAAACGAGGTGTGGTGGCGGTCGCTATTGCGATAACGCCATCCGCCGCGCGACCCAATGCAGGGCGATGAACTGGGCCAAATTGCGGATCAGCACTGCCGCCAACGCCCCCGCCGCTGCTCCGGCCAGCCCGTAAGGCGCGATCAGTGCGGCGGCCAGCCCCATTCCGGCCAACGTCGCGACCACTTCAATCCCGGCCACCAACCCCTCGCGTTTCATCATCACCAGAGCGCCACCCACCGGACCGAAGCCCACATTCACCAGTTGCCCCAGCAACAGCAGTTGCAGCGCAAGTGCGCCCGAAACAAAGGTCTCGCCAAACAGGCCAAGCAAAGGGTCGGCGAGCAGGGCAATGCCGATAGCGGCAGGGAGGCATAACGCCAAACCCAGCAAGCGCACGCTGCGCAGGATGCGGAAGATCTCGCCGCGGTCCTCACCCGCCGCTGCCTTGGCCAGATGCGGCGAGGCCATCAGCCCGAACGAGGCGTAAACGATGCCGAGCAGCAGCGCGATCTGGAACGCGGTGCGGTAAATCCCGGTATCGGCAACGCTGAGCCATGCGGTGACGATCACCAGCAGCAGCCAATCGCCCAGCATCTGGATGATCTGTGGAGCGATGATCGCCGCACCACGCATGGTATCGGGTCGCTCAACGGCAGGGAGGGGATCGCCCGTGACCATCCGATGCACGGCATAAAGCCCGACCCCGGTCGCCAGCAGCAACCCGCCGACGTAGAGCGCAGGCGGCAACAGCGGTCCCGAGTCTGCTCCGAAGAACCACACCAGCCCCAGCCCCAGCGCCGCGAGGCCCGAATAGAACACTCCCTCCAGCGATTGCGACAGCACCACGTCGCCGCGCGAACGCAGGAAAGCATTGGCCAGCTTGAGCAAAGGCAGCAGCAGCACGATCGGTGCGGACAACTGGAGGAAAGCGAGGGCCTCGGGCTGGTCGAGCACCCGATCGCTCAGAAGCGGGGCGAGCAACACCAACAGCACCAGCATCGCCACCCCGGCTCGGAGCACCAGTTTCTGCATGGCGCGGTAGATCGCCATTGCCCTGTCCGCCTGTCCGCCGCTCAGCAGCGGCCCGACTTCACGGACCAGCAGGATATCGAGCCCGAGGCTGACGAACATCGATACCGTGGTCGCGGTGGTCACGCCCAGCTGGTACAGGCCGACCGCATCGGCACCGAACATTCGCGCCACCAGCCAGACCAGGACGAAACTCGCCAGCGCTCCCGCCGCCCGCAGGCCGAGGCCGAGCAGCATGTCCCAGTGCAGGCCCCCGCCGATCCGCATCGATATTCACCCCCGGCCACAACAGGCTTGCAGAGCGCGGCTTTGGGTGCTTTTCGCAGGCATGGCAAGAACGGCAGCAACGGGCATGAAAAAGCGGGTCGGCCGGATGATTCCCTATCCGCTGATCGAAGCGGGGCGTCGGCTGATCCATGCCGGGCCGCATCGCTGCCGGGTCTGCGGCGGGCGCGTTCGGCGATTGGGAGACAGCGGCTACGGTTTCGAAGTGCTCGAACGCCTGCAGGTGGTCGGCGGGCTGAAGCGGCGCGCGGATCGCTGCCCGATCTGCCATGCGACCTCGCGCGAGCGGCTGTTGTGGTTCTGGCTCACCCAGGGCGGCGCGGACTTCCGCTTTGCGCCGGACCTGCGGATTGCCCATTTCGCGCCCGAAAAGGGACTTTCGGCACGCCTACGCGCGGCAGCGGGGAAGAACTACACCGCCTACGATTTCGATCCTTCGCGCTACCGGCACCTTTCGGAAGTGCGGCCTGCCGACCTCTCCGACCTGCCTATCGAAAGCAGCAGCGTCGACCTGCTGGTCTGCAACCACGTGATCGAGCACGTGCCGGACGTGCCCCGCGCGCTCGGAGAAATATTCCGCGTACTGGCAGCGGACGGGGTGGCCGTGCTGCAGGTTCCCATTGCGCTCAAGCTGGAGACCATGATCGAACTGGGCAGCGCCAGCACTCCGGCAGAGCGGATCGCCTTGGCCGGACAAGACGATCACCTGCGGCTGTTCACCCAAGGCGATTATCAGCTTGCGCTGGAGGCGGCGGGATTCGCGGTGGACCTGTTCGATTCCTTCGCAGAAAACGGTCAGGCAGCAACCGACTGGCAGCTCGATCCGTTCGAAAGCCTGTGGCTGTGCCGGAAGGCCAAGCCAGCAGCCGCCTGACTCTCACCTTTACGCCACCGCGCCCTTCGCCGCCGACGCTCCGCGCCGTTTACCGAACAGATCGTAGGACACCACGGGTGCTGCCGGATTGGCCAGCAGTTCCCCGGCTGGTGTAAAGTCGCCAGCCGAGGCACCGGCAAACAGGCTTGCCTCACTGCCCCCGCTGCTCGTCCCGCTGTCACCCCCCGGCAAGGCGAAGCCGCCATGCTGGTGATTGGCCGTATTGACCAGATCGGTGTCTACGGCGCCCTGCCAAACCATCGAACGGCTGACATTGTTCGCGAACAGGCAATAGGAATCGAAATCACAGCCGGGGCGATCCGTCCGCATCAGGAACCCCTGATTGGCGAAGCTGTTGTGCGCGATCACCACATGGCTCATCAAGGTATTGTCGCGCCCAAGCTGGCTGGCGGAATAGGCGGCGGTGAAGTAGTCGCTGACCGTGGCGGTGATCGAAAAGGCATTGTTGAAGAACACGTAATCGAGGCTGTCGCCATTGGCGATCGGGGAGAGGAAAATGCACTGCACTTCCATGTCCACCCCGGTGTTGTCGTAAACGATCACGTTTTCGGAGGTGCCGGTGTCCTGCTGGTACCAGTCGCCGTGCTTGTCGTGCAGCGAGACAATGGTGACGGTCGCATCCTTCACGTTCACCGGCGCGCTGCGCCCTGCCACGCCGTCGAAGCCAAGTCCCTTGTCACCTTCCAGCGATCCGGTGCAGGCGCGGCGATCGGGGTTGATCAGTAGGGTTGCGTTCCAGCCCGGCAGAGTGTTGAGCCATGCCACGACATCGGCGAACCAGTAGCCCTGGCCAGCGGTCCCGGCATAGTGATTGAACGAGCCGTTGCCGACATCGAAGGTGGCGCTGCTTGCACCCCATCGCGCGGTATAGAGCCCGCCACCGCCGCTGCTTTCGGTCCCGCCGCTGCGCGCCAGCGTGGCCGTCGCCTCCGCCCCGGAATAGGTGACGGTGAAAGCCGGGAAGTCGGTGTTCCATGTCAGGTTCGAATGATCGACCACGCTGGTCCCGACCACGCAGCGCGCGTTCGAGACCACATCCTGCGAAATCCGCGTAAAAGTGCACCCACGCACCAGATTGGCATTGCGGGCAGGCGTGTGGACTTCGGAGAACACGCATTCGGTGAACCACGGCTCGCCTTCCACCAGCCGCCCGAGAATCGCAGGCGGCCCGCCGCGCCAGAGCATATCGCGCCCGTCGGGATGCGAATTGGTGAGCGTCACCCCGTCCAGCCAGTGATTGACCCCGACAATCGAAGGCGCGTCGATTTCCAGCACATGGCGGAAATCCACGGTGATATTCGCGCCGAGCAGATGCAGCGGCATCCGGTGCGCGGTCATGCGGGAGGCATTGTCGGTGGTATAGGCGCTCTTGCCCAAGGTGACCGGCTGGGTTGCGCTGATCGTGCAGTATCCGGGAATGGTCCAGGCATCGGGATTGCTGTCGCCGATATCGTAGGTGCCGGCCTCGATGATGCAGATATGCGGATTTTTGGCCAGCTGCGCCTTCACATAGGTCGCGGCGGCGGTGATCGAGGGATAGCGCTGTCCGGCGATTGTCGGCTGCAATGGCGCGACATCCACCGCCACGTCGTAAATCTGTGCGGAAGGGCAAAACAGGTACGGGCCGATCACCCGCTTTTGCATCGTCGGATCGATAGCCACGGCTTCGACATAAAGCCGGGCGAGCCCCTGCGTTACGCCGCTGGCGGGAGGTTGGAGCCGTGCCCACCAGCCCAGGTAGGTCCGCTCGACACCGTTGGCATCGCTCAGCGTGTGATAGCTGGGGGCCAGCACTTCGACGCTTTCGCCCTCGTAGTGGAACACGACCTTCGCTAGCCCGAGATTGGCGATCAACGAACCCCCGTCATTCGCGGCCGCCGCCACGCCCACCACCAGCGAATCGGTGAAGAACTGCCCCGGCGGCACCAGCAGGCGACAAGCGGGTTTCGCCGTGGTGCGGACAGGATCAAGCGGCACAGAGGCGAAGCCGCTTCCGGCAGTGCCAATCCAGAGGGGCGATGGCGCGATCTGGGGCAGAGGCATCACCGCACTGGCCAGCGAGCGGTGGCCGATCCCGAAGCCGTATCCAAAACCCGGCATCAGGCGAGGCCAATAATGCTGGCAGCAGTGGTGCCCGTGGCGCGGATGGCGCGGACTCGCACTTCGAGCACCGATCCCGATGCCAGATTGCGGAAGGTTACATCTGTCTCACCCTTGAGCGGCCTGAGCACAATGTCACCGCCTTCGCCGACGAAAATGGCTTTGGGCGAGCGAGCGAGATCGCCGTTGTCGCTGGGGAGGATGGCAAAGCAGTCTTCTGCCGGAGCCATCGGGCTATCGGCGGTGTTGCGGAAAGGATCGTCGATCATGGGGGCTCCTGTCGAATAGGCAAAACAAAACAGGAACGCGGGCTAGGCACCGGAACGGCTGTAGGAAAGGAAAAACTGCCGGAACGTCTTCCCAAGTAGAAACCACAGGTTTATCGCCTTAAGCCGATGGCGGCTTCCCCTCTCCTGCGTGCTTCAACCATCCACGCGAGGCTGGATGATTGCGGTAACCGCGGCCCCGGTTTCGATACTGTCCGGCTACTGGCGGCGAGCGCAGTGGTGCTGCACCATGCACTGGGAGTGGAATACGACATCGTCCGCAACGATGCGCTGTTCGCTTTCAGTGGCGGCTATACCCACACCGGGCTGCTGGCAGTGGCGGTGTTCTTCGCCATCAGCGGCTTCCTGGTGACGCCGGGGCTGGTGAAGAACGGAGACGTGATCGAATATCTCAGCCGCCGGTTCATGCGGATCATGCCGTTGCTGGTCTTTGTGGTGATTGTCACCGCGCTGGTGATCGGGCCGCTGTTCACCACGCTGCCCGCCGGCGAGTATTTCGCACGGCCTGAAACCTGGCTCTACCTGCGCAATATAACAACTTCGCTCAGCTTGCCGTTACCTGGCGTGATCGATCTCGACGGCGGGAACACCATCAACGATCCGCTCTGGACGTTGCGTTACGAATGGCTCTGCTATCTGCTGGTCGCTGCCGCCTCGCTGCTGGCGTTGTTGCGCCACCGTCTCGCATTTCTGGCGCTATGGCTGGCAGCGATGAGCGTTTTGGCAATAGCTTACGGACCGACCATCGCAGACGAGCCACAGGGCAATCTGTATGTCCTACTGTATCTGTTCGCCTATTTCGGTGCCGGGGCGCTGGTGTTTCTGTTCGGCGATGTGATCCGCTTTTCCCGTTCAACGCTGCTGACCGCGCTGATGTTGCTTGTTTTCGCGCTGGTTCTCGGCGCAGGCCACGTCTTCGCGCCGTTGCTCACGGCCTACGTCGCCATCGGCATTGGCCTGTTGCGGTTCCCATGGACAGCGAAGCTGGCGCGCGCCGATCTGTCCTATGGCGTTTACCTCACCCACAGCGTGATCCTGATGATACTGGTAAACCTCTATCCTTTCGCGCACTGGTGGGCCCTGTTCGCGCTAGGACTTGGCTGCTCCTGCCTGGTAGCGGCGTGCAGCTGGCACTTCATCGAAGCCCCGGCGCTGCGGCACAAATCCTGGCCTGCGCAGGCAGTGAAGCGCCTTCTCGCGCGGGTGCCCGGCCTTGGCGATTTCTCGCGACACGGGCAGTTGTTGCGTCCCAAGGTGAAGGAATGATCTCGCCCACCCGCTACGGGGCTTCCCATGCTGCGCCGCAGCACTTAAGGTCGCGCAACAAAGTCGCTAGGGTGACGGGGTAGCGATGGCCAGCATTCCGCGAGATAACCCGTATCTATCGGCGTCATCCTTCCCGCGCGCTGGGTTTGGCGGTGTGCCCTGGTTGTTGCTGCTCGCCACCTCGATGGGCTATCTGCTGCTGTTCCCGCCGCAGGTGAGCGTGACGATCGGCCCCTTGATTCTCCCGGCCTATCGCGCCGCCCTGCTCGGGGCCGTCTTCATTATCCTGGCCGCATTGTTCAATGGGCGGCTACGGATTTGCCTGCCCGACCTGATGATCCTTGGCGCCGGCGTGTGGATGGCCTTCGCGCTCAGCGCAACGATGGGTTTCGAACGCGCGTCCGAGGGGGCGGGATCGCAGTTTGTCGATTGCGTGATCGGCTACTTCTTTGCTCGCACCACGCTGCGATCTCTGACCGATCTGCGTATGTTCCTGATCCTGCTTGCTCCTGGCCTGTTCCTGACTGGCGCATTGATCGCTGCCGAATCCCTGACCGGCGGCTACATCGTTCAGCCCTTGTTCGCCGCCCTGCTTGGGCAGGCTGATATGCTTGCTGCAAGCATCGGTTACAATTCCCGGCTGGGCTTGCTGCGCGCGCCCGGCCCCTTCCCGCATCCTATCCTGGCCGGGGTGTTTCTCGGCTCGTTCCTCACCTTGTATTCCTTCTCGGCCATTCGCGGCTGGCCCAAGGTGGTCGGCTTCGTAGCCGCTTGCTGCGCTTTCTTCACGATTAGTTCGGCTGCCTTGCTGGTGCTGATGGCGGGGATTTTAACCACGCTGTACAACTGGGCGAGCGAGCGGGTGGCGATCCTCTCGTGGCGCAATTTCGTGATCGTCGGATCGATCCTGTTTTTCGTGCTGGAATTGGCGACTAAGTCGGGCACCTATTCGCTGCTGGTACGTTTCGCCTCGTTCAATTCGAGCAGTTCCTACTATCGCGTGCTGACATGGCGCTACGGTTCAGCCTCGGTGGTCGAGCACCCGGTGTTCGGGATCGGTTTCGCGGAGTATGAGCGGCCGGCATGGATGGTCATATCTTCGATCGACCATTACTGGCTGCTGCTGGCGATCCAGTACGGCATCATGACACCTCTCCTGGTCCTTGGCGCGGCCGCCTATGCGGTCGTCAAGCTCGGCGTGAGATCCAGTCAGTACTCGCTGGCCGACCGGCGGCTGCTGCGCGGCACTGCAGTCGCTCTCGCGGTGTTCGCGATGGGGGCGATCTCGGTTACGCTGTGGCAATCCACCCAGGTGTGGTTCTTCATGCTGTTGGGAATCGCCGTATCGTTGGCCATTGCCACCCCGTCTGCACGCGGCACCCAAACTGGACAATGATAATGCGGCTCAAATCCCGTTTGCGCAAATTGCGGTCCGAAGGGAAGTTCGTCGCGCCGCTGACCCTGTTGGCGCAGGCCAATTACCAGCGGGTTAATCTGCGCGACTATTTCAACCGCCGGAAGCTGGACAATTCCCTGTCCGCCATAGCGCCGGACACGGCACCTGACCGGCAGGTGGACTTCGCGATGGAGGCGGCAGACCGCTTCCTGCGCCCGATGCAGAACCGCAGCGAACTTGTCCGACTGATGGAACGGGTGCGCGCCATGCAGCCCAGGCGCATTCTCGAAATCGGCACCGCACGCGGAGGCACGCTGTTCCTGTTCTGCCGCAATGCTGCCCCGGATGCGACGATTGTCAGCCTCGACCTGCCCTATGCCATCAACGGCGGCGGCTATCCCGAGTGGAAGGCGCCGATCTATCGCTCGTTCGCGCAAAGCGAGCAGCAACTGATCCTGCTGCGCCGCGATTCGCACCTGGCCGCCAGCCGCGACGAGGTTCTGCGGCAGGCGGGAAGCGAACCGTTCGACCTGATCATGATCGATGCAGATCACCGCTACGAAGGGGTGAAGCGCGATTTCGAACTCTATGCCCCGCTGGTGGCGCCCGGCGGCATCATCGTGATGCACGATGTCCTGCCCAATCGCTACGATGCGGAAATCCAGGTGGATCGCTTCTGGGAGGAAGTGAAGGCGCGCTACGCCACCGAGGAGATTGTGGAAGACCCGGCGCAGGGCAATATGGGTATCGGTATCGTCAGCAATTACCACGCGGCCCAGCCGCTCGAGGAACCGGCCTGATCGATGCTGCTATCGTTGTCTCAGGGCATCGCGAACGGCCTTGAGCAACCCGATCGCGCGCTCGCGCAGCCATCGCAGCGGATAGGCGACGAAACGATCCGCCAAGAGCGCCGCACGGCTGCACGGCAGCAGCGGCACTTCGGGGGCAATTGCAAACACGGCGGGCAAGTCTGCCCCGTCGAGCAGTGCGCCCTTGATCCGGTTGGCGACATTTTCGCCATGCACCACTTGCAGCCAGACCGGCGGAGAAGTGATCTGCACCAGCTGCCACTTTGTCCCGAGATCACGGTGCTGGGCCGACCAGATGGTCTGCACCGGGCCGGATGTGTCCTCGATCAGCGTGGTGAAAGGATTGCTGGGGTCATCGGCCGAGAACAGCCGCCCGTGCCGAAGCGCGATACCCTGCGGGAAATTGAGCACCGTGCCCGGCGCGTGCGCCTCTGCCGCCGCCCGCACACGCTTCAGAAAATCGCGCGATACGGCATCATCGTTGTCGAGCCGCGTGGACAGCACACGGCGGGCGGCGGGGTTCAGCCGTTCCACCACATCGCGCGCGACCATTTCCGCGCTGAAGCTTTCGACAAACCGCGCTTCGAACGGGAAGCTCTGCTGAGCGGCGCTGATCCGTTCGCGGAATGCCTCCGGCGTGGCGGGATCGAAGTAGATCAGCCAATGGAAATCGCGCGTGGTCTGCGCGGCGATGCTGGGCAGGCAATAGGCCTCGAACAGCGCAAAGCGTCGCTCCAGCCAGCCGGGGGCATTACGGATCGCGCTTTCGCGCCCCGGACTGGCGATGTTGAAGCGGGTGAGCAGGAAATGCTGCGTCGGCATGGTCAGGGTGCTTCGCCGCGATCGAGTTTTGCCTTCAATCCGCGCACCGGGTCATAGCCATATAACCACAGCCCCGGTCGCGTCGCTACCAGCCGATGGCCGTCACCCAGCGCCGCCAGGCGTGGGCGCCACTTGGCGAGCAGCTTGCCCGCGAGATAGCGCTCGCACGAAGCCAGCCACAGCAGCCCCAAACCGAGCGTGCGTTTGGGAGCGCTCCAGTGCTTGCGCAGGTATTCGGCAGTACCCGCCGCCATATACAGCAGGCGACGCGGCGCAAGATTCTCTCCATGCGCCAGTTCATGCTGCGCCCGCGCGGCGGGGATCGACCAGAGCTTGCCCCCGGCCTTGCCCATCCGAGCAAACAGATCGACCTCCTCGCAATAGAGGAAGAACCGCTCGTCGAACCCTCCTGCCGCGTCCCATGCAGGCCGCGCAATCATCACGAACCCCCCGAGCAATACCTTGGCCCGCTCGTCCTGCGTCAGTTGCAGGCGATCGCGCCGCGCCAGTGTCCGCCCCAGCGCCGCCGAGGCATACTGTCGCAATGAGGGCACGATGATGGCATTGCCGGTATCGGGACGACCGGCGGCATCGAGTGAAATCCCGCCCCAGGCCACCGCATCGGGATAGCGGCGCGCGGCAGCCGCCAGCGCGTCGATCGCACCGGGCTCGCAATACATGTCCGGATTGAGCAGCAAAAGGAGCGGGGCGCGGGCGTGCATGGCGAGCAGATTGTTGCCGCGGGCAAAGCCAATATTTCCCTGAGACGGGACGATCCGGACCTGCGGAAACTGCTCTGCCACCAGATCTCCGGTGCCGTCCTGTCCGTTGTCCACCAGCAGCACTTCCACTGCGGTCTCGCGCGCTGCCGGCGCAATTGCTGCGATTGCGCGGGTGATGCAGCGACGTGAGTTGTAGGCGACGACCAGCACCGAAACCTGCGGTTCAGGGGGGGAAGAAGCGGCGCTCATACCGCCTCACCTGCGCCGAGCGCAGCGCGGAGCGCAGCAGTATAGGCCTGCGCAATGGCCGGGCGGGTGAAGCGTTGAGCCTCGCCATTCGCCTGCCAATCTCCCAGCGCAGCCTTCAATTCGGCTTGCCGATCCAGCAAGTCCGCCATTGCCCGAGCCAATCCTGCAGCATCGCGGGGCGAGACTGGCATGGCAAAAGTGCAATCGTCGAAATAGCCTGCAACCGCGCGATCTTCGGGATAAATGATGGGGCACCCGGCGAACAGCGCCTCGGTGAACACCAGCCCGAAGGTTTCCCGCTTTGAGGGCAGCACGAATCCGGCAGCGCGGTTCAGCCGTGCAGCCAAGGTGGCGCGATCCAGCGGTCCCTCAAGCCGAATGCCCCTTGTAGCGCCGATTATCTCGCGAGCCTGTGCCATGTCCGACTCGCTGCCGCCGCCCACGATCGACAGCGTCGCCGATCGTCCCTGCCGGTGCAACAATTCCATCGCCTGCACCAACAGCGCCAGGTTCTTGCGGCGGGCGCTGGCGAGATGGAATACACTCACCAACCCGCTGCCATCGGGATTGGGGCGGAGTATCTCATCGAGATCGGTCGGGCAGGGGATGACCGCCACAGGCCCGCTGCGTTTGCCCAGTTTCGCTTCCACTGCCGATAGCGACCATGGCGCGAAAGAAACAACCGTTGCTGCTTCGTGAAACACTTGGTGCAGCGCTGGCGAGAGATCGGGACGGGCGTGAAGAATCTTCGTGTCGGTATCGCCCTGGATTGTCACTGCATAGGGGATCCCCAGTGCGCCAGCCATGCGGCGGACGCAGAGGCCCTCCACCGTCAGCTTGTGGCCCACCAGCAAGTCCGGCACGGCGGATGCGCCGATGTCCGCGACAAGCGTATCGGCCAGTTGTTCGAGCATGGTGCGGTGGAACAGGCCCTTGCCAGGCGCGCAATAGATGATGGCTTGCGGCGGTCCCCCTACCTCGGCCTTCACCTGCGGCGGCACGCGCTCCACATCCAGCCGCGGCTTGCCCAAGCCTCCAAACACAGAGCTTAGAAAACGCGCCGGGTTCACTCCCCGGCGATTGAGCGAGATAACCCGGTTGTCGAAAGCGTCATCGGTCAGCCCAATCAAGGTACGTATCGCCTGCGTCTTTTTGCCAGCCACTGCGTCAGGATAGTCGGCCGACAGGTGTAGCACCGAAGGCTTGCGTCCGGCTGGCACGGTTTTCCTCTTGCTGCGCTTACCTTCCGGCAGCCTCACGCTTTCGCTTCGTAGGAATAGTACTGGTACTGGTAGTTATAGCCCTGTCCCGCTTCAAGCGCGCGGAACTTGGTGACAATGGCACCGACGATGTGGGCGTTCATGTCGCGCAGGCGGCGTACCGCACTGCGGGTCACGCGACCATTGGCGCGATTGGCTTCAACCACGAACACAACCGCATCGACAAAGCGCGATAGCAACGGCGCATCGGCGATGCCGATCACCGGCGAGCTGTCGATCAGCACGATATCGTAGGTCTCCCGCGCCTGCTTCAGCATTTCCGCCACCAAGGCGGAGGAGAGGATTTCCACCGGTTCGCGCGGGATCGCGGCGACTGGTAACACATCGAGATTGCCCTGCGTCGATTTCTTTACAGCCTGCGCCAGCGTCACCCGCCCGAACAGCACGTCGACCACGCCCACATCGGACTTGGCCATACCCAGATGGCGGGCGACCGAAGGACGCCGGAGATCGAGATCGATCAACAGAACCTTGCGCCCGACCGACGCATATTTCTGCGCCACGGCTACGCAGGACGTCGTTTTGCCTTCGGCCGGCTGGCTGCTGGTGAACTGGATCACTTTCTGTTCGCCCGTTGAAAGGGCAAAATCGAGCGAAGCGCGGATCGAGGAATAGGCCTCGCTGAGCGGGCTGAACGGATCTTCCAGTTCCTCCGCCGCCTGTTCGGACACAAAGGGCGTCTGGCCGATAGCGGGCATCCCCAGCCGGTTTTCGACGTCGTCGATCGAATGCAGACGGTCATCGAGGATTTCGCGCAACAGCGCGATCGCAGCTGCGAGGCCAATGCCGAGCACCAGTGCGACAATCAGATTGTTGAGCAGATTGGGCGACGAAGGCACTGTCGGCACAATCGCCGGATCAAGCGGTGTCACTTTGGAACTGCGCAGATTGGCCACTGCCGAAATCTGGTTGTAGCGCTCCATCAGCGCGGCAAGCTGGTCGCGCAGCGAGACGACTTCACGATCGAGCTGGCTGCGCTGGATCTGGAGATCCTGCTCATCCAGCGAGGCATCGGTGACCGACAACAGTTCCTGCTGCAAGCCAACTTCCTGTCGCTGGGCAACACGGTATTCGTTGCGGATGCCGGCCTTGATCTCTTCCGATGCCCGCGCAATCTGGCGCTCCAGTACAGAAATTTCCGACTGCAATTCGCGCACTTCGGGATAGTCCTCGCGATATCGCTCCTGCAGATCGGCCAGCGCACTGCTGCGCTGCGCCAGTTGCGTTCGCAGCGTCTGAATCGTCGAATTCTGCTGCACTTCGGGCAATTGCGCTGCCGGGACATTGGCAATCGCGAGCCAGCGCTGCTCTGCGGCAATCCGCGCTGCGCGGGCATCCCCGAAAGCCTGGTTCACCTGCATAAGGTTGGCAGCGGCGAGAGTGGGGGCAGAGCCGCTCTCGCTCCCGTCTTCGGAAGCCATCTGCAACGGCTCGCCGATGATGCGATTTGCGCGCGCATACTGGTTGGCACTGACCTCCGCCTCACCCAGTTGCCCGCGCACGTCGGCGATCTGTTCCTCAAGGAATTCGCGCGCATATGCGTTTGCCGCGATCGAGCGGTTGAGGTCGTCGGCGAGAAAATTCTCGGCATAGGAATTGGCGATCTGCGCCGCCAGCACCCGATCCCGCGAAGCGAAAGAGATGCTGATAATCTGGGTGTTGGGCGGAATCTCGGTGCTCACGCCCGCGCGAACCATCGACACTGCGGCTTCCCGCCGCTGCTGCGCGAAGCTCTCCTCGTCCATCCCGGCGGGCGGGCCCTCGGTCACTAGGTCTCCCAGCAAGGTCGCGCTGTTCTGCAGATCGAGCGAATCGACCACGTTACGGGCCATCGAGCGGCTGGCGATGACTTGCGACAGCGTTTCCAGTTCGGTCGCGATCTGGTTGGTGGGCACGTAGGGATCGGCCAGTTCTTGCCCTTCGACCAATTGCCGGCCACCGGTGTTGAGATCGACCCGGACCGATGCCGTAGCCTGGAACACCGGGGTTGCCAGCAGGTAGAAGATGAAGCCGAGCAGCAGCGCAAAGGTGATGACCGTGACCAGGATGAACCGCTGCCGCCACAGCATCGCGCGCAGTGCTTCGGCGCTGAGCACCTTGGCCGGAGCGGCATCGCGATAAGCTTCGCCACGATCAGGCAGGTAGCGATCGACGAACGACGGCGTCCTGGTCACAATGGGTGAGTTATCGTTCATCGGAGCGGGCACGCCTCAAATTCGGGTAAACAGTGCGAATGCGGGCAGCGCGGTGAGGAAGTCCTGCCAGAATTGCGACAGGCGATCGGTTCCTACCACCACCCGGTCTCCGGGTTGCAGCACCGGATCGAGCATTGCGCCCGCCTGGAGTGCGGCATAATCGAACTTGGCGATTTCGATCCCGCCTTCGACCTGGCGGAATACGGCGATCTCTCCGCCCCTCGCCACGCGAGTCGGCCCCTCGGCCAGCGCAATCGAGCCAGACAATCTCGTGCCGGGCTGGAAGGGATACATCCCCGGTCGTTCCACTGCGCCTTCCACTGTCACGATATGCGATGCATATTCGATCACATTGACCGTGACATCTGGCGAGCGGAGATAACGGTTGCCGAGCAGCCCCTCCAGGCGACCGGCGAACTGTCCAGGCGTAAGCCCCTGCGCCTGTACCTGGCCCAGCAATGGCATGATGACCGATCCGTCAGCAGCAATGATCACACGTTCGAGTGACAGCTCCTGTTCGCGGAACACGGTTACAGATACAACGTCGGCGGGACGCAATGCATATTCGACATCGTTCAAGGCCGAAAATTGCTGCTGGTTCAGTCCCGCTGACGGCACCATTACTGCCGGACCCGGCGCAACCTGCATGGCGGGCGCACAGGCGCCAAGCGCCGCCCCGGCGAGCCCGAGCATTGGAAGCCAGGCGCAAGCGCGCACAGGCCTTGGCGATGGAAGCCCCGTCTTCAAATTTGCAACCCCCGTATATTTACCATGTTCTAGACGTAGATCGGCCACGTCACAATGCATTATCACGCGGGCATCATCGGCTAAGCAAGCTGGACTTACGTAATAGTCCCAGTATCAGATGGCTGTGGGCACTCGGGTAAAGGTACGGACGGTTGGCCATGTCCTCGATCTTGATTGGCCTCGCCGTCCTCGGCTACGGGGTAACGGTCGGCGTCAGCTTGCTGGCGCTTCGGAAAGGCGCGAGTGGCGGGCGCCCGCGCATGGACAATCTGCATTGGCTGGCTTGCGCGATCTTTTTTTCATCGCTTGTGGTGATCCGCGCATTCGATCTCGAAGAACGCGTGCGAGCAACTCTGCGATCGTTCGCGCAGGACGAGAACCTCTATGCCGATCGCTTTGCATGGCAGGCCCCGCTCGCCGCTATTGCGGCGCTGCTCGGCATCATCCTGGTGTGGTTGGCAGTCAGGAGCTTCCCCGGAAAGGGATCGCCACCGCGTTTGGCCGTATGGATTTCGCGGCAGGCAGTGCTGTTGTTCATACCGCTGTTCGCGATGCGGATAATTTCGCTGCACGCTGTCGACAGCCTGCTCTATTCGGGCCCGGTGCGCCTGAACTGGCTCCTTGAGGCAGGATTGACGCTGACTGCTTTGCTTGCCGCGGCGATGTACGTGAGGGGACTCGGCAAGCCGCGCTTTCGAGATCGAGAATGACCCTCCTGACGCGAAGCCGATCAGAGGGGGGCAGCAAAAAGGGCGACCCCCTCGTGGGGAGCCGCCCTTCGCATTTCCCACCGTCGCGGGAACTCTTGAACTGAATCAGCGCCCCAAATCAGCGCTTGCTGAACTGGAAGCTGCGGCGGGCCTTGGCCTTGCCGTACTTCTTGCGCTCCACCACGCGGCTGTCGCGGGTAAGGAAACCGGCGGCCTTGATGATGCTGCGCAGGGCAGGCTCGTAACGGGTCAGTGCCTGGCTGATGCCGTGCTTTACCGCACCGGCCTGGCCGGAGAGACCGCCACCGGCAACGGTGCAGACCACGTCATACTGGCCCTCACGTTCCGAAATGGTGAAAGGCTGGTTGATGACGAGGCGCAGCGTCGGGCGCGCGAAATAGACTTCCTGGTCGCGGCCGTTGACAGTCACCTTGCCGGTGCCGGGCTTGATCCAGACGCGAGCAGTGGCATCCTTGCGGCGGCCGGTCGCATAGGCGCGGCCCTGTGCGTCGATTTCCTGCTCACGCAGCGGCATTGTCGGCGCGGCGGGAGCAACAGGGGCAGCGGCTTCAGCGGCTTCGGCGGCCACGGGCGCATCGCCGATCACGTCCTTGATATCGGCAAGGTCGTTGGCGGTGTTGTTTTCTTCGGTCGCCATTATGCGGACACCTTGTTCTTGCGGTTCATCGAGGCAACGTCGAGCACGGTCGGCTGCTGGCCGTCATGCGGGTGCTCGGTGCCGTTGTAGAGGTGCAGGTTGCGCATCTGCGCCCGGCCCAGCGGACCGCGCGGCACCATGCGCTCGACAGCCTTTTCCAGCACGCGCTCGGGGAAGCGACCGGCCAGAACCTTGTCTGCGGTTACGTCCTTGATGCCGCCGGCGTAGCCGGTGTGCTTGTAATAGTGCTTCTTGCCGGCCTTGTTGCCGGTGAACTGCACCTTGCCCGCGTTGATCACGACGACGTGGTCACCACAATCGACGTGCGGAGTGTAGCTCGGCTTGTGCTTGCCGCGGAGGAGATTGGCGATGATCGTGGCGAGGCGGCCGACAACCAGCCCCTCGGCATCGATAACATGCCAGTTCTTCTCGACCTCGGCCGGCTTGATCGACCGTGTGGTCCTGGTCAGCGCCTTCATGGCTGTTCGTTCCTGTGTTTCGTTTTGCGAAGTGCTTGCGCGGGCCTGCCGGAATCATCCGCCAGACCCGGCGAAGGCGCGCATCTGTCGATTTGCACCCCGCAAGTCAAGCAAATCCGGGCGATTCGAGAGAGGTAAAATAATACCGTTCGATTAGTGGCTGCCTGATGCGAGGGCCAGACTCCAGCTTTCGCTGGTAGCGCGGCGGGTGTTGTTCACTTCGGTCACGACCTCGCGCTGGGCCGACCGCATCAGCCCCGTCGCGTCGTCCAGTTCGGCCTCGAAGCGAGTAAGCACGCGCCCTTGGCTGCCATCGGGCAGCGCCACCTGCTGTTCCCGCTGACGTGGGCTGCCCGCAGGAGCAAACAGGTCGACCGGCAAATGGGCAACCAGTTCGCCACCCGCCGCGTGCAGTGCCGCCACGAAGCCTTCGAGCGTCGCCCGCTCATCCTGCGCCAGCTGCTGCCGGGACAGGGCGGCAAAGGCGCGTTCGACTGCCCGACCGACATTGGCCTGATCGCCCAGATCGCTGCCGGGCGAAAGGATGCGCCCGAACGGATCGAGCGCGATCGGGAACAGCCCGCTTTCGTCGCGACTGCGTTCAAGCTCGGCGAATTGCGCCAGCGGCGCGGGCGCGTACACCGCAACCTCGACCTGCCGCCCGTGCAACATGAACCCCTGATCGAAACGGCGGAACTCGACGGCGAAACTGCGCGCGACGCGGAAGCTGCGGCCATCGACCAAGTCGCGGCTGACGATCCGGCTGTAGCGCATCGGGTCTGTGGGCGGGGCGATCAGGCCACCGGAGAATTGCTGGGCGCGCGCCTGCGCAGAAATGGTGGCAGGTGCCAGCGCAGCAGCCAGCGCCAGCCGCAGGGCCGCGCGCCGATCGATTGCTCTGCCCTCTTCGTCCGTCATTCCCGGCTCCCCTGCCGTGTCTGCCCCACCAGCCAGTCCAGCGTCACTTGCGGTGCCCGGTCGGCCTGCCAGCCGACAATCGCGGGGGCGTCGTAGGGATGCAATTGCGCCAGCCGCTCGCTCGCTTCCCCTAGCAGCAAGGCAGTGGTCTTGAACAGTACGCCAATTTCGCGCCCCTGCATCACTTCGCCCTGCCAGCGATAGATCGAGGTGACACAGGGCAACACATTGGCGCAGGCGACCAGCCTTTCCTCGACCAGAGTGACCGCCGCGGCGTGCGCGCTGGCTTCATCGCCGAAGGGGCACCAGATCAGCGCTGCCTCGGCAGCCTCGCTCATGCGCGGCGCCCCAGCACGTGCGAACCCCAGGCAAAGCTCGCCACCAGCAGTGCGCCGACAAGCTGATGGGCCACGGCGATCCACAATTCGACGCCCGTCATCACGGTGGCAATGCCAAGGATGATCTGCACGCCGAAGGCCGAATGGATCGCCACCGAGGCACGCCGGTCGAGCGGGCGTAGCTTGCGCGCCATGACCACCAACGCCGCCACGGCAACCCAGGCCCACCAGCGGTGGAGGAAATGCAGCCAGAAGGGATCGTGCAGGAAAGTCCACAGGACTCCGCGCGCCCAGCTCACTTCGGGCACCAATTGCCCCTGCATCAGCGGCCACGAGTCCGACGCCAACCCCGCATTGAGGCCCGCGACCCAGGCGCCGAGCAGAAGTTGGACGAACAGCACTGCCCCGACCCAGCCGACCAATCCGGTCACTCCCGCCGAACGCGCATTGCCGGCGGCCAGCTGTCGCAGGTCGAGCGCGGTCCAGATCAGCCCTGCCAGCGTGAACAGCGCGGTGAGCAGGTGGATCGAGAGCCAGAAGTGCGAGACATCGGTCATTTCGCCGCCCAGCCCGGAGCGGACCATGAACCAGCCGAACGCGCCCTGCATCCCGCCCAGCGCCAGCAGCGCAACAAGGCGCGGCTTGTAGCCGGTGGGGATCGCCTGCTTCATCCAGAACCATGCCAGCGGCAGCGCGAAGGCCAACCCCAGCAGCCGCCCGAGCAGGCGGTGGAACCACTCCCAGAGGTAGATGAACTTGAACGCCGCAAGGTCCATACCCGCCGGGCCGGTGACATTGCGGTATTCGCCGGTGGCCTTGTACAGATCGAACTCGGCCTGCCATGCAGCGTCGCTCAAGGGTGGCAATGCGCCGGTGACGGGTTTCCATTCGGTGATCGACAGTCCACTCTCGGTCAGCCGGGTGATTCCGCCCACCGCGACCATCACCAGCACCAGCGCGGCGACCGCGAACAGCCAGTTGGCGAGCGCCAGCGGACGGGGAATGCCCTGGCTGCGTGGCGTCTCGTCGAAGGATGATACATTTGCGACCATAGTGTCCGCCGATTTGCCCATTCCGGCCCGAATCGCAAGCGGGACGATGGGCCGGGCAGCGTAAGTTCTTCCAAACCATGGCTTGCGTAATGAGATATGATTACATAGATAGCCTGCATGGCGCAGATGCTCCCCTGGATTCGCGGCAGGCTTGACCGCGCCGGCATACTGTTGTCGGCCCTGTGCGTATTGCATTGCATTGCCGGACTGGTGCTGGTGGCAGGGCTCGGCCTTGGCGCGGGGTTCCTGCTCGATCCGGTGGTGCACAAGGTCGGGCTGCTGCTGGCGACTCTGGTGGCCGGGGTAGCGATCGGCATTGGCGCGGTGCGACACCGGCGCGCCGGCCCCTTCGTGGTGGCGATGATGGGGCTGTCCTTCATGGGCGGCGCACTCGCCGTGGGTCATGGTGCCGAAGAAGTGGTGCTGACGGTGATCGGCGTCGGTCTCGTTGCCGCCGGGCACCTGCTCAACTTGCGCCACGCCTGACAGGCACTATGTCTGGTGGACCATGTCCGCACTCAACTCCATCACCGTCAACGGCGATATGCGCCGAACCGCCGCTGCCAGCATCGCCGATCTGGTGCGCGAACTCGGCCTGCTGCCGCAGAAGGTGGCGGTGGAACATAACGGCGAAATCGCTCCCCGCTCGACGCTGGAGCAGGTGGCGCTGGCTGACGGCGACGTGCTGGAAATCGTCCACTTCGTCGGCGGCGGCTGATCGCCTGCGCGAAGGAGAGGCAACAGTCTTGCCACTGCGCGAACAGGCAGATACCGCCCCGGCATGACCGAAACACTGAACACCGCACCTGACTCCACCGATGACTCATGGGAAGTCGCCGGGCACCGCTTCACCAGCCGCCTGATCGTCGGCACCGGCAAGTACAAGGATTTCGCCCAGAACGCCGCCGCGGTCGAAGCCTCGGGCGCGCAGATCGTCACCGTGGCGGTGCGGCGGGTGAACATTTCCGATCCCAACCAGCCGGTGCTGATGGACTACATCGATCCGAAAAAGATCACCTATCTCCCCAACACCGCCGGGTGCTTCACCGCCGAGGATGCGATCCGTACCCTGCGGCTGGCACGCGAGGCGGGCGGCTGGGACCTCGTGAAGCTCGAAGTGCTGGGCGAGGCGAAAACGCTCTATCCCAACATGGTCGAAACCATCCGCGCCTGCGAAGTTCTGGCGAACGAAGGGTTCAAGCCTATGGTCTATTGCACCGACGATCCGATTGCCGCGAAGCAATTGGAGGATGTCGGCGCGGTGGCAATCATGCCGCTGGGCGCACCGATCGGTTCGGGGCTGGGAATCCAGAACCAGGTGACGATCCGCCTGATCGTCGAAGGCGCGAGCGTACCGGTGCTGGTCGATGCCGGAGTCGGCACCGCGTCAGACGCTGCCGTAGCGATGGAACTGGGCTGCGACGGGGTGCTGATGAACACCGCCATCGCCGAAGCGAAGGATCCCGTTCGCATGGCCCGCGCGATGAAACTGGCTGTGGAAGCGGGGCGGCTGGCCTATCTTTCGGGGCGTATGGGACGGCGGAAATATGCCGATCCCTCTAGTCCGCTGGCAGGATTGATCTGACGGCAATCGGACGGCGAAGCCGTCCGCAAGGGCAACCGCCCGCCCGCAGGTGCCCCGCAGCGAAGCGGAGGGAACAGCACCGAGGACCGCGCGCCCGGACGGGCGTGCGGAATACAAAAGCGCCCCAAACACCCAATATTAACCATCATGCGCGAAGCTGCTCTCCTAATCTGATGGAGAGCCACAATGGCGACATCGCAGACCGCTTCGTTGACGATTGCCGAAATGCGCGAATTTGCCGGCTTTGCCGAGCATGAGCGCGGCTTTATCGAACGCGCGCTCGATATCGGCATGGGGCGCGGCGATGCCTTCAAGGTGTGGAGCCGCTGTGCGGATGACCAGCGGGCGATTCGTTCGCAATATCTCGCCTATCGCGAACTGCGGCAATTGCGCGGCCTGATCCCCGGCGGCAACGGGTTCGAAGGGATCGAGAGCTTCATCGGCCCGATGATCCGCATCAGCGCCGCCGACTTGGCGCAGGAAAAGCTCGACGGCTTTTCCGCCTACCGATTCCTCTACGAACGCCTGCTCGGCGCAAGCGCGCGGCCATTCCTCCCCGCAGCCTTCTGCGGCGCGGCAGCCCTGCCACAGATCCGCCCGTGCCGCCGCAAGATGCTGCTGCAATCGCTGAGCGAAGCCGCCGCCACCGCCCCCGGCTGGTCCCCGCGCGAACCGGCATTCTATCCGGAAAAGATCGAGGCTGAGGCGGCCTAGTACAACTCCGCCAGCCGCTCCCCGTAAACCTCACGAATCTGGTGCCGCCTGATCTTCATCGTAGGGGTCATCTGGTTGTTGTCGGTGCTGAACGGCTCATCCGCGAAGGCGAACTTGCGGACCTTTTCGATTACCGAGAGGTCCGCGTTGGTCCGGTCGATTGCCGCCTTCATCGCGCTGCGGAAAGCGGGCAGGTCCTGCAAGCTCTTCAGATCGAAAGGAATATCGTTCGCCCGCGCCCATTGCAGCGCCCATTCGGCATCGGGCACGATCAGCGCCACCATGTAGGGCTGCTGGTCGCCCGAAACCATCGCCTGGCTGATTTCGGGTTGCAGCGTCAGCATCCCTTCCAGCTTCTGCGGCGCGACATTGTCGCCCTTGTCGTTGACGATGATGTCTTTCTTGCGATCGGTGATCTTGATCCGGCCCTTCTCGTCCAGATGCCCGACATCGCCGGTGTGCAGCCAGCCGTCCTGCAGGGTCCGCGCGGTATCTTCGGGCCGCTGCCAGTAACCGCTCATCACCAGTTCGCCGCGCACGAGGATTTCGCCATCCTCGGCAATCTTCACTTCGACCCCGCGCATTGGCGGGCCGACGGTATCCATCTTCAGGCCGGCCCTGGGGCGATTGCAGCTGACCACCGGACCGCTTTCGGTCTGGCCGTAACCTTGCAGCATGGTCAGCCCCATGGCTTCGAAGAAAGTGCCGACTTCGGGATTGAGCGGCGCACCGCCGGAAACCATCGCTTTCATCCGCCCGCCGAATTTGGCCCTGATCTTGGGCCGCAGCGTCCGTTCGAGAAGCATGTCCATCGGCCGGTCTAGCAGTCGCTTTTTGCCGTGCGCGGCTTCGTGCTGGGCAATCTCCAGCGCGCGATCCATCAGGTAGTTGGCGAACTTGCCCTGCTTTTCGACCTGCTTCATGATCCGCGTGCGCAGCACTTCGAACAGGCGAGGGACCACCACCATCAGTGTGGGCCGCGCCTCCTCGATATTGCTGGCGAGCTTTTCGAGTCCCTCAGAATACCAGATTTCGGCGCCCACCCCGATCGGCAGGAACTGTCCGCCCGAATGTTCATAGGCGTGGCTAAGCGGCAGGAAGGAGAGGAAGCGTTCGTCTTTCACACCGAAATCGTTGGACAGGATTTCCGCCGCGCCGCTGACATTGCACAGGATTGCCCCGTGCGGCTGCATCACTCCGCGCGGTGCCCCGCTGGTGCCGCTGGTGTAGATGATGCAGGCCACGTCCGCCCGCGCGATTCCGGCCAGCCGCGCGTCCACTGCGGCGCGGGCCGCTTCCGGATCGCCCGCCATCATCGTGTCCCAGCCGTGGACATCGAACGATCCTGATTGCGAGCTGGCGATGGGTTCGATGGTGATCGCGTGGCGCACCTTGCCCGTCCTCATGATCGCCGGAAACAGCGCCTTGGCAAGTTTGGCGGTGGAAACGATAACCGCGGCCGCGCCCGAATCGTCGAGGATGTGGCTGTGATCGCGCTCGGTATTGGTGGTGTAGGCGGGCGTGGTCACGCAACCTGCCGCCATGATTGCCAGATCGGCAATGCACCATTCGGGGCGGTTTTCGGAGACGATTACCACTCGGTCTCCGTCGCGCAGGCCCAGTGCGCGCAGGTTCTCGGCCATCAGGCAGACCTTCTGCGCCACGTCGCGCCAGCTGGTGGAAGTCCACTTGCCGTCGATCTTGGTGGTCAGGAACGGCGCATCGCCCTTTTCATCCGCGCGGGCAAGAAACAGCGCGACGAGATTGGGCGTGGTATCGATGTGGTCCAGTTGCACGCTAAGGGTCTCCCGATGGGCACCGGATTTTTCTGGCTGCCGCAGTTTGACAAGCGAATTAGGGCGCGCGGCGTTCCCCGGCAAGGGTTGTGCTATGGCGCGATCACCGCGCCCTCACTGCGCGGGTCGGCGGCGCCGATCCAGCGACCGTCGCGGAACTCTACGGCATTGGCCTTGAGCGGCAGTTCGCGCGCGGAAACGGTGTGGCCCAGCGCGGTGAGCGCTTCGGCGAGCCCGGGGAGCGCATTGTCCGCTTCCAGCGTCACCGTGTCACCTGGCGCGAAGACGATTGGCATGGCGATCGCTTCCTGCGCTGTGAGATCGAAATCGATGTAGCCGACCAGTGCCTTGGCTACCTGCACCGGAATGGTCGATCCGCCCGCCGCACCGATGGAGAGCACCGCGCGGCCCTCGGCATCGTAAACGATGGTGGGGGCCATCGAGCTGCGCGGGCGCTTGCCGCCTTCGACCCGATTCGCCACGGCCACGCCGCCGCGTTCGGGTACGAAGCTGAAATCGGTCAGCTCGTTGTTGAGATAGAAGCCCCCGAACATCAGGCCGGAGCCGAACGGCCCTTCAATGGTGGAAGTCCACGAAACCACATTGCCTTCGTCATCCGCCACCGAGAAATGGCTGGTGCCGTTGTCCACCGGTTCGTCGCCATCGGGCGGGGCGAGCGCGAGACCCGAGGGAGTCCCGGCGGCAACGCTGGCCATGCGCGAATCGGCGCTGATGAGCATGCTGCGCTGCGCGAGATAGGCGGGATCGGTCAGCCCGGCGGGAACTTGGACGAAGGCGGGATCGGCGAGATAGGCCTCGCGATCGGCATAGGCGAGCCGCTGGCTTTCGGCGAACAGGTGCCAGGTGACGGGAGACTGCGCGCCGAGCGCGGCAATGTCGAACCGTTCAAGCTGGCCGAGGATCGCCAGCACCGTCGTCGCGCCGGAAGAGGGCGGGCCCATGCTGCAAATCAGGTATTCGCGATAAGGGCCGCAGATTCCTGGGCGCTCAACGGCGGCGTAATTGTGAAGGTCGGCGGTGCGCATTCCGGCATTGCCGGGGGTGGCGGAGCTGACCGTGAGGGCGAGTACCTCGGCATTGTCCCGATAAAGCCAGTCCGGCCCGCGCGTGGCGATAGCTTGCAGAGTTTCGGCGAGCTGCGGATTGGTGATGCGGGTGCCGACAGGCAGGACATTGCCCGACTCGTCATAGAATAGCGCCTGCCCCCCGGCATCGCTTGCTGCGCGTTCGCGAAACCGCTCGGCAAAATCGGCGCCGCGTTCGGAAAGCGTCCAGCCGTCGCGCGCCAGTGCGATGGCTGGCTGGAACAGCGCTTCCCACGTTAAGCTGCCATGCCGCCGGTGCGCTTCGGCGGCCAGCGCCACATTGCCGGGAACGCCCACCGAGCGTCCGCTCAGTACCGCCTCTCGATAGCCCAATGGTTCGCCACTCTCATCGAGAAACCAGTCCGCTCCCGCTTCCGCAGGAGCAGTTTCGCGCCCGTCCAAAGTTGCGAGCGAACCGGTCGCATCGGAATGAAGGAAAAACCCGCCGCCACCGATGCCCGAACTTTGCGGTTCAACCACTGTCAGCGCCAGCATCACCGCAATCGCTGCATCGGTCGCGCTGCCGCCCTGTCGCAGAATTTCGGCTCCGGCTGCCGCGGCGCGCGGGTCTGCCGCGCTGACAACGCCGGAAACGGACGATTGAACCGATTGTGCGACCGGTTCGGGAGCAATTGTCTGGCATCCGGCCAGCAAAACGAGCGCAAACGGGGCGAAAATGGCACGCAAGATAGTCATGGGGGGACTGCTATTCGCTTCCCACCGCATCCGCAATCGTGGCGAACCCGTCACGCGCCATCAGCGCCTCCAGCCCCCGCGTCACCTCGCGGGCGATGCCGGGGCCGCGATAGGTCATCGCGCTGTAGAGCTGGACGAGGCTTGCTCCCGCGCGAATCCGCTCCCACGCGTCCTCCGACGTGGCGATCCCGCCGACGCCGACCAGCGGGATCGCACCACCCGTGGCCTTGCGGAAATCACGCAGTCTTTCCAGTGCCTTAGCCTTCAATGGCGCGCCCGAAAGGCCGCCCGTCTCTTCGCGCTGGGCGGATTTCAGTGGCGGCCGGTCGATCGTGGTGTTGGAGACGATCAGCGCCCCCAGCCCCTTTCCGACAGCGATCCGCGCAATCGAGTCCACGTCGGCCGGCTCCAGATCGGGCGCGACCTTGAGGAACACCGGCGGCCCCTCCGCCCCGCGCGCCGCCAGCACGGCATCGAGCAGGCCTGCCAAGGCCCCCTCATCCTGCAAGGCCCGCAATCCCGGCGTGTTGGGGCTGGAAATGTTGACCGCCAGATAGCTCGCCAGCGGAGCCATCACCTCTGCCATCAATGCGTAGTCGGCGATCCGGTCATCACTATCCTTGTTCGCGCCGATGTTGATGCCGAGCACGCCCGGCCTGCCCGCGCGCGCCCTGATCCGCGCATGGGCAAGCTCTGCCCCGCCATTGTTGAACCCCATCCGGTTGATGACGGCAGCATCTTCGGTCAGCCGGAACAGCCGGGGCTTGGGATTGCCCGCCTGCGGCAGCGGCGTGATCGAGCCGACTTCGACATGGCCGAAGCCGAGGCCGAGCAGCGCATCTGGCACCTCGGCATCCTTGTCGAACCCGGCTGCCATGCCGAGCGGGTTGGGAAAGTGCAGCCCCGCCACTTCGATGGCCAGCGCTCCACCCGGCGGCACCGGTTTGCCCGCAGGCGAGGCCTTCAATCCCACGATCGCAAGTCGATGTGCGCGTTCGGGATCGAGCGTGAACAGGGCTGGGCGCAGCAGGCGGTAAATCATGCCCTTCCTTGGCAGCAGCCGAGGCTTGCACGCAACGAAAAGCACACAAATTCCGTCAGATTTGCTTTTCCGGCCATTCCTGTCGCCTTTCTACAAGCAATTGTCACACGACTCGCTTAGACGACCCCTGCGACCCGAAGGGCTCGAAGCGCCAGGCGTGACGAGTTCTCCACTTAGAGGGGCGGTAACCGGCAACGGTTGCCGCCCCCTTTTTTCGCCCGCCCTTTCCTCGCCCGCCGCTTTCACCTAGGCTAAAGGTATCATGTGAAAGGATATTCGATGAAGTTCCCCCTGCTTTGCTCCGCGGCCCTTGCCTCTGCCCTGCTCGCTCTGGGGGCCTGCACGGCAGCATCGGGCGAATCGGGCGCGGCTACCCCATCCGCCAGCGCCCCGGCACAGGCTCCGTCTGATATTGGCACTTTCTTCGAGCAGTACGATGCCGCCAGCCTCGCCCTTTCGCCGCAGAGCAAGGCCTATCGCGGGATTCGCGACGAGGATTACGGCCTGTGGGACGACGCCAGCGCCGAGGCAGATGAAGCCCAGCAAGCGTTGCGCGATCAGTATCTCGCGCAGATGCGCAGCGGATATGATCTCTCTGCGCTCACCGGGCAGGACGCACTGTCCTACCGCCTGTTCGAAGCCAGTGCCGCGCGCTCCGCGTCGCTCGAACCCTATCGCGAATATGGCTTCATTTTCGACCAGATGAACGGCGAGCAGAGCGGAATCCCTGCCTTCCTCATCAATACGCACACGGTCACGAGTGCATCGGATGCGCGGGCCTATGTGTCGCGGATCGAGGGCATCGGCCCGCTGATGGACACGCTGATCGCACGGTCGGCCGAGCGTGCCGGGAACGGCGTAATGCCGCCCGACTGGGTCTATCCCTACGTCCTGTCAGACATCCAGAACCTGCTCGATGCCGGGATGGACAACGCAGTGCTGGAAGACTTCCGCAGCGAAGTCGCCGCGCTCGATCTGTCCGAAGACGAGAGCGGCAGCCTGATCACTGCGGCCGAAGCCGCCTGGGCCTCCTCCGCCGTGCCCGCCTACCAGCGCCTGCGCGGCGAAATGCTCCGCCAGCAGGCGATGGCGCCCACCGAGGACGGGATCTGGCGCTTCCCGCAGGGCGCGCAGTACTACGATGCGCTGCTTGCCTATTATACCACCACCGATCTGACGGCGGACGAAATCCACGCCATCGGGCTCAACGAAGTCGAGCGTATCCACGGGGAAATGCGCGCGATTATGGCGCAGGTCGGGTTCGAGGGCGATCTGCAGGCCTTCTTCGAATTTACCCGCAGCGATCCGCAATTCTACCACACCAGCCGCGAGGACTATCTGGCGGAGGTGGATACCGTACTGGACGCCGTGACCGCGCGGTTGCCCGACTATTTCATCACCCTGCCGCAATACGAATTGCAGGTGAAAGCGGTGGAAGCCTTCCGCGAACAAAGCGCCGGGAAGGCCTTCTACCAGAGCCCCGCACCCGACGGATCGCGCCCCGGCACCTATTACGTTAACCTGTACAATCTCAACGACATGAGCCGCAACGAACTGGAAGCACTCGCCTATCACGAAGGGCTGCCAGGCCACCACATGCAGCGCGCGATCCAGACCGGGCTGGGCGACTTGCCGCCGTTCCGCCGGTTCGGCGGCTTCACCGCCTATACCGAGGGCTGGGGCCTCTATTCGGAGGAGCTCGGCAAGGACATGGGCTTCTACACCGATCCCTATTCCGATTTCGGGCGCCTGCAGATGGAACTGTGGCGCGCGGCGCGGCTGGTGGTGGATACCGGCATCCATTCCAAGCGCTGGAGCCGCGAGGAAGCGATTGCCTACCTGGCCGAGAATACTCCCAACCCGCCCGGCGACATCGAAAAGGCGATCGAGCGCTACATCGTCTATCCGGGGCAAGCGACGGCTTACATGATCGGCAAGCTGAAGATCATGGAACTGCGCGAACGGGCGCGGACGGCGCTGGGCGATGATTTCGATATCCGCGAATTCCACGAGGTGGTGCTGGTCAATGGCCCTGTTCCGCTCGATATTCTCGAAGAGCAGGTTGACGCGTGGATTGCGGAGCAGGATTGAAAAGGCACGTTCCGGGCGGCGCAGCTGACCGCAAGGCCGACTGGCCGCCCGCAGCGGGCGCAGCTTTGCTGCGCGCATAGCGAGGATGAAGCCGCGGAGGCGGCTTCACAAACAAGAATGCTAACGACTCGCAACAGTCGGTTTCGGCTTGATTCCGCGCTGATCCTGCATAGGTGGCTAATCAGAACGATTTGGTCCGATTTAAGCTATGCGCCAGAAATGAGACTGTCAAACCTCGCCGATTACGCCGTCGTCACCATGTGTGCGGCTGCCCGCCATTGTGGCGGCGGGCGGACCTCTGCGGCCGAGCTGGCGGCGGAAACCGGCCTGCCGGTGCCTACGGTGCAGAAGGTCGTCAGCAAGCTGACCGCCGCCGGGCTGCTGCGCTCGACGCGGGGCGCGGGCGGCGGGTTGCAGCTGGCGCGTCCGGCGGCGGCGATCAGCGTGGCGGATATAGTCGAAGCCGTTGAAGGGCCGATCGCGCTCACCGCCTGCGTCGACGGGCATGATTGCGTGGTCGATCACAATTGCAGCGTCAAACCGCACTGGCCGCTGGTCAATGCGGCCCTGCGCGGAGCGCTGGCGAATATCTCGCTCGTCCAGCTCTCGCGCGCCCCCATCAAAGAGCCGGAAGTGGCATGACCGATCAGATTGAACTTACAGACCGCCCTGAAACCGACAGGGACGCGCGCGAAGCCGCCGCCAAGGCCGCCGATTACGAACACGGCTGGTCCTCCGAAATCGAAACAGAGTTCGCGGAGAAGGGTCTCACCGAGGACACCGTCCGCTTCATTTCGGCCAAGAAGAACGAGCCCGAATGGATGCTCGACTGGCGGCTGAAGGCCTTCCGCCTGTGGCAGACGATGGAGGAGCCGGACTGGGCCAAGGTCGGCTATCCCAGGATCGATTATCAGGACGCCTTCTACTACGCCGAACCGAAGAAGAAGCCGACGCTGGGTTCGCTCGATGAACTCGATCCCGAAATCAAGGCGATCTACGACAAGCTTGGCATCCCGATTGCCGAGCAGGAAGTGCTTGCGGGTGTCGAAGGCGCGCGCAAGGTGGCGGTGGATGCGGTGTTCGACTCTGTCAGCGTCGCCACCACCTTCCGCGCCGAGCTGGAGAAGGCGGGGGTGATCTTCCGTAGCATTTCGGAGGCGATCCGCGAATACCCCGAACTGGTGAAGAAGTGGCTCGGCAAGGTGGTGCCGCAGCACGACAATTTCTTCGCCACATTGAACTGCGCGGTCTTTTCGGACGGCACCTTCGTCTACATTCCCGAAGGCGTCCGCTGCCCGATGGAGCTCTCCACCTATTTCCGCATCAATGCCGAGAATACCGGCCAGTTCGAACGCACGCTGATCATTGCCGAAAAGGGCAGCTATGTCAGCTACCTCGAAGGCTGCACCGCGCCGATGCGCGACGAGAACCAGCTCCACGCCGCCGTGGTGGAACTGGTGGCGCTCGAAGATGCCGAGATCAAGTATTCTACCGTGCAGAACTGGTATCCCGGCAACGCCGAGGGTGTTGGCGGGATCTACAATTTCGTCACCAAGCGCGGGCTGTGCCAGGGCGCGCGGAGCAAGATTTCGTGGACGCAGGTGGAAACCGGCTCTGCGGTGACGTGGAAATATCCCAGCTGCGTGCTCAATGGCGAGGATTCGGTGGGCGAGTTCTACTCGGTTGCCGTCACCAACAATTACCAGCAGGCCGATACCGGCACCAAGATGATCCACAACGGGCGCGGCAGCCGCTCGACGATCATTTCCAAGGGCATTTCTGCGGGCAAATCAAACAACACCTATCGCGGGCTGGTGCGCGTGGGCGCGAACGCGGACAATGTGCGCAACTTCACCCAGTGCGATTCGCTGCTGCTCGGCGCGGAATGCGGCGCGCACACTGTGCCATATATCGAAGTGAAGAACCCCACCGCGCAGATCGAGCACGAGGCGACGACCTCGAAGATCTCCGACGACCAGCTGTTCTACGCGATGCAGCGCGGGCTGGCGCAGGAGGAAGCGGTGGCGCTGATCGTCAACGGCTTCGCCAAGGAAGTGCTGAAGGAACTGCCGATGGAATTCGCGGTGGAAGCGCAGAAGCTGCTGGCGATTTCGCTTGAGGGGAGCGTGGGGTGATGAAGCTTTTGCTGCTTGCTAGCTTGGTGGCATTCGCCACGCCTGTTGAGGCCCAAGAGTCAGAGTTTCGGAGTGCGGAGACAAATGCATCCCTCCAAGCATATCACGACTGCACCTCACAAAACGCCTTGCGTCTGGAGCCCGCGAATGAGCCAATCGAGGCAACATGGGAAGTCATCGACGCAATGTGCGCCGAGGAAAAGCTATCGTTCAATATGAATATTTTGGGCGATGCACAGCGGGCATTTCCTGAAAGAAGCACCGAGGATATCGTGGAAATTGCAGCTTGGTTCCGGGAGCGATATTCCGGAATGGTTGAGGATGACGTGAAAGCTCAGATGTTCGAAGCACGGGCAGCACGGAATTCCGGACGAAGCGAATGACCACCCGCAAAACCCTCGCCCTCCCCGATCCCTCGGACCAACCCACCGAAGCCCCCGCGCTCAAGAAGAAGGGGCGCGGGTGGGAGATTTCCGATTCGCGGCTCGATGCGCTGCATGAGCGGGCGCGGGAGATGCGGCGCTATTCGTCCGAGGCGCACAAGGCGCTCCACGAACGGTTCGCCAAGGCGGATTTCGGGCGCTACGCCTTCACCCGCCACGCGGTGGTGGGCAGTGCGATTGTCGACTTCAACTGCCACAATCTCGGCATGGCGATCGTGATCGACGAGCCGGAGCAGGACGATGCGCTGGCAAAGCGCCGCGACAAGAGCCTCGAATCGGTGGGCATCCGGGTGATGCGGCTGAAGGCCGAGGATATCCTTGAAAACATGGACGACGTGCTCGCCCGCATCACCGCCGGAATGCGCATGCGCATCGCCGACAAGGGTGTCGCGCGCCGCGAGCACAATGCCAACCATCCCCGCCAGACCACGCCGCGCAACGATCGCGACGGCAATGGCCCACCGCGCCGGCCCACGGGCCGCGACAGGAAAGACTGATGCTGAAAATCACTGACCTTCACGCCACCATCGGCGAAACACAAATCCTCAACGGCCTCACGCTCGAAGTGGGCGCGGGGGAAATCCATGCGATCATGGGCCCGAACGGCGCGGGCAAGTCGACGCTAGCCTATGTGCTCGGCGGGCGGCCCGGATACGAAGTGACCGGCGGCTCGGTCGAATTCATGGGGCAGGACCTGCTCGCGCTCGAACCGCACGAACGCGCGGCGGCGGGGTTCTTCCTCGGCTTCCAGTATCCGGTCGAGATTCCCGGCGTGTCCAACGTCCAGTTCCTGCGCGAAGCGCTCAATTCGCAGCGCAAGGCGCGCGGCGAAGCGCCGCTTTCGGGCGGCGATTTCCTCCGGCTCGCCAAGGAAAAGGCGGCGCTGCTCAGGCTCGACATGGACATGATGAAGCGCAACGTGAACGTCGGCTTTTCGGGCGGCGAGAAGAAGCGCAACGAGATGGTGCAGATGGGCATTCTCGATCCCATGTTCGCCGTGCTCGACGAGACCGACAGCGGGCTGGATATCGACGCGCTCAAGGTGGTGGGTGAAGGGATCAATGCGATCATGCGCAAGCCCGAAAAGGGCGTGCTCCTGATCACGCACTACCAGCGCCTGCTCGACTATGTGCAGCCCGACTTCGTCCACATCCTCGCCAAGGGCCGGATCGTGAAGACTGGTGGTGCCGATCTCGCGCGCCAGCTGGAGGCCGAGGGCTATGACGAGGTGATGGCGGCATGACAGCGCTTCCGACCACCCGCGAGGAAAGCTGGCGCTACGCCGACGTGGCCGCGATCGAGCGGCTGGGCGTGGCGGCGCTCGATGCTTGGAAAGAGATCGCGCTCGCTCCCGGCGAGACCCGCCGCCACTGCATGGTGGTAGGCGGGAATGCACCCGAACTGCACCGCATCCGCCTGAACGTGGCTGAAGGCGCGCGGGCGGAACTGTTCGTGGTGATCGCGGGCGAGGATTACACCCGCGTCGAAGTCGAGGTCGAACTGGGCGCAGGCGCGCATTTCGAATTTGGCGGCGTCACCATCGGCGGCGGGGACGCGGTGCGCGAGATCGTTACCCGCACCCGCCACGATGCGCTGGCCGCGACCAGCAACCAGGTGGTCCGCGCGGTCCACTGGGGACAGGCGAGCGGCAATTTCCTCGGCGCGATCCATGTTGGGCGCGGCGGTCAGCAGACCGATGCGGCGCAGGATTTCAAGGCGCTGATCCTCGAACGCGGAGCTTCGGCCAATGCCAAGCCCGAACTGGAAATCTTCGCCGACGACGTGAAATGCGCCCACGGCGCGACGGTCGGCCAGCTTGATGAGGCGGCAAGCTATTACATGGCCAGCCGTGGCCTTGCGCCCGATGTAGCCCGCGCCCTGCTGATCCGTGCCTTCATCGCCGATGCCTTTGCCGCGCTGGATGATGAGAGCGAAGCCGAGCGGCTGCTGGCAGCGGCGCTTGATGTGTTGGGGGATGTGGCGTGAGTGAAGTGCAAACTTCTCCCCTCCCGCTGGCGGGAGGGGCCGGGGGTGGGCCTGTAACGCGGGCGGTGGTCGTTCCCACCCCTAACCCCTCCCGCCAGCGGGAGGGGGACTGGAAAGCCGACTTCCCCGGCCTCGTGACCGCTTCTGGCAAACGCTGGCACTATCTCGATAGCGCCGCGACAGCGCAGAAGCCGCAAGTGGTGATCGACGCTCTGACCCGCGCGGTCGGCGTCGATTACGCCACCGTGCATCGCGGGGTTTACTCTCGTTCGGCGGAAATGACGCTCGGCTACGAAGAGGCGCGGCGCAAGGTCGCGCGGTTCATCGGCGGCGCGGAAAGCGAGCTGGTGTTCACGCGCGGCGCGACCGAGGCGATCAATCTTGTCGCCTACAGCTTTCCTGACAAGGGCCGGGTGCTGCTGTCCGAACTGGAGCACCATTCGAACATCGTCCCTTGGCAGCTCGCCGGGTGGCAGGTCGATGTCTGCCCGCTTACCGCCGACGGGCGAATCGATCTCGACGCCGCCGAAGCGATGCTGACGCGCGAGCACACGATGGTCTCTTTCGCGCATGTCTCCAACGTGCTCGGCTCGGTACTCGACGCGAAGCGCGCGGCCGATCTCGCCCACGCCGTTGGTGCGAAGCTGCTGCTCGACGGCTGCCAGGCGGTGCCGCGCCTGCCCGTGGATGTCGCGGCGCTCGATTGCGATTTCTACGCCTTTTCGGCACACAAGCTCTACGCCCCCACCGGCATCGGTGCGCTGTGGGGTCGGGCGGAACTGCTCGATATGATGCCGCCGTGGCAGGGCGGCGGGGCGATGATCGACACGGTCACGTTCGAACGCGCCACCTATGCCCCGCCGCCGCAGCGGTTCGAGGCCGGGACGCCCGCGATTGTCGAGGCGATCGCCTTTGGTGCGGCCTGCGATTATGTTTCCGCCGTGGGGCTGGACGCGATCCACGCGCACGAAGCGCGGCTGGTGGCGCAGACCCGCGAAGCCCTGCGGGCGATGAACGATGTCACCCTGTTCGGCCCGGAAGCCAGCGCCGGAATCGTCAGTTTCCTCATTGACGGGGTTCACCCGCACGATCTGGGCACCATATTGGACGAAGAGAATGTCGCCATCCGCGCCGGGCACCACTGTGCGCAGCCGCTGATGGCCAAGCTGGGCATTACCGCCACCGCGCGCGCCAGCTTCGGCATCTATTCGGACGAGGAAGACGTTGCCGCACTGTTGCGCGGGATTGAACGCACAAGAAGGATTTTCGGCTGATGGAACAGCACTCCGACGACATGACCACCAAGCCCCCGCGCGCCCGCGTTTCCGATGCGGAACTGCCGGAAGAAACGGCGCCTGAAAGCATGGGCGCGAAGCTGGAGCGCAAGCGCGACTATCTCGAAGGCTTTCTCTCGCAGAAGCCGATCGAGGTCAGCGCGGGCGAACCCGGCGGGGCGTTGTACGAAAGCGTGATCGAGGCGCTGAAGGATATCTACGATCCGGAAATCCCGGTGAACATCTACGATCTCGGCCTGATCTACAATGTCGAGGTGAGCAGCGATTCCGATGTCGTCGTCACCATGACGCTCACCACCCCGCATTGCCCGGTGGCCGAAACGATGCCTGGCGAAATCGAGATGCGGATCATGGGCCTGCCCGGCGTGCGTGATGCCGAAGTGGCAGTGACCTGGGATCCGGCCTGGGACCCGTCGAAGATGAGCGACGAAGCGCGGCTCGAACTGGGGATGTTGTGATGGCCGACACCAAGGTCCGCACCCTGCCCGCCGCTGTGTCGCTCACCCCGGCCGCCGAAGCGCGGGTGGCCGAGCTGATGGCGAAGGCGCCGGCCGATGCGATCGGCGTGAAGCTCTCGACCCCGCGCCGGGGCTGTTCGGGCCTCGCCTATTCGGTCGATTACGTGTCGGAAGAGGTAAAGTTCGACGAGAAGATCGTCACGCCCGGGGGCACCTTCTACATCGACGGGGCTTCGGTGCTGTACCTTGTGGGCAGCACGATGGACTGGGTTGAGGACGATTTCACCGCCGGATTCGTGTTCACCAATCCCAACGCCAAGGGCGCCTGTGGCTGCGGCGAGAGTTTTATGGTCTAGCGGAGCAGGCTCAGGCCTGCCCGCACTCCTCGGCGATGAAGTCCAGCAGCGCCCGGTCGTAGGTGTCGATCTTGCCGCTTAGCGCAATTTGCCGGTCGAGCCAGTCCTGCTCGCTCACGGTCACCGCTGCATCCTTCTGCACCTGTGTTTCGCGGCTTTCCGGCTTGCGCTGGCCGAACACCTTGCCGAAAGCATTCGGGGCAGTGGTCGCCATTGCGCCCATGAAGCGGCCAATGCTGACCGAATTGTCTGCCACGAACATTTCGAGTTCGAGCGTGCGCTCGCGACTCAACTGCGCGGTATCGCTGGCGAAACCCATCAGGTAGTTGCCCACCCCCTGCACGAACAGGCGCTGGAACTCGGGGGCATTGGCAGCGTGCTCGCTGGCATCCTTGATGCGGTACAGCATTTCGGCCTCGCGGCGGCTGACGGCTGCGGGGCGATCGCCGCCGGAGCCGAAGATCACCCGGCGGATCAGCTTGCATTCGGCATCGGTCACATAGGTGGCGGACAATTCGCCGCCGTTGCGGGTCGGGCCGGTGCCGGTCAGCACCGCGGCTTCGAGTACTTCGAGCACGAAGTCCTTCAACACGTCGGGCACATTGCCCGCCTTTTCGATCACGCGGGTAAGCAGTTCCAGCTCGGTCATCGAGCAGACCTTGCCGTCCGCCCTGACCTGCTCGATCAGCCAGCGCGCTTCTTCCTCGCTGGCGTAGCCGCGCGGTTCGCTGGCTTCGAGGACGTGGACCTGGAGGGCCTCGACGAAGAAATCGCTCCACTCCGCGCCCGGATTGGCAGTAGCCTGCTGCAAGGCAAACAGGCTCTCCGCTTCGGCGCGGGTCATCTTGCCGTCGGCCCAGCCGGCGCGGCGCAGGGCGAGGACTTCCTCTGGCGACACACCGCCATCGGCAGCGGCGGAACGGGCGATATCGGCGAAATGCATGCTCATGGCTTGGGTCTGTCCCCCTCGTTTGGCGGAGGATATGCCCCAACAGGCTTAAATTCGCGTTACCGCCCTGCTGGCCCCGTCACGATCCTGGCCGGGACAAAGCCTGGATACAGGCCAGCCGATCCACTTCCGCCCCGTCCGATGCGCGCCGCGCTTCGATCCAGGTTGCCTGCAGCGGGCCATTCGGCGCGAGCGGATAGAGGAAAATGTCGAGCACGCAGGCCTCGCTGGCGAATTGCAGCTTGCGCATATCGCCTTCGGCCACGTCGAGCCGGGGCTGGCCGAACCGGCGGGTGAGCGCACTCGCACCCTCGCGGATGATTCCGCCGAGTCCCGGTCCTTCCATGATCTGCGGCAGTCGAAAGCCCGCAACCGGCGCAGGCGGCGGCGGGCGCGTGGGTGGCACCTGCGTCTGCGTGACCGGGCGCGGCGGCGGGGGCGGCGCTTGCTGTTGCGGCGCGGTTGTGGCGCAGGCGGACAGCAAGCCGGCAGCAAGGAGGGGCGGGATCAGGCGCATGTCAGTCAGGCAGAACCTTGCGGTTGGAACGATGAACGAGATGGGTGGCACTCGCCGCGCCCAGCACCGGCGCGAGGAAATTGACGAAGGGCACTGCCAGCAGCGCCGCGATCACGCCGCCAAGGAGGAATCGCTCCCCTCGCCCGACCGGCGCGGCATGGTCCTTGTCCGCGCGGTGGCGCAGCCAGACCATGTCCTGCAATTCGCGGCCGACCAGCAATGCATTGACCAGCCAGAACACCGCGAAGGTGCCCACTCCGGTAAACAGCAGCACCAGCGCCACCGGCGCGGCGATCAGGTTGAACAGCAGCGCCCGTCCCCCGGCGCGCGCGGCATTGCGCAGTTCCTCGCCGAAGGAGAGATCGCGCGCGGTGCTCGCCTCGTCCGGATAGTGTCTGGCCTCGACGGCCTGCACCACTTCGTCGGCGAAGAACTGCACCACCACCATCGCCACGATCCGCCAGGTGAACCACAGTGCGATGAGGGTGAGCACAGCCGACAGCGCGCCACGCAGGCCATCGGCTCCGGCGAAGGAACCGTCTTCCAGCCCACCAGCCGCCAGCGCCCAGTCGAGCGCGTACCAGCCCACAAAGGCGACAATCACGAACACCAGCAGGGTCACCGCAATGCTCTTGAGCAGTATCCGCAGCACTGCCCAGTCGAACAATTGCCCGAAGCCCAAAGCCAGAGATGCGGGAACCGATGCCATCGTCGCTTGCGATTGCGCGGCCCTTCCGCCAAGTCAACGCCGACGCGGCGAAACCCGCCGTAAAAGCTTCAGGAGACTGCATGACTGCCCCCCGATACGACGTAATTGCCATCGGTAACGCCATTGTCGACGTGATGGCTCCCTCTTCGGACGAACTGGTTGAGGAACTGGGCCTGACAAAGGGTGGGATGCAGTTGATCGACGCCGACCAGGCGGAAGAGCTTTACGCGGCGATGGGCCCGGCGCGGGAGATTTCGGGTGGTTCGGCGGCGAATACGCTGGCGGGGCTTTCGGCGATGGGAGCGCAGTGCGCATTTGTTGGCCAGGTGGCGGATGACCAGCTCGGCAGCGTCTTCGCGCACGATATCCGCGCGGTGGGCATCGATTTCGACGTGCCCGCGCGCGAAGGCGAACCGCCGACCGCGCGTTGCCTGATCTTCGTCACCCCGGATGGCCAGCGGACGATGAACACCTTCCTCGGCGCGACGCAGTTCCTCCCCGCAGCCGCGCTTGACGAGAAGGCCGTCGCGGGCGCGAGCATTCTCTATCTCGAAGGCTACCTGTGGGATCCGGAAGAACCGCGCAAGGCAATGCGCGCGGCGATTGCGGCGGCACGCGCCGCGGGGCGAAAGGTTGCCTTCACGCTCTCGGACGCTTTCGTCATCAGCCGCCACGGCGACGATTTCCGTGACCTGATCGCCGAAGGGATGATCGACATCCTCTTCGCCAACGAAGTCGAACTCGCAGCGCTGACCGGGGCCGACAGCTTCGACGCCGGGCTCGATGCGCTGAGCGCCAAGGTGCCGGTGCTGGTCGCCACCCGCTCGGAAAAGGGCGCCACCTGCGTCACCGGTGGCACCCGCACCGATGTTGCCGCCGAGCCGATCGACAAGGTGGTCGACACCACCGGTGCGGGCGACCTGTTCGCGGCGGGCTTCCTGTTCGGCCACGTCCGCGGCGAGGAACCCGCCCGTTGCCTGAAGCGCGGCGCGATCGCAGCGGCGGAAATCATCTCGCACTATGGCGCAAGGCCCGAAGCCGATCTGGCGGCGTTGATGGCGGAGAAGCTGGAGGGTTGACACTGTAAATCCTCCCCGGCCCTTCGACAAGCTCAGGAGGGGAGGGGGACCATCCGCAGGATGGTGGAGGGGCTGCTCGAATCTGCGAGAGTCGGGAAGCCCCTCCACCCCGCGCTGCGCGCGCGGTCCCCCTCCCCTTGCTGGGGAGGATTTTTCTGATGCGGCGAAAGTTTACACGAAGTTGACACCAATATCGACGTTCGGCGGTGGCCACACTGGCCGGCGGATCGACAAAGTGAAAGAGCCTGCCGCCCCTCGCGAGAGGCGAAGCGCGGCGAGGCTAGGCTAGGCGCGCATCCGCCGTGTAGGAAAGAGCCTTGTCGAGCTTACACAGTCCAGTCCGGAGATTGTCTGGCAGATACTCGACTATCAACCCCTCTCCCATTTCGGGAGAGGGAGGGGCCCGCCGCGCAGCGGTGGGAGGGTGAGGGGGCGTTCAGGCGATGCACACAAGCGGCGGCTCGCGCCGCCGTCCCCTCTCCCTCCGCCGCTAACGCGGCAGGAACCCTCTCCCGCAAGGGGAGAGGGAACGGGTGGAGCGATAACCGCAGGTCGCGCTCCTTGGCTGGTGTGCTCCAAAGACCCTGCTGATGCTAAGCCTGTCGAAGCATCCGGTGCCACCTCCGCGTCAGTCCGTGGTCGAGCCCGCTATGATAGTAAGCCGCTCGATTGCTGGAATATGGATGCTAAACAGGAATACGCCCCACCATCCCATCCCTGCGGCGAAATAGTCTGACACTTCCAGCATCTGCGGGCTGCTCCAGTCGCGAATGTCGCTTTGAAGCGATGGCGGCAGGATGAAATCTGTGATTGCGTCGAATAGCTCCTGCACTTTGCCGGGTCGATCGTGCAAATTATAGGGCGGGCTTGAAAAGGCATAGGCGAACTGGCCGCCCAAACCGATTTCAGGGCATGGCGCCGCGCCGGAGACGATCTTGTATTGGTCGAGCACCTTCAGAGTCGGGTCTTGCAACTCTGTTCCACCAGCCGTGCGCCAGCTTCCCCGCTTCAGCAATTGCCGGCTGTCAAAGTCATACCATTCGCCAAAGAACTTCCGCTCCTTAATCCGGCGGTATCCCAGCGAGCGCAGCTTGTTCTGGTTGAAGTGTTTGGACCGCTGCAATGCGTGAGGGATCGCCTTCAGGACCTCTTCGTCGGTCCCCTTTGTTCCTTCGAAGACAGCGAAATCCAGGACGCCGCCGATCTTCCGGTAGCGATTGAATGCTGCGGGAAGTTCTTCAACGTGTCTCATCTAACCCCGCTCAATCTCCCGCCAGCCAATATCCCGCCGACAGAACCCGCCCGGAAACACCACCGCATCCACGCCCGTATAGGCCGCATCCCTAGCCGCAGCCACATCACGCCCCAAAGCCGTCACATCAAGCACATGCCCGCCACTCGTCACCAGCCCCGAGTGGAAGACCTTGAGGTCGACGCCCTGCTCTACGTCGGATAGATTGATCGTTACGCCCGCGCTTCCTCCACCCCCGCGCTGTTGTGCCGCAAAGCCGCAAGCACCGTTTCCACGATATGCGGCGCATTCAGCCGGGCGGCGTCGTACTGCTTCATCGGATCGTCGTGATCGAGGAACACATCCGGCAGGCGCATGGTGCGGATTTTCAGGCCGCCGGTGGCGCTGTCGGGATCGGTCAGGCCGAGGTCGCTGGCCATCGTCAGCACATGCGCGCCGAGCCCGCCGATGGCGGCTTCTTCCACCGTCACAAGCACTTCATGCGTAGCGCCGAGTTGGCGGATCAGCGCCTCGTCGAGCGGCTTGGCAAAGCGCATGTCGGCCACCGTAGTGGAAAGCCCCTTGGCCTCGAGCTGATCAGCGGCCTTCTGCGCTTCTTCCAGCCGGGTGCCGAGCGAAAGGATGGCCACCTTGCCGCCGCGCTCCGCAGAGCCACGCACCACCCGGCCCTTGCCGATCTCCAGCAGTTGCGGCTCTGCCGGCATCTCCACACCCACGCCGTTGCCGCGCGGATAGCGGAAGGCGATCGGGCCAGAGTCATGCTCGGCAGCGGTATAGGTCATGTGCATCAGCTCCGCCTCGTCGGCGGCGGCCATCACCACGAAATTGGGCAGGCTGGCGAGGTAGGTGAGATCGAAGCTGCCCGCGTGGGTCGCCCCGTCGGCCCCCACCAGTCCGGCGCGATCGATCGCAAAGCGGACCGGCAGGTTCTGGATCGCCACATCGTGGACCACCTGATCGTAGGCGCGCTGGAGGAAGGTGGAATAGATCGCGCAGAACGGCCGCATTCCCTGTGCAGCCAGCCCCGCCGCGAAAGTGACGCCGTGCTGTTCGGCAATGCCGACGTCGAAGGCGCGGGCCGGATGGGCATTGGCGAACTTGTCCACTCCGGTGCCGCTCGGCATGGCGGCCGTGATCGCGCAGATGCGCGGATCGGTGTCCGCCAGCCTGGCCAGCGTTTCCCCGAATACGTTCTGGTAGGCGGGCGGCCCGGCTTTGGACTTGGCCTTTTCCCCGGTGATCACGTCGAATTTGGGCACGCCGTGGTACTTGTCGGCGCTGTCCTCGGCCGGGGCGTAGCCCTTGCCCTTGGTGGTAACGACGTGGACGAGGATCGGCCCCTGCTCGCTGTCGCGCACGTTTTCCAGAATCGGCACCAGGTGATCGAGATTGTGCCCGTCGATCGGGCCGACGTAGTAGAAGCCCAGTTCCTCGAACAGCGTCCCGCCGGTGACCATGCCGCGGGTGTATTCCTCCGCCTTGTGCAGCGAATTGTGCACCCGGCGGCTGATCTTGTTCGCCACCCGGCTGGCGAGCGAGCGCAGGCCGAGATATTCGCTGGAGGAGACCATGCGGGCGAGATAGGCCGACAGGCCGCCCACCGGCGGGGCGATCGACATGTCGTTGTCGTTGAGGATCACGATCAGCCGATTGCCCGCCGCTTCGGCATTGTTCATCGCTTCGTAGGCCATGCCCGCGCTCATCGCGCCGTCGCCGATCACCGCGATGGCCTTGCCCGGCCGGTCGTTCAGCTTGTTCGCGACGGCAAAGCCGATCCCCGCCGAAATCGAGGTGGAGGAATGCGCCGCGCCGAACGGATCGTATTCGCTTTCGCTGCGCTTGGTGAAGCCCGAAAGCCCGCCACCCTGCCGCAAGGTCCGAATCCGGCTCCGCCGTCCTGTGAGGATCTTGTGCGGATAGGCCTGGTGGCCGACATCCCAGATCAGCCGGTCGGTCGGAGTGTTAAAAATGTAATGCAGCGCCACGGTCAGCTCGACCACGCCCAGCCCTGAACCGAGATGCCCACCGGTGGAGCCGACCGCATCGATCATTTCGGTGCGCAATTCGTCGGCCAGCTGGCGCAATTGCTCGGGCTTGAGCTGGCGGAGGTCGGCGGGAACATCGACAGTGTCGAGCAATGGGGTCAAAGGACGTGTTGAAGTCATCGTGCGGTCTTACACGGCAAAATCTCGCCTGTCGATGAACGCTTTACCTATAGAGATGCACGCTTCGTCGCGGGCTAGCCGGTGCAATCGCGACAAAGGCCGCGCAGTTCCACAACCGGGCTGACGTTGGTGTAGCCCGCCTTTTGTCCAGCCTCGCGCAGGGCGCCGGTCAGCTTGTCGTCGTCGAAATGATCGGCCTGGCCGCAATCGTCGCAGATCAGGAAGATGCAATCATGGTGACAACCGGGATGGCTGTTGGCGAGATAGGCGTTGGCGCTCTCGATCCGGTTGGCGAGATTGGTCCGCACGAACAGGTCGAGAATGCGATAGACAGAGTTCGCCGCCACCCGCTTGCCGCGCGCCTTGCCGACATCCTCGGCAATGTCATAGGCGCTGGCGGGCCGCTCCCGCGCGGCAAGGGCGCGGAAAACGTCTTCGCGCATGGCCGTCCATTGCTCACCCGCGCCGGTGAGCGCGGCGGAGGCTTCGGCGATCAGCTTGTCGCCAGAATGCTCGTGATGGTTATGATGGCTGGCCATTGGGCCTACATAGGAGCGCGCGGGCCAAACGGCAATCAGCCGGTCCGGAATCGGGCGCGCCAGAGGCCGGGGAAATTCGCCTGCAAGGCCTCGACCTTGGGCGCGTCCCAGCGGCGGATGTAGCCGCTGTTGGGATTGTTCAGCAGATAATCCTGATGATAGGCCTCAGCCTCGTAGAACCGCTGGTGGTTCTCGATCCGCACGACAATGGGATCGTCCCACACGCCCGATGTCCCCATCTGTCGGACATAGGCCTGCGCCACGGCACGCTGTTCGGCATTCATCGGCACGATGGCGGCGCGATACTGGGTACCGCGATCCGGCCCCTGCCGGTTGAGCGAGGTGGGATCGGCGCCGACCGAAAACAGGATCTGCAAGAGCTGGTCGTAACGCACCACCGAGGGATCGTAGGTCACGCGTACCGCTTCTGCGTGGCGAGTGAACCCGCCGGACACGCGCTCATAGGTGGCATTGGCTTCGGTATCGCCATGATAGCCCGAAACCGCGCTGGTCACCCCGCGGGTGTGGCTGAAAATGGCCTCGATCCCCCAGAAACAACCGCCTGCAAAAATCGCCGTCTGCAGTCCGCTTTCATCCGCCTGCCGCGTCGCCACCGGAGCGTCGAAAACCTCGGCGGAGGCGGGCAGCGAGCAGGCAAGGGTACCGGCACCAAGAGCCAGGGCCAGGAAAACGGACTTCAATCGCATCAGGTTCCTCCGAGTTGCGGCAGGATATTCGCTACGAGGATAGTAGCAGTTACGCCGAAACCCAGAAAGAAGGAGCGGAAAAGTTCGGAGTTGAAAAGGCTCATGGCGGTTGTCCGGTCAATGTCGGGTCGATGATGTGCTTGGTGACCGGGTAGCGCGGGGTTACTGACCTGTTGGTGAACTCGCCCACATTGTGCCGTTCATGTTCGGGCCATTGGCGCGAACATGGTCAAGATCGGGTTAAAACCCGCCAGAAAGTTCTCGGCAATATCAGTGCTTGAAGTGGCGCATCCCGGTGAACACCATCGCGATGTCGGCTGCGTCGGCGGCGGCGATCACTTCATCGTCACGCATCGATCCGCCGGGCTGGATCACCATCGTCGCGCCTGCTTCGATGGCGCTGAGCAGTCCGTCGGCGAAGGGGAAGAAGGCGTCCGATGCCACCGCACTGCCCGCAGTCATCGGCTCGCTCCAGCCTGCTGTCTCGGCAGCCTCGCGAGCACGCTGCACGGCGATGCGCGAGGAATCGCGGCGGTTCATCTGCCCTGCCCCAATGCCTGCCGTCACCCCGTCCTTCGCATAGACGATGGCGTTGCTTTTGGTGTGCTTGGCGACTTTCCACGCGAAAAGGGCGTCAGCGACTTCCTGTGGCGAAGGCTGGCGCTTCGTCACAACCTTGAGATCGCTCTCCCCGATCACCCCGTTGTCGCGCGACTGGAACAGCATTCCTCCGGCAATGCTCCTCATTTCGAGGCCGGGGCGCGCCGGATCGGGCAAGTTCTCGATCAGGAGCAATCGCAGGTTGGGCTTGGCGGCAAAGGCTGCACGCGCGGCATCGTCGGCTCCGGGTGCGATGACCACTTCGGTGAAGATCTGCGTGATCGCTTCGGCGGTTGGTCCGTCGAGCGGCACATTTGCTGCGACGATCCCGCCAAAGGCGGAGACCGGATCGCAAGCGAGCGCCTTCTGCCATGCCTCAAGCAGGCTCGCGCCTTGCGCGACGCCGCAGGGATTGGCGTGCTTTACGATGACAATGGCGGGCATGTCGGCGGCAAATTCGGCTACCAGCCCCAGCGCCGCATCGGCATCGTTCAGGTTGTTGTAGCTGAGCTCCTTGCCCTGCACCTGTTCGGCTTGCGGCACCCCGGCGGAGGCCGGGCCATTGGGCAGGTAGAGCGCGGCCTGCTGGTGCGGGTTCTCGCCGTAACGGAGGGTGGAATCGAGGTTCACCGCCAGGGTCAGCGCTTCCGGGAACCGCTGTCCCTGATCGGCGAAGGCGAACCAGCTCGAAATCGCTGAATCGTAGGCGGCGGTGGCGGCGAAGGCCTTGGCCGCCATGCGCTTGCGGAAGTCCAGCGTGGTCGCCCCGTCGTACTGCGCCAGCTCGTCATAGAGCGCGGCATAGTCCGAAGGATCGGTGACAATGGTGACGAAGGCATGGTTCTTGGCCGCAGAGCGCACCATGCTCGGCCCGCCGATGTCGATATTCTCGATCACCGTATCGCGGTCCGCCCCGCGCATCACCGTGTTGACGAACGGATAGAGGTTGACCACCACCAGGTCGATAGCACCGATCTCGTGCACGTCCATCGCCTCTGCATGGGCGGGATCGCTACGCACCGCCAGCAGCCCACCGTGGATCAGCGGGTGCAGCGTCTTCACCCGCCCATCCATCATTTCGGGAAAGCCGGTTACGTCCGATACGTCGCGCACCTGCAATCCGGCATCGCGCAGCGCCGCTGCGGTGCCGCCGGTCGAGACCAGCTCTACCCCGTTCTTGGCCAGCCGGCTCGCCAGTTCGACAATGCCCGCCTTGTCGGACACCGAAAGCAATGCCCGCTTTATCGCAACGTCTGTCATCTAAGGCTTTCTATCCCATGCGTTTGAGCAGCCAGGCGAAGGTGCCGCCGCCGCGCGAGGCGAGGCCCTGGATCACCAGCTGCTGTACCGGATGCGGGCGGCCATTGCCATCGACCCACATGCTTTCCTCGATTTCGAGCGCTTCCGCGCCGGTGCCGAACTGCCAGAGGCTGCCATCGGGCAATAACAGGCTGGCGCTCTTGCCGCCTTGCGCCAGGGTCGCTTCGACATGGCGGCCAAGATGGAAGCGAATGGCGAAGGGAACCTTGCCGCGCTTGCCCTTGCGCCCCGAAGGCAGCAGCACATCCTCCCCGCGCAATTCGCTGCCGTCATCGCGCAGGATCAGGATGCGCTTGTGCAGCAGGCCGAAGCGCGCCGCATAGCCATCATGGCTGGCTTCCAGCCGTCGCGCGGAGCCGTGACCCAGCGTAACGCTGCGCAGATCCAGCTCGACTTCGCCCACGCCGCTACCCAGCTTTCCATCGAGCAGGACGGCGGTGGAATTGGCATCGCCCAAGGTCAGCGTGGAATGCGCCGCAGTGGCGCGCAGCCCCTGTTCAATGCGGATCGGCACCTGCCCGCCTGCCAGCGCTGCGCCGCCGCAATTGACGATCAGGCGATGGTCGCCGTGACTGAATTCGAATGCCAGCGTGGAAGCACAGCCGCTGCGCGCATGGCGGGCGAGCGGCGGCGGCGAAGCATCGACCTGCAATATTGCCGGCTTGGCGACCAGCCGGTGATAGCCCCAGCCGCGCGGTTCGCGTAAGGGACGGGCGCGCACGCCGCTCGCCTCCACGAGCGCGGCCAGCCGGTCAGCCGGAACCGCCGCACCGCCCTGCCAACTGCCCAGCCCGCCGTCGCCATGGGTCAGCGCCAGCAATGGCGGCACCAGCAGCGCCAGCACTGCCTGGATCGCATCGGGGATCTCGCGCTTGGCCGCGCGATAGCAGGCCGAGAGGTCCACCAGCAGTTCGATCGCCTGCATCTGCGCGAGCGGGCTGCGCGACAGCACGCCGCCATCTTCGCCCACCAGCTCGCCCAATGCCCGGGCCAAACCCGCTTCGCCAAACAGGCGGCGCGGCTTGCCGTCGGGAAGCAGCAGCCCGGTGGCGATGATCGCGCACCATCCGGCGACTTCACCCATCCTGTCGGGTGCGCGGGTGACGTTGCGATCGAGCCAGCGCGCGGTTTCCTCAATGGCGAGCATCATCTTGAGCCGCCGGCCTTTGTCTTCACCCGAAAGGATCAGCGGTGCGTGGACCAGCCAGCCGAGCAGTCGCAGCCCGGCGTGTTCCACCTTCCACGCCGGACCCTTTCCGGGGCGCGGGTTTGCGGAAAGCCATTTATCGAGCACTCGCTCCGCCACCTGCGTGCATTGCGCGCGCGGCGCACAGCTTTCCAGATCGCGCAGCCAGGTGAAACCGTGGACCACGCGCTCGAACGGCGGAGTGAGCTTGGCTGTCGACCCGAAATCCACCTGGGCTATGGGGGCCTTTACGCCATGGACGTAGAAATGCCCGGCGCGCAGTGCCATTCCGGCGGCGCGTTCGCCCGCCAGCGGGTTTTCAACCGTCGCCAGCAGCCGCGGACGCGCGGGTTTGCGAAAGGGTGCAGCCAGCGTGCTGCCGGGAATTCCCATGCGATAGGCGAGCCGCAGCAGCCGCTCGCCTGCTGAAATCGCCGGCGGGTCGAAATCGGTCAGCACCAGCGCGCGGTCCGCAGCGATGGTTTCGCTGGTGCTGGCGGGAGGTGTCGTGCTTTCGACCAGCCCTGCCTCGATACCGTGATCGAGCGGCAGGGCCCGTTCCGACTTCGCTTCGGCAGCGCGCGCCCGTGCTTCAAGTTTGAGGCCGGGCGACTGGGCGTTCACTGCTCGCCTCCATTGCCATTGCCATCGCCGCCGCGCAGCGCAGCAATATTGCCGGCGTAGTGCTCCGGCCCCCCCTTGAACGTGGCCGATCCCGCCACCAGCACGTCGGCACCGGCATCGACGCACAGGCGCGCCGTTTCCGCATTTACCCCGCCATCGACTTCGATCAGCACCTGATGGCCGCCCTTGTCGATCATCGACCGGATTGCGGCGATCTTGCGCAATTGCGAATGGATGAAGCTCTGCCCGCCGAAACCGGGATTGACGCTCATGATCAGCACCAGGTCGATCTCTTCGAGCAGGTAATCGAGCATCTTGGCGGGCGTGGCGGGATTGAGCGAAATCCCTGCCTTCTTGCCCAGCGCGCGGATCGCCTGCACCGAACGGTGAACGTGTGGCCCGGCTTCGGGGTGGACGGTGATGATATCGGCACCGGCAGCGGCGAAGGCCTCGATCCACTGATCGACCGGGGAAACCATCAGGTGGACATCGAAGGTCTTGGCCGAATGCGGCCGCAGTGCCTTCACCACGTCCGGGCCGATGGTGATATTGGGCACGTAATGCCCGTCCATTACGTCGACATGGATCCAGTCGCAGCCCGCAGCGTCGATCGCGCGCACCTCTTCCCCCAGCCGGGCAAAATCGGCGGACAGGATCGAGGGTGAGATTAGCGGGCGGTTCATGGCTGCGCCCGGACGATACGGCTCTGTGATTCGCGCCTCAAGGAGTAGAGAGGGGCAAATTCGGCCTTCGCGGGGGAAAACTCCGCATTTCGCGCGGATAAGCCCGGGCTTCAGCCGCCATTCAGTGAAATAGTAGTAAAACTCTGCGCAACTTTGGGAAATGTCACGGGGCGAAACTGCCCCATTTCCCGCCGGACAGAATTGTTGTTAGGAACAGGGTCGCCATGAACACTCGCTTCACCAGCCTTTTGGGCGCCGCTTTGCTTGCGCCTGTTTTTGCAGCAGGGGTCGCCGCACCCGTGCAGGCGCAGGAATACCGGCAGGAACTGCGCCATTCGGTCGCCCCATGCCGGGGCAGTGGCCCGGCGGTGTGGATCAACATCACCGAAGTCGAGGCTTCAACCGGAACGATGCGCATCCAGCTCTATCCCGGCACCCGCGCCGACTGGCTCGAAAGCGGTCGCTGGCTGCACCGCATCGAGGTGCCCGCGCGGGCGGGTTCAATGCAAGTGTGTATGCCTGTGCCCAGCGCGGGGAATTACGCCATCGCTATCCGGCATGATGTCAACGGCAATGGCCGCACCGACATCAGCACCGATGGTGGCGGAATGTCGAACAATCCCAGCATCAACGTGTTCAACCTTGGCCGTCCCAGCATCGATCGCACCCGCTTTTCGATCGGGCAAGAGGTCAAGACCATGTCGATCCGGATGCGCTATATGTAAGCCGCTAAGGCTGGCGTTTGGCGCGCCAGACCTGCCAGAGTACGCACGGTGCCGCGAGCACCGGGTGCCGCTCGCGCCACGGCGTAACCTTCACCTTCACTCCGGTGTGCCGCTCGATCTTCCACGCGGCATAGCGTCCCGCCCCGTCGAAAGTGCGAGTGGCGCGCAGCAGGCGGGCGATGTTAAGCGCTTTGCCGAGGCGGCTGCGACTTCGCCACCAGCGTAGCACCCGCTTCCGCTCGTTCTTCGTGATGGTCGGTCGGATGGCATCGCCCTGGCTGGTGAACGGAATGCCCGCAGCAGCCAGTGCTTCGGGCAACAGCCCGTCGAAATGCGCAGCGTTGAGGGCGATGATCGAATCCTCGCGCCCGGGCTTTTCCACCCGCAGTTCCGCCCGATAAGTAGCGCGGAACAGTGCGCGCCAGTAATCCGCTTCCTCACCCGATTGCGGTCCCACCGCCATGGCCAGCCGCGCCGCCGTTATGCAGGCGGAATGGATGGCGTGTACCACTTTGTCCCGCTGTGCGGCATCGCGGCTCCAGACCAGCACGCTCGGCTGCACGAAGCGCGCCCAGATTGTCGTATCGCGCGATTGCCCCGCCGCCGCCGCTGCGAACTTGGCCAGCGTCATCGTAGCGATCTTGGCGCGGAGCGTCTCGCCTTCATGCTCCCACTCGCGATAGGAAACCGTCGGCCACATGCCGCGCTCGGCCTCCCCTGGAAGCAGCACGTAGAAATCGAGCACCCCTTCACGCGATCCGGTGCGCAAGTTGGAACCGTAAAACAGCACTGCCAGCGCGCCCGCCTCTTCGCCCAGCTTCGCGGCAAACCTGCGCACTGCCACGTCCACCGGGCGGGACTGGGATGCTTCGATACGGGCTTGGAGAGTCACGACCTCGCCAGAGAGGACACTAGCGGCAGATCAGGGAACGACGAAGCGCAGCTTGGCGCCCGTCGTCAGCCGGTAATGGCCCGCCGGGAAGGCCTCGCCGTCGAGGATGAAGCTGTCCGCCAGATCGACGTCGAGCGCCTCGGTCCCCAGCACATGGCCCCCGCGACGCATGGTCGCCTCGCTCGCCGTGCCGCGCGCCAGCGCGCCGATGCGCAGGATCAGGCTGCGGCGCGGATTGTCCAGCACCGCCACGCGCAGCTTTTCGGAAATCCCGCGAAACGGGTCGATCCCGACGGGGAAATTTTCCAGCGTAGAGGCCAGCATCAGATAGCGCTCTTCGGCAGGCAGTCCGCCATAATGCGGCACTTCGGTGCCGTCCGCGCCACGCAGGCGCATCGGTGTGCCGCGTCGCCAGGCATTGTTGCGGGTACCGAGCAGCGCCTGCAACACGCTCCACACCAGCGTAACCCCCACGGCTGCCGCGTTGAACGCGCCGAGATCGTGGCTGCGCTGCCCCAGCGCGATGGCGCGGTTGAACACGCCTGCACCCATGATGAAGCCACGCACCTGTGCCGACGGATTGGCCCGCTCGGAAATCACGATCGGCTGGCGGCGCACTGCCTGCCCGCGCCGCATCGCTTCCAGCGCCGCGTCCAGCGTCCAGCCCACCGGAATACCGAGATCGAGTGCCAGCGCGTTGGTCTTTCCGTTGGGCAGCACGATCAGCGCCGGCCATGCATCGCCGAACACTCCCGCACCGCAGGTAAGCACGTCGCGCACGGTCCCGTCACCGCCGTCGATGGCAATGCAATCGACCCCGCGCGCGGCGAAATCGGCGAGGATGCCGGGAAGTTCGCTCCGGCGGCGCGGCGAGGTGACGATCACCCCTTCGGGCTCACCCCCGCCCCCGTCTCCGCCCGCATTGCGATGGCTGCGGGCATTGCGGATCAGCCCCACCAGCGGGCTGCTGCGCACCGCGGACAGGACATGATCGTTGGCCGCGGCAGGGCGCGCATCAATTTGCGGCAAGCGCTCGAAAAGATGGATGCTACCCTGCATTACCGGCTCGCCTTACACACTGGGCCACTGTGAAGGCTATCGCTTTTGCACAATTGACGCAAAACTGTCATCCGCCTGCAACAAGCCGCCTGTTCCTGGTCCGCAAGATGGGGGCCATCGGCCACGTTGCAAGCTGGCGGCAATCCGGCATAGGATGCGCGCCTGTTCTTTCTGGAGTGAACCTATGCTGACCGCCAGCCTGCTCGACGCCGCCAAGGGCGAGGAGAGCGCGATCGTGGCCCTGCGCCGCGCCATCCATGCCGAGCCGGAGCTGGGGCTGGAAACACCCAAGACGCTGGCCAAGGTGAAGGCGGCATTGGCCGATCTGCCGCTCGAATGGCACGAAGGCCCAAGCTGCACCGGCGCGGTGGCGGTTCTCAAGGGTACGCGGCCCGGCCCGGCGGTACTGCTGCGCGGCGACATGGACGCGCTGCCGATGGACGAACACACCGGGCTCGACTTCGCCTCCACCGTACCCGGCCGCATGCATGCCTGCGGGCATGATGCGCATACGGCGATGCTGGCGGGCGCGGCGCGCATTCTGGCAGGGCGCGCGGGCGATCTGGCGGGCGAGGTCCGCTTCATGTTCCAGCCGGGCGAGGAAGGCTTCCACGGCGCGCGCTTCATGCTCGAGGACGGGCTGCTAGGAGGAAGCGCGGACTATCCGCTGCCCGACGCCGCCTTCGCGATCCACGTCTGGCCCAATGCCCCGCACGGACGGTTGGAATCGCGCACTGGCGCCTTGCTGGCATCGGCGGACATGCTGGAGATCACCATCAAGGGGCGCGGTGGCCATGCCTCGATGCCGCAAGATACAATCGATCCGGTCCCGGTGGCCGCAGAAATCGTTCTCGCACTGCAAGCCATGATAACTCGCCGTTTTGCCGCCACCGAGGCGAGTGTGCTGACGATCGGCAAGATCGTGGCTGGCACAACCAACAACATCATCCCCGATAGCGCCTACCTGCTCGGCACTATGCGCAACCTCTCGCCAGAACGTCGCGCGGCGATCAAGGACGCGGTGCGCGAAGTGGCCGAGAACATCGCCCGCGCTCACCGCTGCGAGGCCGAGATCACGATCACCCCCGGCTTCCCGCCCACGATCAACGACGCCCGCGCCGTGGCGCTCGGGCGGCAGGTTGCCGAAGGGCTCGGCGGCGAAGAGCCCTGGGCCGACCGCGCCACCCCGACGATGGGCGCGGAGGACTTCTCCTACGTGCTGGAGAAGGTTCCCGGCGCGATGTTCTTCCTCGGCGTGGCAGCACAAGGCGTGGACTGGCAAGGCTGCTGCGGCCTCCATTCGAGCCGCATGGTGGTGGACGAGAGCGTGTTGCCCAAAGGCGCGGCATTCCTTGCCGGCTGCGCGGCGGAATTCCTGGAAAAGGGCTGGGCGTAGCTTTTGGCTTGGCGTTACGCCCGCGCATTGCTAATCGCCCCCTCCTGTCCGCACCCGTAGCTCAGCTGGATAGAGCGCTGCCCTCCGAAGGCAGAGGCCACAGGTTCGAATCCTGTCGGGTGCGCCAGTCTCCTGTTTACCCTACATCGCGCTCGGCAATTGCAGCAGCGACTCCCCGCCTTCGCGGAACACTCTCACATTAAACCCGCCGCGGCGGCCGTCGCGGAGGGGGTAGTAGGTCAGGTCCACTTCCTCGCCGGGGCGCAGCGAGGCGCGGGACCAGCCGGCGCGGCTGAGGTGGTTGGGGCTCATCCCTTCGAAGGCCCAGCGATTGCCCGCGCCGTCGCGCGCGTAGATGAAGGTGTGCGGATTGGTCCACACCCAGCGCTCCACCGTCATGCCTTCCAGCCGGGTTTCGTTGCCCCAGTCGAACATCGCGGTGGAGTGGTGCGCCGATCCGGGGACGGCGAGCAGGGCAAGCCCAATCAGCGAGGTGCCGAAGATGGTGGCGAGCTTGCGGATCATGGCGTTTCTCTCTCCTCGCGGGGCCACTGCGGGCCACCTGCTGTTGTATCGGCAGTTTCCTGCAAAAGCCGGACAGAATCAACCTCTAGCTTGACTTGTTCCCTCACGAGGCAGCAGATTGCTGAAAAACACAGTCAATGAGAGTGGCAACCGGGGAGAGGTGGCGATGGCAGGAAAGTGGATAATGAGCGCGGTTATGGCGCTGTGGCTGGCAGCTCCGGCAGCAGTCCCCGTCCTGGCACAGGAGGCCGACACCTTCAGCCCCGCGCGTGCGGACCACTATGCGCCGGTAACATCATGGCCCGATTTCACCGGCGTCTGGAATCCCGACTGGTCGTTCCTGTTCGGGCGCAACGGGCGCGTGCCCGCGCGGCCGGTGCTTACGCCCGAAGCGCAGGCGGAGTACAATGCCTTCCTTGAACGGCAGGCGCGCGATGGGGTGGACCAGTTCCTGCAGGTGAATTGCATCCCGCCGGGAATGCCCGGAATCATGCGCCAGCCTTACCCGATCGAGTTCCTGTTCTCGCCGGGCCGCGTCACAATATTCGCAGAAACCTACAGCCAGGCGCGCCGCATCTATGTCGATGCGCAGCGCGACCTGCCCGCAGAGCCGGATCCTTTGTTCAACGGCACATCCGTTGGATATTGGCAGGGCGACATGCTGGTGGTGGATACGGTGGGCTTCAATCCCTTCGTCACCTACCTAGCCGGGGTCACACCGTCCGAGAACATGCGGATTCACGAGCATTTCTGGCTCGAAAGCGACGATCTGCTGTGGCTGGAGACGACGATCACCGATCCCGGCGTGCTTGCCCGCCCGTTCGTCCAGCGGCTGGCCTATCGCCGCCAGCCGGACTGGGAGATCCGCGAATATGTCTGTTCGGAAAACAACCGGCTGATCGAGGGCGAGAACGGCGCCGATGTCGATCTGGGGCTGGACGAGGAAGATCCGTTCGGCCCCGCCGTCGAATAAGGGTAGCCGTCAACCAGGGTAACCTGTTGGCAACCACTGCCGGAGTAGTCCGGCGGCATGAACGCCGTCACGCCCAAATTCGGTCCCCGCGCCCCGCGCACGGCACCGCCTGCCGGAAACACCGCCGGCAAGCGCTGGGCCGCGCTCGCCGAAGCGGGCAAGGTCGTCGCCATGTTGGCTGGCGTCGACAGCGAGGAGCAAGACCGCGAAGTGCGCAGCTTCCCGGTGCTGATCCGCGATGCCGATCCGTGGCGGCGCACACTGGCCGAGAATGGCTGCGCCGATCTCACTGCGATCATGGAGCCGGGGATTTCCGCGCTGCTGGCGATCCACGCGCGCGGCGCAGATTGTCGCCCCGCCGCCCATGCCCTCTGGCAAGAGTTCACCGCTGCGCGCCGGGCCATGCTGGCGCTCCTGCCGCCGAGCGGCGGAATGGGGCCGAAGCGCAGCGCCTGATTTTGACAGGCGCGAGCATCGTGCTTGACGGTGTTCCACATTCGTTCCAATTTCACTGCATGAGTGATTCGCTAACCGTTGCCCCTGCTCTCGCCCTCAATGATCCACTCGCGCTGCGTTCGCGCGCGGTGTGCCGGGGGATTTCCCGCCTGTTCGCGCGCAACGATATCTGGACGCTGGCCGAGATGCCGCTGCGCAACGGGCGACGCGCAGACCTGATGGGCATCGATGCCAAGGGCAAGATCGTCATCGTCGAAGTGAAAACCGCGCGCGGCGATCTGCTCGGCGATGGCAAATGGCCCGATTACCTCGAATTCTGTGACCGCTTCTACTGGGGCCTGCCGCCCGAACTGGACCGCAAGATCCTCGAAAGCGCTGACTATCGCCCCGATTGCTGCGGAGTGATCGTGGCGGATGAATATGATGCCGAAATCGTCCGCCCCGCCCCCAGCCACCCGCTCGCCGCCGCCCGCCGCCGAGTGGAAGTCGAACGGCTGGCGCGCACCGCACTGCGGCGGCAACTGGTGGCGCTCGACCCGCATTGCCACAACTGGGGTGGCGAGCTGGCGGGGTAGCCGAAAGGCAGGCTGTGCAGCGCGGGTCTGCCGCCCTATAGGCTGGACCACGATGTACACGGCCATCCTCCTTTCCGCGCTGGCGATGACTGCAATCGTGGGCCTGCGCTATCTCGCCACCAGCGGACTGTTCGCCTGGGCGACAGCGCGGGTGCGGCCGGGGCTCTATGCCGGGCTCGAACCGCAGATCCGCAAGGAGATCTTCTGGTCGCTCGCTTCCGCCGGGATCTACGGTGTGCCTGCGGGCGTGGTCGCCTGGGGCTGGCAGGAACGCGGCTGGACGCGCATCTATACCGATGTCGCGGATTTCCCGCTGTGGTACCTGCCGCTATCGCTGTTCCTCTACCTGTTCGCGCACGATACATGGTTTTACTGGACCCATCGCTGGATGCACCGGCCCAAGTGGTTCCGCATTGCTCACGCCGTCCACCACGCCAGCCGCCCGCCCACCGCCTGGGCAGCGATGAGCTTTCACCCGATCGAGGCGCTGACCGGGGCCTTCGTGATCCCGCTGCTGGTCTTCGTGATCCCGGTGCATGTCGGCATATTGGGGCTGGTGCTGGCGATCATGACGCTTATGGGGGTGACCAATCACATGGGTTGGGAGATGTTCCCGCGCTGGCTTGTTCATACAAGGTTGGGAAACTGGCTGATAACCGCCAGCCATCACCAGCGGCATCATGACGAATATCGCTGCAATTATGGTCTTTACTTCAGATTTTGGGATCGCCTGTGCAACACCGACGAGGGTTTGGCCGACAAGTATCTGGCTCAGGAGCATTCAGGGCAGCGGGCCTGACCGCGGTGGCGGCGGCGCTGGCCGTGCCTTTCATCGCCAGCGCGACCGAGGCTGCGCCTCCCGGCGTGCAGGTGACGATCGAAGTCACCAACCTGCGCAACCATGATGGCACCGTGCGCGCCTGCATGACGCGCGACGCAGCCCGCTTCCCGCGCTGCCAGGATTCGACGCAAGGGTACCGGGTCGCGCTTCCGGCGGGCGAAGCTACCGTGCTGCGCTTCAACGATGTCGCGCCCGGCACCTATGCCATCGCCCTGCTGCATGACGAGAACGGAAATGGTCGCGCCGACCGGGCGCTGGGCATGATGCCGCGCGAAGGCTTCGGCTTCTCCCGCGATGCAGCGGTCCGCATGGGTCCGCCCTCGTTCGACGAAGCCGCGATTACCGTCGGCTCCTCCGCTGTGCGGCAGACGATCCGCATGCGCTACATGCTGTAGGCCTTCCAACCCGGGCCTTACAGGTCGGGCAAGCCTTGTTCGGCGAAGCCCCAGCCCGCGAGTGACCGGGAAGCCGACCGGTCGAGCAGGAGCCTGATGTCGGAGATAGACCAGGGGTGGGCGTTGTCCATCTCCGCAAGTTCGCCCCAGGCCAGCGGCACTGCCACCGGCGCGCCGCTGCGGGCGCGGGCCGAATAGGGCAGGATCGCGGTGCTGCCGCGCTGGTTGCGCAGCCAGTCGATGAAGATCTTGCCCTTGCGCTTGGCCTTGCTCATCGTGGCCACGAAGCGATCGGGTTCGGCAATCGACAGCGCTTCGGCAAACCGTTTCGAAAAGTCCTTGTGCGCGTCCCACGTGTGGCCGGTGGCGAGCGGCACGACCACGTGCACGCCTTTACCGCCCGACAACAAGGCAAAGCTGGTGAGGCCGAGATCGGCCAGCCGATCCCGAATATCGCGCGCGGCTTGCTTGACGTCATCGAAATCCAGCCCTTCGTCAGGGTCGAGATCGAACACCATCCGGTCGGGCGCCTCGACATCGCTGCTGCGCGAGCCCCAGCCGTGGAATTCGATCGTGCCCATCTGCACGCACTGGAGCAGGCCGCGCACATCCTCGACAAAGAGGTAATCCTCGGTGCCGCCGTCCTTCTCGCGGATCGGGACCTGGTGAACCCCGTCGCCAAACTGGCCGCTGTCATGCTTCTGGAAAAAGCACTTCTTCGCCCGGCCTTGCGGGCAGCGGACCAGGCTGAGCGGGCGCTTCCCCGCGAAGGGAAGCATGATCCCGGCCACCGCTTCGTAATAGTCGGCCAGTTCGCCCTTGGTCTGGCCGCTATCGGGGAAGATCACCCGTTCGCGATTGCTGATCGCTACGCTTTTCTCGGCATCGGGCAATTCGGCGGGCCTTTCAGGGGTAACATCGCGCGCGGGCTTGTCGGCGCGCAAGCCGAGGAAGCTGGCGTGGCGGACGTTTCCGTCAGCGGTGAATTCGGCGAAGGCCACCTCGGCGACCAGACTGGGCGTGACCCAGGTGACTCTGCGGGCCGAAGCCTTGGCCACTGCAACGGGCGCGGTCTTGCGCTCGATCCGCTTCATCCGGGCGGCCAGATCGGCGAGCGTATCGCTGTCGAAACCGGTGCCGACATTGCCCTTGTATACCAGTTCCCCGCCCTCGTTTTGCGCCAGCAGCAGCGAAGCAAACGGGCGTGCGCGCGTGCTGGAAGCCTTCCAACCCACCACCACGAACTCCTGTCGCCGGGTGCATTTGACCTTCACCCAGCCCTTGCTGCGCCGTCCGGCGTAGGTGCCATCGATGGTCTTGGAAATGATCCCTTCCTGGCCATTGTCGCACAGCGAGCGATACAATTGCTCGCCCGCGCCGATGACGTGATCGGAAATATGGATCGGCGCAGAGGCACTACCGAGCAGCGCCTCGAGCCGTTCCTTGCGTTCGATATTGGGCAGCCCGGAAAGATCCTGACCGTCGAGTTCGAGCAGGTCGAAACCGTGGAAGGCGAGGTTGTCCGAAGCCGATTGCGAACCGTGGCCGCGCTTCAGCACCGCTTGCAAGGTGGAGAAATCGGGATTGCCCGACTTGCCATAGGCGACGATCTCCCCGTCGATCAGCGAAGGCGGCAGGTCGAGTTCGGCGAACGAGGAGACCAGCGGCGCGAACTTGTCGGTCCAGTCCTTGCCGTTCCGGGTATAGACCCGCACTTCCCTGCCCTTGCAGGCCACCAGCGCGCGATAGCCGTCGAACTTTATCTCGTGCATCCAGCGGTTTCCCGCCGGAACATGATCGACCAGCGTGGCAAGCTGGGGCTGGCGCCATTTGGGCAGCGGTGCTGCGGTCTTGCGGCGGGATTTCGGCTTCGCGGCTGAGGCATTGTGGGCTGAGGCCTTTTGCATCTGCTCGAGAAAAGCATCGTCCTGCTTTCCCGACAGTGCGAACTGCCCTTCCTTGTCCGCCGCGATCTGCGCCATCGCGCGCCCGGTCAGCACGCTCGTCAATTCGCGTTCGACCAGTGCGTCGCCCGCTTCTGCGTGATCGTCGGCCAGCTTGCGCAGCAGCCAGTTCTCGCGCTTTTCGCCGGGCTTCTTCTTCAACCGGATGAGCAGCCATTCGCCCTTCATCCGCTCGCCTTGGAGGCAGAAATGGAGGTGGCCCTTGTCGAGGTCCTTGGCGCTTTTCCCTTCGATCGGCTGCCAGGTGCCGCGATCCCACAGCATTACCGTGCCGCCGCCGTATTCGTCCTTCGGGATGGTGCCTTCGAACTCGGCATAGGCCATCGGGTGATCCTCGGTCCGCACCGCGAGACGCTTGATATCCGGATCGGGAGACGGTCCCTTGGTCACTGCCCAGCTTTTCAGCACCCCGTCCACTTCCAGCCGCAGGTCCCAGTGCAGCCGGGTCGCATCGTGCTTCTGGACGATGAACAGGTTGCCCTTGCTGCTACGCTGCGCCCTGCCGGCGGGTTCGGGCGTCTTGCCGAAGTCCCGCTTGGCATTGTAGGCGGCAAGGGGGTCACTCTTGCGGGGCATTGTCGCCTCTACCCAGACGGCGCTGGTTTTCCTTGCGTTCGATCAGCCGCAGTAGTGTGAGCATGATCACTCCGATGACGCTGGCGATCAGCACCAGCGGCCATTGCGCCGCACCGCAGGCGATCCCGATCACCGCCGTCAGCCAGAGATGCGCGGCGGTGGTCAGGTTATGCACCTCACCGCGGCTGAACACGATCAGGCCGGCACCGATAATTCCGATGAACGTGCCTGCCGCTTCGAAAATGCGCAGCGGATCGGCGCGCGGGGCGTCCAGCGAATGCCACAAGCCCAGGATCGACACGGTCATGGCCGCCGCAGCGAAGCAGATCAGCCCGTGCGTGCGCAGGCCCGCAGAGTGGCCTCTCAGTTCGCGATCCAGCCCCAGCAGCAGCCCAAGGACGGCAGCAATGCCCAGCCGCGCAAGCAGGTCATAGTCGATCCAGCTCACCAGTACGGGATCGTTGAGCTCCATCAGGCACTCTTCTTCCTGCTGGCCGGTTTGCGGGCAGGTGCCGGTTTCGCCTCGCCTACGGACTTTTTCAGCGCAGCCATCAGGTCGATCACATTGCCACTGCCCTTTCCCGCAGGTTCGCCCGCGTCTTCGATGACCTTCTTGCCGCCCTTTGCCTTGGCCTTCTTCTCGATCAGCTGGCGCAAGGCATCGACATAGCGATCCTTGAACACGCTGGCATCGAAAGGCGCGGTGCGCTTGTCGATCAGGGTGGTTGCCAGTTCGAGCAATTCCTTGTCCGGCCTGATATCGTCGATCTCGGTGAAGAACGACTGCCCCTGACGAACCTCGTCGGCATAGCGCAGCGTTTCGAGCAGCATGCCCTTGCCGCAGGGTTTGAGCGCGACGAGCTTTTCGCTGCCCCGGAGGGAAAGCTGCCCCAGCGCGATCTTCTTCGATTTGCGCAGCGCCTCGCGCAGCACCACGAATGCTTCTTCGGCCAACTGGTCCTGCGGAGCCACGTAATAGGGCTTTTCGAAATAGAGCGGGTCGATTTCGCTGCTATCGACGAATTGCACCAGTTCCAGCGTGCGCTTGCTCTCGATTTTCACCGCCTCGATCTCGTCTTCGTCGAGCAGGACATAATTGCCCTTGGAAATCTCGTAGCCCTTGATGATGTCATCGCGATCGACCGGACCGACGCCGGGCACCACCTTTTCGTAGGCGATGCGCTTGCCGCTGGGTTCGTGGATCTGGTTGAAGCTGATTTTCGCGCCCGATTTGGTGGCGGAATAGATTTCGACCGGGATCGATACCAGCGCCAGCCTGATCTGACCCTGCCAATATGCACGTGCTGCCATGCGAATGCCTCCTGGGGGAAAAGCGATTGAGTCGGCGTTTGGTTTCAGCGCGCCGCACACGGGGCATTGCGATCGACTTCCCACGCGGCGGTACGCGAAGTGCAGATCGCGGCGGGCATCGGTCCTTCCCATCCACACCACTCGGCACTAGGTGGTGATTTCAGGACTTTGAGGAGTGATGCGTGAGCGCGAAAGACGACAAGTGTGATGGCGAACTGGGCGATCATCGGTTCTACCATGCCGACCGGGAAGCCGAATTTGCCGACAAGCTCGCGCCGTCGACGCCACAGACAAGGCATCCCGCATACAAGCTGGCCTTCCGCGATACCGATTTCCTGCTGCGCGAGGAACTGCGCCCGGTACGCTTCCAGCTCGAGCTGCTGAAGCCGGAAATGCTGCTGGAAGAGGCGGGCGTCGGCTCGACGCTGGTGATGTACGGTTCGGCCCGGATTCCGCCGCCCGAAGCGGTCGAACTGGCGCTGGAAGAAGCCGAAAGGCTGCCCGAAGCCGAGGCGCTGATCGTCCGCAACCTGGCGGCCAAGGCGAAGTATTACGGCGAGGCCTACAAGCTCGCCAAGGTGGTCGGCGAAAAGGCCATTATCGAAGGCGGCAAGCGGCAATTCGTGGTCTGTTCGGGCGGCGGCCCCTCGATCATGGAAGCGGCCAACCGCGGCGCAAGCGAAGCCGGAGCGGAGAGCATCGGGCTGAACATCGTCCTGCCGCACGAACAGGCGCCCAATCCTTACGTCACGCCCTACCTCAGCTTCCAGTTCCATTATTTCGCGCTGCGCAAGATGCATTTCCTGATGCGCGCCCGCGCGGTGGCGGTGTTCCCTGGCGGATTCGGGACCTTCGACGAAATGTTCGAACTGCTCACCCTGATCCAGACCGGCAAGATGAAGCCGATCCCGATCCTGCTGTTCGGCAAGGAGTTCTGGAACCGCGTGATCAATTTCGAGGCTTTGGCGGAGGAAGGGACGATTTCCCGGCGAGACCTGGACCTGCTCACCTGGTGCGAAACCGCGGAAGAGGCATGGGATGCGATAGCGCAGTTCTACCATCTGAAAAGGTAGCAGTCCGGCCTCTCGATGGCCTGCGCGAAATCTGGGGAGGCGGAAACCAACTCCGCCCACCTGCGTTGATGCAGGCAGGGACGACCGAGTTATCGCCCCTAAAGGGCGTTGGACGTTGGATTTCAAAGATATTCTGGGGGCATCACCGAACCCCTATGTCATTATGGATACCGACCTGGTTCTCGTCTGGATGAACGAGGCCTATCTTGCGGCGACCATGCGCAGCCGGGAAGACATCATCGGTCGCCGGATGTTCGATGCTTTTCCCAGCGAAGGCGAGAGCCACCGCCTGCTGGTCAATTCGCTGGAGAAAGTGCTGCAGAGCGGCGAAGCCGACGAGATCGCGCTGATCCGCTACGATATCGCTGCGCCCGACGGGACCTCTCAAACCCATTACTGGAGCGCGACCCACACGCCCATCCATGAAGACGGGGCGCTGCGCTATATTCTCCAGCACACGGTTGACGTGACCGAACTGGAGGAATGGCGGCAGTCGCGCGACGGCATGGGCCTGATCCGGCGCGCGCGCAGCGTGCAGGACGAAAACCAGAGCCTGAAAAGCGAGACGAAAAGACTGCTCGAATATTTCGACCAGGCGCCCGGATTTACCGCCGTGCTGGTCGGTCCGGAACATCGTTTCGGCATGGTGAACCAGGCCTATCGGGCGCTGGTGGGGCGGGACGATCTGGTGGGTCGCACCGTGTTCGAAACGCTGCCCGAAATCGTTGAGCAGGGGTTCGTCGCCACGCTCGATGAAGTCTATGTGAGCGGCCAGGCCTATCACGCGCACCGCGAGGAAGTGCTGCTCGGGGGAGAAGGTGAAGAGGCTCCCCGCGCGCGCTACCTCAATTTCATTTTCCAGCCGATTTTCGACGGCGAAAAGGAGCCGCTCGGGATCATCGTCCAGGGCAACGATGTGACTGAGGAAGTCCTTGCGCTGGAACGGCAGAGCCTGCTGGTGAACGAACTCAATCACCGGGTGAAGAACACGCTCTCCATCGTCCAGGGCTTGGCGATGCAGTCCTTCAGGGGCAGTGAGAGCGAAGCGGGCCGGCACGTGTTCGAAGCGCGGCTGAAAACGCTGGCCGCCGCGCACAATCTTCTCACCGAAGGCTTCTGGGGCGAGGCGGAAGTGCGCGATATCGTCCGCCAGTCCGCCGAAGCGGCAGCCGGCGACGCCGTGAGCCGGATGGAATTCGGGGGCGATCTTGTCCGCCTGCCGCCGCAGACATCGGTTTCGTTGGCGATGATCGTCCACGAATTGTGCACCAACGCCATCAAGTACGGCGCGCTTTCCAACGCCACAGGCAGCGTGCGCATCTGGTGGGAAACCGAGGGTGAGGATGGCCGCGATCTCGTCTTCCACTGGAAGGAAAGCGGCGGGCCGGAAGTCACGCCTCCCGCCCGCGCGGGCTTCGGCACGCGGCTCATAACACGCGGGATCGGCGATCGCGCAACCGGAACTGCCAGGATGGAATTCGAGCCCGACGGGCTGCTTTTCTCCATGCGCGCAAGGGTGGAGAAAGAATGACATTGCAAGACAAGCGTATCCTGCTGGTCGAGGATGAGATCATCATCGGCTTCGCACTGGATGACATGCTCTCCGGAGAGGGTGCACGGACGACGCTCGCCTCGTCAAAGGCCGATGCCGAACAGGCGCTGGGCGAAACTCGTTTCGACATGGCGATCATTGATGTGAACCTGCACGGGGACGTCAGCTATCCGCTTGCCGACATGCTCGCCGATCGCGGCTGCCCGTTCATTTTCGCGACCGGCTACGGCAGCGTCACCCACCCGCCGCGCTTTGCCGGGGTGCCGACGGTCAACAAACCCTACGACCTGACCGCGATCCTGCGGGCGCTGGAAGCGATTGGATAGGATCGCCGGACAAGCGCGGTGCGGGAACTGCGGGACATTCTCGACAGCGGGGAATGGCGGGAGCCAGAATATGCGGAGCGGGGGAGGGTGACTTGAAAGTCAAAAAGTAGATCAAGCGGGAAATCCTCATCCAGCGACGGCGTCGTATGGAACGTTTGATTATCTCGCTCAAACGCGCAACACTATTGGCGGGCTCAATCGCAGGCCGTATGTTCTCAGGTGAAAAATGAAGCAACATATGGATAGTGTGAAAGCAGCTTCTCTAATAGTTGTTACCTCTATGTTGTCCGCCGGGTGCAAAACAAGCGACTTTGAAAGTCAGCTTAAATTTTGCGATACAATTCGTTCCGAATATACCGAGAGAATAACACGAACGAAAGTTACTCTGCAGCCCAGTTTTCACGGCTCATTCATTCAAATTCCGGATTGCAATAATGCGGCAATCGCTGTTGACCTATCGCTCCTTGACTATCAAGCGCAGATAAATAATCAATTAAAAGACCTTATAACCATAAGTCAGGTTCAAGATAATTTTCCCATTGAGATTGAGTTTTCTGGCTACATTGAAACGATCCAGGAAAGTGAAAGCTCAAGACGAACTTTCTTTATCGAAGAAATTCACAGCTATAGACGAATGGATTTAAGCCTGTTTTCCGCCGAAGGTGATGAGAGGTTGTAGGTTAGCCAACCGGATAACATTTTTGTCATGGTTTAACCCGCGGCTTTCCTACTCTCCCCCAACTCCGGCTGAACATCCCCATGTTCACCTCCACCCCAACGATTACCGCCCAATTCGCAAAGGTGACACCTCGCGCACGGAAATCCGCCACAAACCCCTGCAATCGCAGCCAAAACCCGCAAACCAAAGTTTCTGAAACACCCCCGGTCGGCGCTCCATAAATACCCGCTACTCCTCCAGCTCGATGTCCCAATAGAGCCAGTCGCGCCACGTCTCATGCAGGTAGTTCGGCGGAAACGCCCGGCCTTGCTGTTGCAATTGCCAGCTGGTCGGGCGGATCGGCGGCACGTGCAGGTGCATTCCCGCCTGCTTCGGGGTGCGTCCGCCCTTCTTCATGTTGCACGGGGCGCAGGCGGTGGCGATGTTTTCCCAGGTGGTGCGCCCGCCCTGCCGCCGGGGGACAACGTGATCGTAGGTCAGGTCTTTCGGGCTGCCGCAGTACTGGCAGGCGAACTTGTCGCGCAGGAACAGGTTGAAGCGGGTGAAGGCGGGAAACTGGCTGGGCTTGACGTACTGGCGCAGCGCGATGACGCTGGGCACTTTCATGTCGAGCGACTGCGAATGCACCGCGCGATCGTAACTCGCGACGATGTCCACCCGCTCGAGGAACACCGCCTTGATCGCGGTCTGCCACGGCCACAGGCTGAGCGGGTAATAGGACAGCGGGGTGTAATCCGCGTTGAGCACCAGCGCGGGGCAGCTTTCCAGCTTGCGATGCGGATCGCCATCGGAGCTGCGGAACACCGCCGCCCGTTCGATCAGTTCGGCCTTGAACACGATAGGGTGCCTTTCCTGATTGATCGGGAATGTGCACTTGCACGCAAAAGCGTCAACCCCGTTACACGCAGGCTTTCCACAGGGATATTCACAAGCACCCCGCGTTTCCTCGTCATCGCGAGCCGACAAAGTCGGCGCGGCAATCCATCACCTGAAGGTTCGGCGCGGGCAAATGTCGCGCTATTCGCGAGTGCAGGAGATGGATTGCTTCGTCGCTGCGCTTCTCGCAAAGACGAGGGGTGATAGTGACCCGTTTCGCCCCCAGTCCCAATGGCCCGCTGCATCTGGGCCACGCTTACAGCGCCATTGTCGCGCACGATCTGGCGCGAGAACGCGGCGGGCGTTTCCTGCTACGGATCGAGGATATCGACGGCGCGCGCAGCCGCCCCGAACTGGCGGACGAGTTCCGCCGCGATCTGGCATGGCTGGGGCTGGAATGGGAGGAAGTGCCCGCGCAATCGACCCGGCTGGCAAGCTATCGGCACGCATTTATCGAGTTGTTCGATCGAGGTTTGCTTTACCCTTGCACCTGCACCAGGACCGAGATTGAGGCTCTAAATCCTCACATCGGGCCTGAGGGGCCAATTTATCCAGGCACGTGCAAGACAAAGCTAAGTCCCGGGCGGGAGTTTGCACTAAGGCTCGATATGAATTGGGCTATCCACGAGGCGGGATCAATGAAGTGGGAGGACGAACTCGCTGGAACGCAAGAGGCTGACCCAAGTCAGTTTGGCGATGTCGTGCTGGTGCGCAAGGATGCCCCAGCCAGCTACCATCTCGCCGCCACGCTGGACGACGCGGCGGACGGGGTGACATTGGTGACGCGCGGCGCGGACCTGTTTGCCGCCAGCCATGTCCATCGCTTGCTCCAGGCGCTGCTCGGCCTGCCGGTGCCGGTGTGGCATCACCACGCGTTGCTGCTCGACGAAAGCGGGGAGAAGCTGGCCAAGCGGCGTGGTTCGCCTTCACTTTCCGACCGCCGAAATGCAGGCGAGGACGGCAAGGCACTGGCGCAAAGCCTCCGCATGGGCCAAATGCCCTATGGCATAAGCTTGTCCCCGTTCCCACATGGTGCCCCATGAACACATTCCTCGTTATCGTGATCGCCCTCCTCGCCATCATGGTGGTGGTTTCGCTGGTGCGCGGCATCGTCGCCTTTCTGCAGACCACCAAGATCGATCTGGAGACCGGCGGCGAAAACCTGCCCGCGATGCAGGCCAAGCAGAACCAGGCGATGTTCGCGCGCATAAAGTACCAGGCGCTTGCCATCGTGGTGATCGCGGTGCTGCTGGCCGTGAACCGCTAAGTTTAGCATCGTGGTCAAGCTCAACAAGATCTACACCCGCACCGGGGATGACGGGACGACGGGCCTCGTCGACGGTTCGCGCTTGCCCAAGCACGCCGCGCGCATGGAAGCGGTCGGGCAGGTGGACAGCGCCAACTCGGCGCTGGGCTTCGCCGCGATCCTGATGAGCGGCGAACCGGGGGCCGATATAACGCGGATCCAGAACGACCTGTTCGACCTTGGTGCCGATCTCGCCACCCCGCTGGGCGAAGTGGGCGGCGCCGATTTCACGCCATCCGAAATGGTGCTCCGGGTGGTCCCCTCGCAGGTCGAGTGGCTGGAAGCGCGGATCGATGCGGTGAACGCCGATCTCGAGCCGCTCACCAGCTTCATCCTGCCCGGCGGCAGCGAACTGGCCGCGCGGCTGCATCTCGCCCGCACGGCCACCCGCAGTGCCGAACGCGCGATGACCGCGCTGGCATCGGCAGAACCGGTCAATCCGGCAGCGCTCGCCTATATCAACCGCCTGTCCGATTACCTGTTCGTGCTCGGCCGTGCGGTGAACGATGGCGGCAGAGCCGATGTGCTCTGGAAGCCGGGGGCGAGTCGCTAGTCGGGAACGCGCATGGCAGCCGGTCCGTTGAGCCTGCAAAGGAGATCGACATGACCGATACCAAGTCCAACGAAAGTCCCGAAGCACGCCAGGCCGACCTTGCTCCAGAGACGCATAACGACGAGCAGGACGATCATCGCAACCAGGCGCAGCAAGTCGCCGAGGAAGCGCAAGCGCTGACCGAGGAGAGTGCAAGCCCCACCGAAAGCACCAAGAGTCCGACCAAGAGCGACCTGATGAACGATTCGACGCAGGACGTGGTCGATCACATGCGTGACATGGAAAGCTCGGGCCGGATCGACATGCACGCCTTTGACGGCGAGCCGAACCACGATGACAATGTCGACAAGTACGGCAAGGCGAACAAGCCCGACGGCCTGCGCGGCGACGGAACCTAGATCCGCGAAAGCGCGCCGTCGTCTAGCCACCACAGTGCGAAGATCAGCAGGCCCGCACCTGCGGAAATCGACCAGGCGATCAGGCGGATATTCGGCATCCTGGGAGAATCGACATCGTGCGACGACAGTCGCTGGAAAGCCCGGCACGCACGCCGCTCCGCGCTGATCGCGAAGACGATGGCAAGGGCGATGAACAGGGTTGCAATAGCGCGGGCCAGCCACGGCGGCTCGAACTCACCGAACAGCGCATTGAAACCAATGCCGATGGCGATGGCCGCGAAGGCGGTGCGCATCCACCCGGCGAAAGTCCGCTCCAGCGCCATGATCGTGCGATCCTCCGCCCAGTCGGTACGCTCTTCCGCCCACTGGGTGTTCTTGTCTCCGTCGCGATCGGGATCGTAGGTAGCCATGCCGGACAAATGGCCGGAGGCGCAGGTAAGTTCCGCCGGTTATCGATCCGGTGCGATGGCCGCGTCGCCCCAGCCGTCTGCGGCAAGGTCGTCTTCTTGCCAGCTTTGGTGACGAGAAGGTCCAGCTTGCTGCGAAGCAACCTGCTCGCGCTGCGCCGCAATCCGTTCGCCGGCCAGCGCGATCTCGCCCGCCTGATCTTCAGTTCCAACCATCCGGTAAACGGCGAACAGGATGCTGCCCAGAAAGACGAGCGCACCCAGCCTGCTGCGGAACATGTAACCACGCATGGGACGGGGATACCAGCAGCAGGTTAACCGCCGGTTTGCGCCGCGAGTCGCTTGAGTTCGTAGAGCAGGTCAAGCGCCTCGCGGGGGGTCAAGGCGTCCACATCGGTGGTGTCGAGCCGCTCGCGCAGGGCATCCGCCTCTGCTTCCTCGGCCCGGAAAGCAGCAGCGAACAGCGGCAGTTCGCCCAGTCCCGCTGCCAGCCCGCCGGTCTCGGCGCGTCCCTTCTCCAGCCGGTCGAGCACCGATCTGGCGCGCTTCACGACCGGGGCGGGGACGCCTGCCAGCTTGGCCACCGCGAGACCGTAGCTGCGATCCGCCGCGCCTTCGGCCAGTTCGTGAAGCAGCACCAGATCGCCTTTCCACTCCTTCGCCCGGACATGGTGGAGTGAAAGCGCGTCGCAGGTCTCCGCCAGCCGCGCCATTTCGTGATAGTGCGTCGCGAACAGGCAGCGGCAGCGGTTGGTCTCGTGGATCGCCTCGGCCACGGCCCAGGCCAGCGCCAGCCCGTCGTAGGTGGAAGTGCCGCGCCCGACCTCGTCGAGGATCACGAAGCTGCGCGGCCCGGCCTGGGTGAGGATCGCAGCGGTCTCGACCATCTCGACCATGAAGGTGGAGCGCCCGCGTGCGAGATTGTCCGATGCGCCGACCCGGCTGAACAGCTGGTCCACCAGTCCGATTGTGGCCGATGCGGCGGGCACGAAGCCGCCAGCCTGCGCCAACAGGACAATAAGCGCGTTCTGGCGCAGGAAGGTGGACTTGCCGCCCATGTTCGGCCCGCCGACCAGCCACAACCGGTTGCGATCCGAAAGCGCGCAATCGTTGGCGACGAAGCGTTCGCCTGCTTTCGCCAGCGCCGCCTCCACCACCGGATGCCGCCCCGCTTCGATGGCCAGCACAGGCTCATCGACAATGCTGGGCCTCGACCATTCGCCTTCGCTGGCGCGCTCGGCTTGCCCCGCGGTCACATCGAGTCGCGCCAGAGCGGCGGCGCAATCGGCTATCGCCAAGCGGCGCTGCGCCACCTGTTCGCACAACTCCTCGAAATGCGCTTCTTCCGCCGCCAGCGACCGTCCGCCGGCCTCGGCAATGCGCGTCGCTTCCTCGTGCAGCGAGATCGAATTGAACCGGACCGCGCCGGCCATCGTCTGGCGGTGGGTGAAGCCGCTGTCGGGCGCCATCAGCGCATCGGCGTGGCGCGCGGGCACTTCGATGAAATAGCCGAGCACGCCGTTATGGCGGATCTTGAGCGAGGGAGTATCGATCTGCTCGCGGTACCGCGCTTCAAGCGCGGCAATGGCGCGGCGGGCGTTGCCCGAGACTTCGCGCAATTCGTCGAGCGCGAAGTCGTATCCCGCGGCGATGAAACCTCCGCTGGCCCGCTCGGTGGGCGGGGAGGGGACGAGCGCGCGGCTGAGCAGGTCGGTCAGTTCGGCGTGACCGGTCAGCGCCGGCAGCAGCAGATCGAGCAGGGCAGGGCGATCGGGCTTGCCCTTCAGGAGATCGTGCAGGCGCCGCGCTTCGATCAGGCCATCGCGCACCTGCCCCAGATCGCGCGGGCTACCGCGCCCCGCCACCAGCCGCCCCAGCGCGCGGCCGAGGTCGGGCAAGGCGCGCAGAACGCTACGTACATCGTTGCGCAGCAGCGGGTCGGCGTAGAACCACTGCACCAGTGCCAGCCGCGCCTCGATCGGTGCTTTCTCTGCCAGCGGTGCGGAGAGGTCTTCCGCCAGCAGCCGCGCCCCGGCCCCGGTCACGCAGCGATCGACCGCGGCGATCAGCGAATTGGTGCGCCCGCCCTGCTGGCTGGCGAGAATTTCGAGGCTGGCACGGGTCGCCTCGTCCATCGCCATGTGACCACCCGCTGGCCGTGCCACCGGCGGCAGCAGCAGCGGCAGCGTGCCGCGCCCTGCGTGATCGAGATAGGCCAGCAAGCCGCCTGCCGCTGCCAGCATGGCGCGGCTGAACTGGCCGAAGCCGTCGAGCGTCGCCACTCCGTGGACGCGCCGCAGATGCGCTTCGCCGCCGTCGCTGGAAAAGTCGGCGCGCGGGCGTGGCACCGTATCGAGCGGCAACCCTTCCATATCTTCCGGCGCGACCAGCTCGCTCGCTCCGATCCGCGCCAGCACTCCTGGCAGTACTTCGGGCACGCATTCCTCAAGCGTGGTTGCCCCGGTGGAAATATCGCAGGCCGCCACCCCGATCACCCCGCGCACTTCGCACACCGCCGCCAGCACGTTCGCACGGCGCGGTTCGAGCAGCGCTTCTTCGGTCAGCGTGCCCGCCGTCACAAATCGGACGATGTCGCGCTTCACCAGTACCTTGGACGATGGCGTGCCCTCGCGCTTGGCGCGCGCACGGGCTTCGTCCGGCGTTTCCACCTGCTCGGCAATCGCCACCCGGCAGCCCGCCTTGATCAGCCGCGCCAGGTAGCCTTCTGCCGCATGCACAGGCACCCCGCACATCGGCACCGGCTCGCCATCGTTCGCGCCCCGGCTGGTGAGCGCGATATCGAGCACGCCCGCCGCCACTTTTGCATCGTCGAAGAACAGTTCGAAGAAGTCTCCCATGCGGTAGAACAGCAGGCAATCCCCGGCCTCCTGCTTGAGGGCGAAATACTGCTGCATCATCGGAGTTGCGGGGCCGGCCATCGAACCGCGAGGCGTAGCGGCCAATGCGGCGATTCGGGAAGGGCAACGGACCAGCTTTCCCCTATCCCCGCGCGGCAAGTGCCTCTATGCGGGCCGCAATACAGGAGTGCGAGCCTTGGACGAAAAAGAGAATACCGGTTTCACCACGCGCGAAGCGCTGTTCTATCACGAGACGATCCGCCCCGGTAAGATCGAGATCATCGCCTCCAAGCCGATGACCACCCAGCGCGATCTCAGCCTCGCCTATTCCCCCGGCGTGGCCGCCCCGGTCGAAGCCATTGCCCGCGATCCCTCGCTGGCGGCGAAATATACCGCACGCGCCAATCTGGTGGCGGTGATTTCCAACGGCACCGCGATCCTCGGCCTCGGCAATCTCGGCGCGCTGGCGTCCAAGCCGGTGATGGAAGGCAAGGCGGTGCTGTTCAAGCGCTTCGCCGATGTCGATTCGATCGATATCGAATTGGATACTGAAGATCCTGAAGCCTTCATCAACGCCGTGGCGCTGATGGAGCCCACCTTCGGCGGCATCAACCTGGAAGACATCGCCGCGCCCGAATGCTTCATCATCGAGCAGGCGCTGCGCGAACGGATGAAGATCCCGGTGATGCACGACGATCAGCACGGCACCGCGATCATCGCGGCGGCGGGCCTGCTTAATGCCGCGCATCTGACCGGACGCGAGTTCAAGGATTGCAAGATGGTTGTGAACGGCGCGGGCGCATCGGCGCTCGCCTGCACCGCGCTGATCAAGGCGATGGGCGTGCCGCACGAGAATGTGATCGTCTGCGACCGGTCCGGGCCGATCTATCCGGGTCGCGAGGGGGTTGACCAGTGGAAGAGCGCACACGCGGTGGACACCCCGCACCGTTCGCTGGAGGAAGCGCTCGAAGGCGCGGACATCTTCCTCGGCCTCTCGGCAGCGGGCGCGCTGAAGCCCGAATGGGTGCGCAAGATGGCGGACCAGCCGATCATCTTCGCGATGGCCAATCCCACGCCCGAAATCATGCCCGACGAAGCCAAAGCCGTCCGCCCGGACGCGATCATCGCCACCGGGCGCAGCGATTTTCCCAACCAGGTCAACAACGTGCTCGGCTTCCCCTTCATCTTCCGCGGTGCGCTCGATGTGCGGGCGACGACGATCAACGAGGAGATGAAAGTCGCCGCCGCGCGCGCGATTGCGGAGCTGGCGCGCGAACGGGTGCCCGAAGAAGTCGCCGCCGCCTATGGCATCAACCAGAAGTTCGGCCGCGAATACATCATCCCCGCGCCCTTCGATCCCCGGCTGATGGAGCGGGTGTCCTGCGCCGTAGCCAAGGCGGCGATGGATTCGGGCGTGGCGCAGGAGCCGATTGCCGATTTCGAGGAATATACCCTGCGGCTGCGCAGCCGCCTCAATCCCACCACCTCCGCGCTCACCCGCGTATATGAGGATGCCAAGGCCAACCCCAAGCGGATGGTCTTCGCCGAAGCGGAAGAGGACGTCGCGCTGAGAGCGGCGATCCAGTTCCGCGATTTCGGTTACGGCACCCCGATCCTCGTCGGGCGGACTGAGAAGGTGCTCGACAAGCTGCGCGAATTGCAGGTGGACGATCCCGAGAGCTTCGAGATCGCCAATTCGGCGAACTACGAGAAGATCGAGCCGATGGTGGAGTACCTCTACAAGCGACTCCAGCGGCGCGGCTATACCGAGCGTGACGTGCGGCGCATGGTCAATCAGGAGCGCAACGTGTTCGCCGCGCTGCTGCTTGCGATCGGTGAAGGCGACGCGATGATCACCGGCCTCACCCGCACCTACAGCCAGACCGCGCGCGAAATTGCCCGCGTGCTCGACTCCAAGCCCGGCGCAACACCCTTCGGCATCCACATGATCGTGGGCAAGAACCACACTACCTTCCTTGCCGACACCACGATCAACGAACGCCCCAGCGCGACCCAACTGGCACATATCGCCAAAGAAACCGCTGCTGTGGCGCGGCGGATGGGGCACGAGCCGCGCGTCGCCTTCCTCTCCTATTCGACTTTCGGCAATCCGTCGGGCCAGTGGCTCGGCAGCATCCGTGAGGCGGTGGCGCTGCTCGACGCGGACGAAACCGTGAATTTCGAATACGAAGGCGAAATGGCTCCCGATGCTGCTCTCAATCCAAAGGTGATGAAGCTCTATCCGTTCAGCCGCCTGTCCGGTCCGGCCAACGTGCTGATCATGCCGGGGCTGCAAAGCGCCAATCTATCGGCCAAGCTGCTCCGCGAACTGTCGGGTGATGCCACCATCGGGCCGATGCTGATCGGTTCGGAAAAACCGGTGCAGATCGCCCCGATGACCGCCATCGCGCCCGATGTGCTGACCCTGGCGGTGCTGGCGAGCGCGGGGATCCTGGGTTAACCGCAGCCGGAACGGCGGGTTCAGGTGCAATTCAAGCGCTTGGCGCTGTATTGCCGATGACATGACCGCGCCAATTCGCATTGCCACCGACCGTTTCGGTCTGGGAGCTATTCCCGGCGAGACGCTGCCGGGCGACTTGCGTGGCTGGCTTACGAGCCAGTTGCGCCAGTTCGATCCCGCTCCGGCGGCGCTTGGCAGCCGCACCGCGCGGATGGCGGAGCTTGCCCGTATCCTGCCGACGCGCGTGGCGAACAACCGGTTGAAACGGGAGGGCAATCAGGCCGAGCAGGATGCCGCCCTGGCGAGCAATCGCGAACTTGGCGAGGATATCCGGCGTGCCCATGCCGAGGCCGTGTTGGCGCGGCTTCGGGTGGCGACCGCAAGTGCCACCCCGTTCGCGGAACGTCTGGTCCATTTCTGGTCCAACCACTTTTCCGTCTCGATGCAAAAGGTGCTGGTCGGGTCGTTCGTCGCCGATTTCGAGTTTTCGGCCGTTCGCCCGCACGTCATGGGCAACTTCCGCGATCTGCTGCGGTCTGCGGTGTTGCATCCGGCGATGCTGCAATACCTCGACCAGAACATTTCGATCGGGCCATCGAGTCCGCTGGCAGGCCGCTACAGACGATTGCAGGGACTCAATGAAAACCTCGGTCGCGAAGTGCTGGAATTGCATACGTTGGGTGCGGGTGGAGGATATTCCCAAGCCGACGTGACCGAACTGGCTCTGGCGCTGACGGGCTGGACGGTAGCCGGCCTCGGAGGTGGGGGAATTGCGCGGGAGATCGATTGGGCTCCCGGTGAGGCTGGATTCCTTCCGGCCGCACATGAACCCGGCCGGCGAACTGTGCTGGGGCGGAACTATGCCGAAGATGGCCAGCAGCAAGCGGTGGCGATCCTTCGCGACCTTGCCCTGCATCCTTCGACCGCGCGCCACATTGCCACCAAGCTGGCGCGCCATTTCATCGCGGATGATCCGCCCGCTGCCGCTATCGAAAGGTTGCAACGGGCTTACCAGGATAGCGGGGGCGATTTGCCTTCGGTCTATGCTGCCTTGATCGATGAGCCGGAAGTGTGGCGCGCGCAACGGACCAAGATTCGCAATCCCTGGGACTGGATGGTGGCCACGAACCGCGCCGTGGGTGTCGAACGATCTGCCCGGCTCGCAGAGCTGTCGCCCGGTTTGCTGCAACAGATGGGCCAGTCGGTATGGCGGGTCGACAGCCCGGCTGGCTGGGGAGACACGGCGCAGGATTGGGCGGGTTCCGGAGCCCTCCTTACGCGGGTGGAAATCGCCAGCCTGGTTGCCCGCCGCGTCGGCAATGTTGCCGATGCCGCAGCGCTCGCTCGCGAAGTCCTGGGCGACGCGCTGCATAGCACCACGAGCGATGCCATCGATAGCGTGACCGAACAGCCCCTGCGGCTGGCGCTGTTGTTCGCGAGCCCGGAATTCCAGCGGAGATGACACCATGATGGCCCGCACCCATTCCTTGCCGATCACCCGCCGCCGGCTGCTGGCAGGAACATTGGCTAGCTCGGCCTTGCTGGGCACCAGTGCCGTGCCGCTATCGATTGCCCGCGCAGCGACAGGACGGCGCAAATTCGTCTTCGTGATCCAGCGCGGCGCGGCGGATGGACTGGCTATCGTCCAGCCGCACGGTGATCGCAATCTGCGCGATCTGCGTGGGGCACTGGTTGACGATGACGCGCTTCGGCTGGACGGCTTTTTCGCCTTGCACCCCGCGCTGGCGGGCACCGCCGGGCTTTTTCACAGCGGCGAGGCGCGTGCCTGGCATGCGGTCGCCACCAATTATCGCGAGCGCTCGCACTTCGAAGCGCAAAACGTGCTGGAGACAGGCGGTGAGCGGGCCTACGCCGTGAATACCGGCTGGCTTGGCCGGATGATGCCGCTGCTGCCCGAAGGGACCGGGGCCATGGCAGTTTCCGCTACCGCACCGATGGCGTTGCGCGGGTCGGTCCCGGTGGCGACCTACACGCCCAATCGCCTGCCCGATCCCAACGAAGACCTGCTCGCAAGGCTTGCCATCATGTATGCCGAGGACGCGCAGCTCGGCCCGATGTGGGACGAGGCCATGCGCACGCGCATGGTGACAGGGGGGCTTGGCAATACTGCTGCCGGTGGTGGTGCTGACCTTGGCCAGCTCGCGGCCACGCTGCTTGCAGGAGAGGGCGGCGCCGATGTGCTGATGATTGAAACCGGCGGCTGGGACACACACCGGGCGCAACAACGGGCTTTGGCTGGCCAGCTTTCAGCGATGGACAGCCTGCTGGTCGCGCTCAGGCAGGGTCTCGGCGCGGCATGGGCGGATACGCTCGTGCTGGTAGCCACCGAATTCGGTCGCACTGCTGCGATCAATGGCACGATGGGTACCGATCACGGTACGGCGTCGGCGGCGCTACTGCTGGGGGGCTCCCTGCCTGCGGGCGAGATGGTGGAAAGCGACTGGCCGGGGCTATCCCGTAACCAGCTTTATGACGGCCGCGACCTGCGCCCCACTGGTGATTTGCTGTCCATGGCTACCCGCGCCTTTGCCGCCCATTTCGGACTGGAGCGGGACCGCGCGCTAGCTGCATTGTCAGCCGGTCAGTAGAATGCGGTAATTGCGGCGCAGACTGCCGCGCCGACGATCAGGTTCATTGGCAAGCCGATACGCACGAAATCCATGAAGCGGTAATTTGCCGCGCCATAGACCAGCGTGTTGGTCTGGTAACCGATCGGAGTGGCAAAGCTGGCGCTGGCACCGAACATCACCGCCACCACCAGCGCGCGCGGATCGATCCCGGCGGTCTGGGCCAGCCCGATGGCGATCGGAGTGAGGATGACGGCAACGGCGTTGTTGGTGACCACTTCGGTCAGCACGCTGGCAATGGCATAGACCAGCACCAGCATGACCAGCGGCGATCCGCCAACCATCAGCGGTTGCAACCCCGCAACCACCAGTTCGACGGTTCCGGCATTCGCCAGCCCTATCCCGAACGCGAGCATGGCGAAGATCAGCACCAGCGTGCTCCCTTCGAGGCTCGACCAGGCTTCATCCGGCTCGAGGCAGCGGGTTATCAGCACGAAGGCGACGCCCATGATCGCCATCGCCTCGATCGGGGCACCGAACATCGCCGCTCCCACCACCACTGCCGCCAGGGTCAGCAGTGCCAGTGGAGCCTTGTCGCGACGGAAAGAGCGCACGCCGCTTTCGGAAACATTTGTGAGCTGGACATTCGCCTGGATCGCTTGCGCCGCATCCTCGGTGGCAGCGATCAGCAGCCGGTCCCCGGCGCGCACCCGCACATCCGCAAGGGTCGGCCCGGCGAGATGGCGCGGACGCGAGATGCCCAGCACCCGGATTTGCAACCGGGCCAGCATCGGAATTTCCGCCAGCCGTCGCCCGACGACCGGGTGCGAGGCGGAAACCACCGCCTCGACAATCCGCAGGTCCTGCGGTCGCTGATCTTTCCGGGTCAGCACCCCGCCCCCCAGGCCGACAAGCCCGGTGCGGAAATCCACCGCTTCGGCAAGCGATGCCAGTTCCTCGGGAGTGGCGGAAACGACGAACTGGTCGCCCTCCACCAGTTCCCCCGCGCCAAACCCGTTCCGCTCCAGCTCGCGCCCGTTCTGGCGCGCGAGGAAGCTGAGGCCGGGGCGGCGGAAAACGCTGGTTTCATCCAGCCTGCGCCCGCGCAGCTTGCTTTCGGGTGCCAGCGTGAGATGCGAGAGATAGACATCGCTTTCGCGGTCCTCATCCATCGAACGCGGGCCGCGCGCGGGCAGCAGCAGCGGGCCAAGCACAACTAGCGTCAGCAGCCCGGCCGCCGCGCCCGCCAGCCCGACTCCGGTGATCTCGAAAATGCCGAAGGGCTCAAGTCCCTGTTCCTGCGCCACCCCGTCCACCAGCAGGTTGGTGGAGGTGCCGATCAGCGTCAGCGTGCCACCGAGGATGGTGAGGTAGCTGAGCGGTATAAGTAGCCGCGTTGCCGCGATTCCCAGTACCCTCCCGAGGCGGCGCACGATCGGGATCATCACAATCACCACCGGGGTGTTGTTCATGAAAGCCGAAGCCACCAGCGTTCCCGCCGCGACCTCGCCCAAGGCCAGCCTGGGCCTGCGCAAGGTGCGGCGGATGACCCAGCCGGTCACTTCCTCCAGCGCCCCGGTGCGCATGAGGGCGCCGGAGAGGATGAACATGGCCGCAATGGTAATCGGAGCCGAGTTACCGAACACCGACAGCATGTCCGCGGTGGGCAGATAGCCGAGCACCATCATCGCCGCTGCACCGAACAGGGCGATGACGACCGGAGGCCGGCGTTCGAGGGCAAAGGCAACGAACAATGCCAGCAGCATGAGAAGCCCGATCTGGGCCGAATACTCCGTCAACATCCAGCAGGCGATCCGGGAAACATCGGGAGAGACCTTGTGAAACCACGACGGATTCGCGCATTCGGGCGATCCATCGTGGAATTCGCAGCCCTTGTCTATCCGTTTCGCTGCGGCCGACAGGTCATGGCTGCAGGGGGAAGAACCTGCGCATCCTTCCGATCTGTGGATACGTAATTTGTATGCCGGAACGTAAGCCCTTGGCCCCGGTTGGCAGCTCGCCATTCCTCCTGTAGACAGAGTCAATCTGCAACGGGTTCGGTATTCAGCGGGAGCAAGCACATGGCCTTTTCGGTCAGCATCAATGGGGAAACGCGCGAGATCGATGCGCCGGGGGATATGCCGCTGCTCTGGGCACTGCGGGGCGAGCTGGGCATGGTCGGGACCAAGTTCGGCTGCGGGATCGGTATGTGTGGGGCCTGCACGGTCCATGTCGACGGGCAGGCCACCCGCTCGTGCTCGCTGACGCTGGCAGCGGTCGGCGGCAAGCAAGTCACCACGATCGAGGCGCTGAGCAATTCTCCCGTCGGGCAGGCGCTGCAGCAGGCGTGGCTGGACGAGGACGTGATGCAGTGCGGATACTGCCAGGCGGGCCAGTTGATGAGCGCTACCGCCTTGCTCAACCGCAATGCCAATCCCAGCGATCAGGAAATCAAGAGCGCGATGGGCGGCAACCTGTGCCGCTGCGCCTGCTACGGGCGGATCCACAAGGCCATCGCCGCAGTGGCGCGCAACGGGGAGACGGCCGATGTCTGAGGTGATAGCTAAGACCGGGCAACTTTCGCGCCGCCTGTTCCTGCAAGCCAGCGCCGTGGCCGGGGGCGGCTTTATGTTGGGGATCGGCCTGCCGGGTTCCGCTCAGGCGACTGCAGAGGCGACCGGGGCGGAGCTTTCCGCCTTCGTCACCGTCCACGCCGACAACACCGTCACCATCATCGGCAAGAACCCAGAAATCGGCCAGGGCATCAAGACGATGCTGCCGATGCTGATCGCCGAAGAATTGGATGCCGACTGGGATGATGTCCGGGTCGAACAGGCCGATGCCGATATGGCCAGGTACGGCCTGCAACTGGCGGGCGGCAGTTTCGCTACCCCGATGAACTGGATTCCCATGCGGCAGGCGGGTGCCGCCGCGCGGGCGATGCTGATCGCCGCCGCCGCGCAGCGCTGGAACGTCGCCGCCTCGGCCTTGGCGACCGAGCCGGGCCGGGTGGTCCAGCCGGGCACCAACCGCAGCGCTACCTATGGCGAACTGGCTGCCGACGCCGCGCTGATGCCCGTGCCCGATCCTGCCAGCCTGACGCTTAAAGAAGCCGCGAGTTTCCGCATCATCGGCCGTGCCATCGGCGGGGTGGACAGCCACAAGGTGGTGCGCGGGGAACCGATCTTCGGGGTCGATACCCAACTTCCCGGTATGGTCTATGCCGCCTACGAACGCTCACCGGTGTTCGGGGCGAGTTTCGTTTCCGCCGATCTCGATGCCGCCAAGGCGCAGCCGGGGGTGCGGGATGCGTTCGTAATCGAAGGCGATGCTTCGGTCGAGCTCGATCCGGGCATTGCGGTGGTCGCCAGCAACTGGTGGCTGGCCAACAAGGCGCGCACCGCGCTGGCGGCGCAGTGGGACACGGGCGAGTGGGCCTCGCATTCCTCCGCCGGATACGCTGCTGCCGCACAGGCCGCATGGGCGAACGGCACGCCGGACGAAGTGTTTGCCGAGAAGGGCGACGTTGACGCGGTCTTTGCGCAGGCGGCGCAGGTGATCGAGGCGGAGTATTCCTACCCCTTCCTCGCCCATGCGGCGATGGAGCCGATGAATTGCACCGCGCTGATGCACGAAGACGGGCGGATGGAAATGTGGGCGCCATCGCAGACGCCGCAGGGCGGGCAGGCCAATGTTGCGCGCTACCTCGGGCTGGAGCCGTCGCAGGTCATCGTCCACATTACCCGCATGGGCGGCGGGTTCGGGCGGCGGCTGAACAACGATTACATGGTTCAGGTAGCCGCGATTGCAAAGCAGATGCCGGGCGTTCCGGTGCAACTGATCTGGAGCCGCGAGGACGATACCCGTCACGATTTCTACCGCCCTGCCGGCTGGCACAAGCTGCGCGCGGCGGTCGATGCCGAGGGCCGGCTGACAGGCTGGGCCGATCATTTCGTCACTTTCGATCTGGGTGACGGGCCATTCAATCCGGCGGTGATGTCGCCCGATGAATTCCCCGCGCGCTACGTGGATAACCTGCAATTCGGCCAGACCAAGATGGCGAGCAAGGTGCCGATGGGCGCCCTGCGCGCGCCGACATCGAACGCGATGGCCTTCGTCATGCAGTCGATGCTCGACGAAGTGGCCCATGCCACCGGCAAGGACCTGCCGACGCTGATGCTCGAACTGGTGGAAGGCGAGCAAGCCGAACCGGCTTCGATGAGCTTCACCGGCCCGGTGCCCGGCTTCGATCCGGGCCGCCTCACCGCCGTCACCCGCAAGGTGCTCGACATGGCGGACTGGGGCACGCCGGCAGGCGAAGGCCGCGCGAAAGGGTTCGGCTATTATTACAGCCACATGGGCTATTTCGCCGAAGTGGTCGAAGCGAGCCTCGATGCGCGCGGCAGCCCGGTCGTGCACACGGTGTGGTGCGCGGGCGATGTCGGCAGCCAGATCATCAATCCGCACGGGGCGCTCAACCAGGTGCACGGATCGATCATCGAAGGCATCGGCCACGCGACGCAACTGGCGGTGGAGATAGAAGGCGGCGCGGCGGTGCCGAGCAATTTCCATCAATACCAGCTGCCGCGGATGCCGGCGACGCCCGAAATCCACGTCGAATTTGTGCTGTCGGACCATGCTCCGACGGGACTGGGCGAACCGGCGCTGCCGCCGGTGATCCCGGCGCTGACCAATGCTTTGTTCGCGCTGACGGGCAAGCGGGTGCGCAGCCTGCCGATCGATCCGGCGCTGTTTACCTGAAACACCCCTCGCGCTTGCGGGAGGGGTGTTACTGGCCAACCATCTCCACCACCTTGCCCGCCAGCCGATCCACTTCGGCGGCGGAGTGGCTGACCAGCAGGATCGGCACTTCGAGCGTGTCACGGATGCGTTCGATCAGCACGGTCAGCGCCTCGCCCCTTCCGGCATCGAGCGAAGCCAGCGGTTCGTCGAGCAGCAGGAAGCGCGGGGCCGACAGCAGCGCACGGGCAATGGCGACGCGGCGGACCTCGCCGCCCGACAGCGTAGCGGGCCAGCGGTGCAGCAGGTCGCCCACTTCGAGCAGCTTGGCCACTTCGTTCTGACCGATCCAGCGGTGCTCTGGCGCGGCCAGTTTCTCGCCATAGGCAAGGTTGGCGGCGACCCGCTTGTGCGGGAACAGGCGGGCATCCTGGAATACGTAGCCCGCGCGGCGGCGTTCGGGCGGCTGGTCCACGCCCCGCGCGCTGTCGAAAAGCACTTCGCCCGCCACCGCGATGCGGCCGGAAGCGGGCTTCAGCAATCCGGCAATGCCATTGAGCACGCTGGTCTTGCCAACGCCCGAAGGCCCTACCAGTGCGGTCAGCTTCGCATCGGAGGCAAAGGTGAGGGCGATCTCGTTGTCGCCCACCCGCAGCGCCACATCCACGTCAAAGAACATGCGCGCGGCTCCCCTGCGATCGCCGCACCAGCCATTCGGACAGCAGCAGCGCGCCGAGTGAAAGCACGATCGAAATCACCGCCAGCCGCGCCACCATGCTCTCGCTTCCGGGAATCTGCAGGCCGGAATATATCGCCAGCGGCAGGGTGCGGGTCTGCCCTTCGATATTGGCGGCGAAGGTGATCGTCGCGCCGAATTCGCCCAGCGAGCGGGCGAAGCCGAGCATCGCCCCGGCGGCGATACCGGGCAGGCTGAGCGGCAGGGTGATCGTCAGGAAAGCATGCCAGCGCGATGCGCCCAGGGTCCGCGCCGCGCCCACCAGCCGCCGGTCCACCGCCTCGATCGACAGCCGCATCGCCCGCACCATCAGCGGCAGCGCCATCACTGCCGCCGCCACAGCCGCGCCGGTCCAGCGGAACACCAGCACCAGCCCGAAGGTCTCGTAAAGCCAGCTGCCCAGCGCCCCGTTGCGGCCCAGCAACAGCAGCAGCAGCCAGCCGGTCACGACCGGCGGCAACACCAGCGGCAGATGGATCGCTGCATCCAATAAGGTCCGCCCCGGAAACCGCCGCCGCGCGATCAGCCATGCCAGCGCATAGGCGACCGGCAGGGTCACCAGCACCGCCATCAGGCTGACCCGCAAAGAAAGTTCGACCACTGACCATTCGGCTGCGGTGAGCATCACTCGGCACTCGCTGGAGGCACGAAGCCATGCCCGGCAAAAATTTGCTGCGCTTGCGTACTGGATAGGAAGGCGAGCAAGTCGGCAGCCTGTGGATGGCGAGATTGAACCAGTTGTGCAGCGGGATAAGTGATCGCTGGTGCGTGTTCGGGAGCGAATTGTGCCACTACCCGTACTCGCTGCGAAGCCTTGGCGTCTGTGGCATAGACAATGCCGAGTTGTGCTTCGCCCGCTTCCACCAGCGCCAGCGCTGCGCGGACATTCTCTGCCGGGACGACGCGGCTTTCTACCTCGTCCCATAGCCCCATGCTTGCCAGCGCGGCACGGGCATAGCGCCCGGCAGGCACGCTTTGCGGATCGGCCAGCGCCAGCCGTCCGTCACCCAGTCCACGCACAATTTCTGCGATATCAGCGGTTTGGTCGGTATTTCCTGAGGCGACGAATACCAGAGCATTGCCGGCGATATCACGCCGACTTGCGGTATTCACCAGCCGGTTTTCCTCCAGCCAATCCATCCACCCGGCATCGGCAGAAATGACCAGATCGGCAGGTGCACCCTGCTCGACCTGTCGCGCCAGCGCCGGGGTTCCGGCAAAGGACAGCACCGGCGCGGGATTCCCCTGCGCAGCCCAGGCCGCCGCCACTTCTGTCAACGATTCCTGCATGCTGGCCGCCGCCAGCACCACCGGCCCGCGCGGCACTTCCTGCCCGCAGGAGGCTAGCAGGAACGGGGTGAGCATGAACGCAAGGCAGCGTTTGAAGAAACCGGAAGAATTCATCCAGCCGATGCTTAATCGGCGCGGGACACAGCGTCCAGCGGGCCGAAGGATCAGTCTGGTTTCACTTCGCTGCGACCGGCGCGGATCACGAATTCGGTCGCGCGGCGGACGGGGATCAAAAGCGCGCAGCGCACGCCGGCCGGATCGAATTCCAGTTCAACCGGATGGCGCAATTCGTGCGCCACAATCCGCTCGATCAGATCGGTGCCGAAGCCGCGCGTCCGTTCCTGCTTGACCGGTGGGCCGCCTCGCTCGACCCATTCGACCCGGACCAGATTATCCGCAACCGGTTGCCACTCGACTTCCACCCGACCACCCGGCGTACTCAACGCACCGTATTTGGCGGCATTGGTGGCCAGTTCGTGAATGGCTAATCCCAGCGAAAGGGCATCGTTGGGAGCCAGATCCACCTCGGGTCCGGTCATCGTCACGGCGCGATCACTGCCGTGTGCATAGGGCAGCAGTTCGGCCTGGATCACCGCGCCCACGGGAGTGGAGCCCCAGTCCGACTGGGTGAGCAGGTCGTGCGTTGCCGAAAGCGCGCGAATTCTACCGTCGAGGCTTTTGGCAAAGGTATCGACATTGTCCGCCCGTCGTTTGGTCAGGGCGATGATGGAGAGCACATTGGCCAGCGTATTCTTCACGCGGTGGTTGAGTTCACGCGTCAACGAATTGCGGATCGACGCCTGTTCCTCGAACCAGGCCAGCGAGGCCTCATCCTCCTGCGCCTGCTGCGTCAGCATCCGCACCAGCAGCATCAGTAGCGCCGCCACCAGCAAGCCGAAGATCAGTGTCGCCATCGAGAGGCCGGACAATCCACCTTGGCCACGTTCGCTGATGACCAGCTGCCACGGGTTGTTCGCAATCGTTACGGTCTGGACGACGCGCCGCAAAGAGTCGGCCTCGCCCTCGAAGGTGCTTGCGAGGAGCGTCGCGTCTTCCCCGTCGCCATCGTACACACGGACGCCGAAAGCACCCGCATCTTCCAGCGCTAGCGCACTCTGCAGGAAGTCTTCGGCATTGAACGGACTGTAGATAAAGCCCTTGAGGGCCCGACCGCCCGCGCCCGCTTCGAACACGGGCATATAGATAACGAACCCGGGTTGTTCATTGTCGACATCCTGCCGGAGCACCACCTTGTCAGTTGCGGCGGGACGCGCCGTGCGCTGGGCCTCCTGCATTGCCGCGCGGCGGACCGGTTCGGAGAACATATCGAACCCCAAAGCGCGGCGATTGCGCTCGGTATCGGGTTGCAGATAGGTGACCGGCGCTGCAAAGGGCTGGCTGCCGTCGGGCCGGGGATAGAGTTCGAACGCGGGGGTCTGTTCCGCTGCGCGCGCATTGTAAGCTTCGACCTGCGAAGCGGTTACGACCGGTGCCCAGCCAATGCCGTCGGCGCCGCGATAATCTGCATCCAGCCGCAGCTCTGAAACGAAGCGGCGAAAATCATCCGGGGGCACTTCGTCCATCGTCGATAGCAGCGCCGCCCCTGCACGCAGATAGGCGCTGCTGGCGTTGGCCCGACGCTCGAGAGCCGAGGCGACAGCCACCGTGCGCGCGTTGAGCTGGGCCCACTGCCGTTGATCTTCGCCGCGTTCGATAGCAAAAATGCTGAGGATGGTAATCGCAGAGAGCAGGAAAAAGATGCCGATCGGCATGCCGCGGGGATAGCGGAGTAGCCACCGCTTCGTCCTGCTCCGTCGCCCTGGCTGCTGCAACTCAAATCCCCGCCTGCGGTATCCCACAGCACCGCGCCCCATCCGTCTGCACGCTTTGCCGTGATTTCCCACGCAATACACGTGCAAAAATCTTGTTATGCGGGAACAAGAGACGGGCGGTTTCGTTCCTGCCTAACTAGATTGCGCGTGATTTTGCAAATTTGGCCCTTCCGGGACAGGATCGTATCGGGTGGGATCGACGGGATTAATAATGCCATGGCTCCGCCTGAGGATCAGAAGAAGATTTCCAAGCCTTTGAAAACAAGTGAAAAAATAAAGGACTCCGAGCCTGAATGGACTTCAGGACTGAAGCGTCTTTACGACAGTGTGCTGGATGAGCCCCTTCCGGACACCTTCAAAGCCTTGCTCTCCAAGCTGGACGAAAACGAGAGCAAATGAGCGAGCATAGTCAGCAAGCCGAAGTCACCGAACGCAGTTCGGACGACAAACGCGCCTTCAAGCGGGAACTGACCGAGGTCATCCCGCACCTTCGGGCGTTCGCACGCGGCCTCTGCGGTCGACCGGACATGGCGGACGATCTGGTGCAGGAAGCCCTGCTCAAGGCCTGGGCGGCGCAGAAGAGGTTCGAGCCCGGCACCTCGATGCGCGCCTGGACTTTCGTTATCCTCCGCAATGCCTACCTCACCGATATGCGCCGCAATCGCTTTCGCGGGGAATACGATGAGGGTGTGGCCGAACGCATTCTTACCGCACCTGCGGGGCAAGAAGAACCGATTCATCTGTCTGACTTGCATCGCGCGCTACTCACGCTTCCCGCGGAGCGGCGCGAGGCGCTGCTGCTGGTGGGCGCGGGCGGCTTCTCGTATGAGGAAGCGGCAAATATCTGTGGTTGCGCTGTCGGTACCATCAAGAGTCGTGTGGGCCGTGCCCGTGCCACACTTGCGAGCATGATCGAGGACGGCGGCATTCCTGACCGGGCGATCGGCGATCCTTCCGCCCATCGGGCGATACTCCACGAACTCGACGAGGTCGCCGCCGGTCGCGGTGAAGCTGCCGCTTCCAGCAAGTAGACATCTGCGATAAGAGCCGGCAATTCAGCGAAAAGGCAGCGGCATGACACCGGCGGGGGACAGTGACAATATCGCCGGAATGAGCGAGCCGCCGCCGCGCCGCCGCGCCATGACTTTCGCCGCGCAGGAACTGCGGCTGATTTCCGCGCTGGTGGTGCTGCTGGCGATCGGCCTATTCCTGGCCCTGCCGTTTGTCCTGTCAATCGGGTCGGTGGTGTTCCTGCCGCTGGTGGCGGCCCTGATCCTGACGATCATCCTTTCCCCGCTGGCCGACAAGCTTGCAAGCTGGGGCATTCCCAATTTCCTCGCTTCGCTGCTGGCGCTGCTGGTGTTTCTCGCAGTGCTGGCCCTGGCGCTGACAGCTGTGCTGACCCCGGCGATCACCCTGTATGATTCGATTCCCGAAATGTCGGCGCAGGTGGCGCGGCATTTCAATGATCTGCAAGTGACCTTCGCCTGGGTGGGCGACCTCAACGAGCAACTCGCGGCACTGACCGGGGAAGAGGGGGAGAAAGTCGTCCTCGCCAGCCCGACCATGCTCGAACAGCTCGCCTTCGCGACGCCCACGGTGCTGCTCGAAGTCCTGCTTACCTTCCTGCTGGCTTTCTTCATGATCGAAGCGCGGGTGCGGTTGCGTCGTCGCCTGTTGCTGGAGCGGCAGCAGGTCGGTGCCAGCCTCAAGGCTGCGCGCGCGCTGCGCGAAGTGCAGGACAGGGTCGCTGCCTACATTCTTACCGTCGGGCTGATCAATGTGGGTGTCGGGATTATCGTCGCGGTGGGTGCCTGGGCCTTGGGCCTTGAAGCACCGATCATGTGGGGCGGGCTGGCCGCGTTGCTCAATTTTGTCCCCTATATCGGTCCGCTGCTGATGATGGTGCTGCTCGGCCTGTTTGGATTGGGATCGGCAGATTCGGTGTTCGTCGGCTTGATACCCGCCGCCGCCTATCTGGGGCTGCACACCGTGGAGGCCAATGTCGTGACCCCCGGCGTACTGGGCGCGCGTTTCACCATGAACCCGGTGGCGATCTTGCTGGCACTGTCCTACTTCGGCTGGATCTGGGGCGTCGCCGGAGCGCTGCTCTCGGTGCCGATCCTGCTGACGCTGACCGCGCTGGTCGACCATCTTGGCAGACCGAATTTCATCGGTTTCCTCTTTGGAGAACCGTTGTTCCGCTCCAACGTGCTGGATTTGCAGGCCGAAAGCTGAATCTGCAACGCAAAAGGCCCGCTCCGGCGGAGCGGGCCTTTCGCAAGCTTGGACCTGATGGCGTCAGGCGGGGTAAGTCCACGCCGTGCCGCGTGCCAGGTTGTCGGAAGCAAAATCCCAGTTGAGATGACCGTCCACCACTGCATCGAGGTAGCTCGGGCGGGCATTCTGGTGATCGAGATAGTATGCGTGCTCCCACAGGTCGATCACCAGCAGCGGGTTCGCGCCGCTATCAGCCAGCGTGTCGGCATCGTGGGTGTCGGTCACCTGCAGCGTGCCACCCTTTGCGACCAGCCACACCCAGCCGCTGGCAAAATGGCCTGCGCCCTTGGCCTTCAGCTGATCCTTCAGTTCACCCAGCGAACCGAAGCTTTCATCGATCATCGCGGCCAGTTCGCCGCTCGGCCCCGTGCTTTGCGGCGCCAGCGAGTGCCAGTAGAAGCCGTGGTTCCACACCTGCGCCGAGTTGTTGAACAGGCCCTTGTCGGACTTGCGCGAAGCAACAATGATGTCTTCGAGCGGCTTGTCCGCCAGGTTGGTCCCTTCGATCGCAGCGTTGGTCTTGTCGACATAGGCCTTGTGATGCTTGCCGTGGTGGTAGCTGAATGTCTCTGCTGTGATGGCAGGCGCAATCGCCTCGACATCGTAGGGGAGCGGCATGAGAGTGATAGCCATGGGGTTATGTCCTTCCTGTTGTTCGCTTCCGGTCGTATCGATACAATGCGTCAGGTCCGCGCAAGTTGCATCGTGGCCGGAGTTTTCACCATCCACCCTGTCCGCCCGCTTGGGGCGTGACAATACGGGCGACAGGCGGCATGCATGGCCGCGCATCTGACGCGCGGCAAGAGAGAATTATGGGACGCACCTATTTCGGTACCGACGGCATTCGTGGCCGGGCCAACGGCAAGAAGCTGAACGCGGCCATCGCGATGAAAGTGGGGCAGGCGGCGGGCCGCCACTTCCTGCGCGGCGATCATAAGCACCGGGTTGTGATCGGCAAGGATACGCGGCTTTCGGGCTACATGATGGAAAACGCGCTGGTGGCCGGATTCACCAGCGTGGGCATGGACGTGATCATGACCGGGCCGATGCCGACCCCGGCCGTCGCGCTGCTCACGCGCGAAATGCGCGCCGATATCGGGGTGATGATCTCCGCCAGTCACAATGCCTTTGCCGATAACGGCATCAAGCTGTTCGGCCCGGACGGTTTCAAGCTCTCCGATGCCGACGAGGAAGCCATCGAAGCGCTGATGGGACAGGAGCAGGAGCTGGCGGAGGGCGAGGCCATCGGCCGCGCACGGCGGATCGAGGATGCGCGCGGGCGCTACATCCACGCGGTGAAGCGCGCGCTGCCTTCGGACCTGCGGCTCGACGGGCTCAAGATCGTCATCGATTGCGCGCACGGGGCGGCTTACAATGTTACCCCCACCGCGATCTGGGAACTGGGCGCGGATGTGATCGCAATGGGCGTCACACCCAATGGCCTGAATATCAATGACGGGGTCGGCTCGACATCGCTGGATGCGATCAAGGCCCGCGTGATCGCCGAAGGCGCGGACATCGGCATTGCGCTGGATGGCGATGCCGACCGGCTGATCGTGATCGACGAGAAGGGCGAAGCGGTGGACGGCGACCAGATCATGGCGCTGATCGGCAGCCGCTGGAATTTGAAAGGCTTGCTCAAGGGCGGCGGCGTGGTTGCCACCGTCATGTCCAACCTCGGGCTCGAACGCTTCCTTCAGGGCGAGGGGCTCGATCTTGTCCGCACGAGGGTGGGGGACCGCTACGTCCTCGAAGCCATGCGCAGCGGCGGCTACAATGTCGGCGGTGAGCAGTCGGGGCACATGATCCTGCTCGATCATGCCACCACGGGCGACGGCACGATCGCGGCCATGCAGGTGCTGGCGGCGATGATTCGCACCGGCAAACGCGCCTCCGAGCTACTCAACCTGTTCGAGCCGGTGCCGCAATTGCTCAAGAACGTTCGCTATGAAAGCGGCGATCCGCTGGCGGCGGCGAGCGTGCAGGCGGTGATCGCCGATGCCGAGGCGGAACTGGCTGAATCGGGCCGCCTCGTGATCCGCAAGTCAGGCACCGAACCGCTGGTGCGGGTAATGGCCGAAGGCGACGATGCAGTGCAGGTCGAGCGGGTGGTGGACGCAATCTGCGATGCCGTTTCCAAGGCAGTTAGCGAGGTCGTGTGAGCGGGAATCCCGCACGCCCCCCCCGAATTCTTGCCATCGCCGGATCGGATTCCTCGGGCGGCGCGGGCATTCAGGCGGATATCAAGACCATCACCATGCTCGGCGGCTACGCGATGACCGCGATTACCGCCGTTACTGCGCAGAATACTCGCGGTGTGCGCGGGGTGGAAGCTTTGTCGCCCGATTTCGTCGCCGCGCAGATCGATGCCTGCCTTGAAGATATTGGCGTGGACGCGGTGAAGATCGGCATGCTTGGCAGCGCCGATATCGCCGAAGTGGTGGCGGACCGGCTGGAAGACCTGCCTTGCCCGATCGTATTCGATCCGGTGATGGTGGCTACCAGCGGATCGGTACTGGCCGATCCGGCAACCATTGAAGTGTTCGAATGGCTGATGGAACTGGCCACGCTGACCACGCCCAACGTGCCCGAACTGGCGGCACTCGGCGGTGCCGCGGCGATGGCTGATCGAGGTGTCGCCTATCTCGCCAAGGGCGGCGACGCGGAAGGCCCGATGGTGGAGGACCGGCTGGTGCGTACCGGCATGGTCGATGTCGTGTGGACTGAAGCTCGCATCGTCACCAAGCACACTCACGGCACCGGGTGCACCCTCTCAAGCGCCATCGCCACTCACCTCGCGCGCGGGCTTGCGCTTGATGAGGCCGTAGCCGAAGCCCGCCGTTTCGTCCGGGCGGCGCTGATGGCAGCCCCGGGCTATGGGCTGGGTAACGGACCGCTAGGGCATCATGCGGTGCGCTAGAAACCGGCGAAGCGGCTTACGTGATCTGGCTATGACTTTGGCGGCCCGATCCGCCTCAATCACACCCTCCCCAAATCGCCTTTGCCGATAGTCCCACTCGCCATTTCGAGCATAGCGTCCAGGCTCTTCTTCGCGGCCAGTCGCAGGCTTTCCTCGATCTCGATACGTGGTTCGAGATCGCGCAGGCACAGGTACAGCTTTTCGAGATTGTTGAGCGCCATATAGGGGCAAATATTGCAGTTGCAGTTGCCGTCCGCGCCCGGTGCGCCGATGAAATTCTTTTCCGGCAGCGCCTTTTCCATCTGGTGGATGATGTGCGGCTCGGTCGCCACGATCAGCGTGTCGCCGGGGAAAGTACGCGCGAAGGTGAGGATGCCAGAAGTCGAGCCGACGTAATCGGCATGATCGACGATGTGCGGCGGGCATTCGGGATGCGCGGCCACCGGCGCATCGGGGTGCTGCGCCTTCAGCTTGAGCAGTTCCTTTTCGCTGAACGCCTCGTGGACGATGCACACGCCCGGCCACAACAGCATTTCGCGATCGAACTTGCGGTTGAGGTAGCCACCCAGGTGCCGGTCCGGTCCGAAGATGATCTTCTGGTCCTTGGGGATCTGCGACAGGATGGTTTCCGCAGACGAGCTTGTGACGATCACGTCGCTCAGCGCCTTCACCTCGGTCGAACAATTGATGTAGGTCAGCGCGATATGATCGGGATGCTTTTCGCGGAAGGCGCGGAATTTCTCCGGCGGGCAGGAATCCTCCAGCGAACAGCCGGCGTCCATATCCGGCAGCACCACGATCTTTTCGGGTGAGAGGATCTTGGCCGTATCGGCCATGAACTTGACCCCGCAAAAGGCGATCACATCGGCATCGGTTTCCGCCGCCTTCTTCGACAGTTCCAGTGAATCGCCGACGAAATCGGCGAGGTCCTGCAATTCGGGCTTCTGGTAATAGTGCGCGAGGATGACGGCGTTGCGCTCCTTGCGCAGGCGGTCGATCTCGGCGCGCAGGTCAAGCCCTGCAAGGCTGGTGGGCTGGTCGGTCATGCGTGGGAGATAGGCGGCAAGGGAGTGGACAGCAACATCAAAGGGGCGGGAAGAACGCTTCCAAAGGCCGCTGTGCCCCCGCTGTGCCTTCGATGAACCACAGCGTAAATTGCTCGCCCAAGGCGCTGTAGGCGAACAGGTCAGCCACGATCTGGATCGCGATCACGGTGCCGATCCCCACCAGCCACGCCGGATGCACCGCGCCGTAGCGGCGCTTGTCCGCCAGCGCGCCGGTGCCCATGAACAGCAGCGCCGGGAGCACGGCGGTGAGGTACCACACATAAGGGATCAGCAAGGGCGCGGGGACCAGCCGTCCGACCCCCGGCCCGGTGAGCATGGCGAAAGCGCAGAACAGCAGCCGCCGGTGCCAGCCGGTGTTGCGGCGGACCACGATGGCCGCACTCGCCAGTCCGGCGAAACCGAGCAGGTGCAGCGGATTGCTGATCAGGAACTGGTTCACGTCGAAGAACGGCGGCCCGCCGTGCGACTGGATCGAATAGCGGGTGATGAGCAGCCCCATGGTGACCACCGCTGGGATCATCAGCACCGACAGCCAGCCCAGTTGCCGATGCAGCGCCACGTGGTTCAGGAAAATAAGACTGTTCTGCGCCAGATAAAGTCCGATCCAGCCGAGCATCACGGCAGCGTGCAGATGCACCAGCAGCGGCGCGGCGAAACTGGATCGGCCCGTCGCGATGTTCAGCGTGAACCCGGCGAGGATCGTCGCCGACATGACGCAGGCCATGATGAGGAAAAAGGTCGCTTCGCCGCGATCCTGTGCGCCGGAAAACGGTCTACTTGAAGTTTGCCTGGTTGCCACGGCCTGCCCCCTGCCGAACCTGTGGGGGCTCCTTACCACTTTACGGACTTCGGCTCAACTGCCGGGAGCAGGCTCCCCTTCGAAGCGGACGCTCACGGTGACATCGCCAAAGCCCGCGACTTGCAGGGGAATGGCGAGATTCTGCTGCACCGCCTCGCGCGCGGCGGTGCGGGCGAGCGCCATGACTTCGGGGTTCTCCGCAAACTGGCGCGCGCTGCGTTCGGCGATCTGCGAATTGCTGCGGCTGAGCGAAGTCGAGGCGTCGCGGCTGACATAGATGCCATCGGTGAAATAGCGCGCCGAAGCCTCATCCAGATTGGGCGTCGAGACGGTCAGTGCGGGCAGCACCACGTCGAGCGTGGCGCTGGCCTCGTCCCAGACGAAGTCGGCGCGGTCCATGGTGGACAGGTCGAGCCGGTATTCCACCGTCGCGGGCACGATCATCGCCTGCCGCGATTCCAGCGCGCCGATTTCCACCGGACCCAGACTGGGAGTGGATACGCTTTCGGCGACCACATCGAAGCGGCTGGAAAAGACCGTCAGCGAATTCTGCTTCTCGAAGGCGACCATCGCGCTGGCGACCACGTCGCCTTCCTCTTGCGGCCCCCATTTCTCCCACGCGAGCCAGGCTAGTGCGACAGCCATCAGCGTTATGAGGACCCACAATGCCGGCGAAGCGGGGCGCAGCGCCGGTTCTCCGTAGGCGCGCGGTTGTTCGCGCAGGGTGGGGCGCAGGGTTTCGCTTTCTCTCAGCTGATCGACCATAGATCCCCCGAACGGCTGACCTGGCCGCGGCGTTCCATATCGATGAGATGGGCGAGCACGCTCATCCCGGCGGCAGGCCAGAGGCGTTCGTCGACGCCCTTGTACATGACGGGGACCATCTCCGAAATACCGAGTCCCCGCGCAGGCGAGGACCCCATGCCATTATCGCCTGAGGTCCCCGCCTGCGGGAGGATCCCGGAGGTGAGGAGCTTCGCAATCTGCCTTTCCCGCGCGCGGCGGTGGCCGATCATGCCGCGCACCAGCTGGCGCGGCTTTTCGACGGAAGGGCCGTGGGCGGGATAGTAGATGCGATCCTCGCGATCGTAGAGCAGCGCCAGACTGGCCAGATAATCGCCCATATCGCCATCGGGCGGAACAACGACGCTGGTGGCCCAGCCCATCACGTGATCGCCGGTGAACAACGCGCCGCTTTCCTCCAGCGCATAACACAAGTGGTTCGAGGTGTGCCCAGGCGTGGCGACGGCGGTAAGCGTCCAGCCGGTGCCCGAAATGGTCTCGCCGTCCACCAGCACTCGGTCCGGCGCGTAGCTGGTGTCGAAGGCCGCATCGAGCCGCGGCACATCGTCGGCCAGCGCCAGCGGCGCACAGCCAACAATCGGCGCGCCGGTCGCGGCGGCAAGCGGCGCAGCGGCGGGCGAATGGTCGCGGTGGGTGTGGGTACACATGATCGCGACCACCCTGCGGCTGCCAATCGCGCTGGTGAGCGCGGCAAGGTGCGCCGGATCGGCGGGACCGGGATCGATCACAGCCAAGTCGTCGGCACCCACCAGCCAGGTCTGGGTGCCGGTGTAGGTGAAAGGCGAGGGATTGGGCGCCAGCACCCGCGCCACCAGCGGTTCGACCTGATCGACAAGGCCGGTCGGCCAGGGTTGCGGGGGAATGGACATGATCCCTTTATGGTGATTGCCAATGTGCAAGTCACTCCCCTCCCGCTTGCGGGAGGGGCCGGGGGTGGGCAAGAATGCGCAACAGACCCACCCCCAACCCCTCCCGCTAGCGGGAGGGGAGGAGATTGTAATGACCGACCCGTCCATCCTCGTGCTGGATGAAGGCACCACCAGCGCCCGCGCGATGCTGTTCGCGCGCGATGGGAGCTTGCGCGGCGTGGCGCAGGAGGAGCTGACACAGTTTTATCCGCAGTCAGGGTGGGTGGAGCACGACGCGGGAGAAATCTGGGCGAAGACGCTCGCCTGCGCCCAGGCGATGGTGGCTCAGGCCGGTGGGGCGGAAAATATCGCCGCGATCGGCATCACCAACCAGCGCGAGACTGTGGTGGCGTGGGACCGTAAGGCCGGAGAACCGCTTGCCCGCGCAATCGTCTGGCAGGATCGCCGCACTGCCGATTTCTGCTCCGAGCTCAAGGTGGCGGGGCACGAGGAGGCAGTTCAGCGCAAGACTGGCCTGCTGCTCGATCCCTATTTCTCGGCTACCAAGATGCGCTGGCTGCTCGATCATGACGCGGCGGTAAAGTCTGCTGCGGCAGATGGCAGGCTGGCTTTCGGCACAGTCGAAAGCTGGCTGGTGTGGAATCTCACCGGCGGATCGCGGCATATTTCCGATGCCAGCAATGCCAGCCGCACGCTGCTGATGGCTCTTGATGGGGCAGATTGGGACGAAGGCCTGTGCAACCTGTTTGGCGTGCCACGAACTGCGCTTCCCCGAGTGGTCGATTGCGCGGGCGAATTGGCCATGACCAATCCCCATCTATTCGGCGCAAGCATTCCGATCGCCGGCATGGCAGGCGACCAGCAGGCGGCCACTATCGGCCAGGGCTGCCTCTCGCCGGGGCAGACTAAGGCTACCTACGGCACCGGGGCCTTCGTGCTGGGCAATACGGGCGCCAGCACCCCGCAATCGGAACACCGGATGCTCGGCACGGTGCTGCACCAGATCGAGGGCACAAGGCATTATGCCATCGAGGGTGCGGTGTTCGTCGCCGGGAGCCTGATGCAATACCTGCGAGACAGCCTCGGCTTGATCAGCAACGCGGCGGAGACCGAGGCGCTGGCGCGATCGGTGCCGGACAATGGGGGGGTTGTAGTCGTGCCGGCGCTCTCCGGCCTTGGCGCGCCGCACTGGCTGCCGGAAGCGCGGGGGATAATTTCCGGGCTTGGCTTCGATACCGGCCGCGCCCACATCGCCCGCGCTGCGCTCGAAGCGATGGCCCACCAGACCCGCGATCTTGCCACGGCCTTCGCTGCCGATGCCGCGCCTTGGAAATCGCTGCGGATCGACGGGGGCATGGCCGCCAACGACTGGATGGCGCAGGACATCGCCGACCTGCTCGATATCGAAGTCTGCCGTCCCGACTTCGTCGAAACGACTGCGCTTGGCGCCGCAATGCTGGCGGCAGTGGGCTGCGGCTGGCACGCGTCACTGGAGGAGGCGGCAGAGGCCATGATCGGACCGGGGCGGACTTTTCTTCCGCAAATGGCCCCTGCAATTCGCGCAAAACGGCTAGCGCGCTGGAAGGCGGCGCTGGCGAGGATCTAGCAGAATGCCTGCCCCAGCCGCTCGCGCAAGCGATGCACGGCTTCGGGCTGCATATTGAATTGCGCGCGCCAGGCCCGATCGAGACGCTCTATCCTGGCATAGAGCGTGAGCGAGCGTTCCACCACGTCACGGATATAGAAATCGAGCAGGGCCACCTGCGCCCGGTCCGGATCGGGCTGGGCCGGCGGCAGGCGGCCGTGGCGGCGCAGCTGGAATTCCGAAAGATCGCCGGCAAAATGGGCCCGGTGGTTGAGCAGCCAGGCCATCGCATGCATCATCCGCGTGGTCGTTCGCAAAGCCTCGCAGGACAGTGCCACTCGCCGCGCATTTTCCTGTGCGCCGCGCGGTGCGCGCGTGTCTTCCAGCTCGAACACCATCCGCGCTTCCTCGGTCAGCGCGAGCGCGTCCTCGTAGAGAGCTTCTACAATCGCCGGGGTTATAGTTGCAGCTATGGCCATGGAGGCGAGAGACTACGCCCGTTGCCTTCCCTGCGCCAGCAGCAACAGGGTTAATCTCCGCAGCGAATTGGCTCTGTCCCGCGCGGGTACGGTTCACTGGTGGAATCTGCGCAGTTCAGGCGATGATATCGGGGGTGAGATAGTCTTCCAGAATTGCGATCTGGTCGCGCAGCAGCAGCTTGCGCTTCTTGAGGCGAGCGACCTGCAACTGATCGGGCCCGCCGGTTTCCAGCAGCGCGGCGATCGCGGTGTCGAGATCGCGGTGCTCGGTGCGCAGCGCCGCCAGCCGCTTGATGATTTCCTGCTCCGTCACGCCTGTGCGCCCACCGCTATTTCCCGACCCCTCACGAACCTGTGCGGCCTATCAACTCCCGCCCGTCCGGGCACAAGGGCAATTCGTCGCCAGAGGATTTGGAGAATTAGGACTATTATGGTTTGATGACAATTGCGCGGCGCTCGTCGCACCTGGCGAGTCGCCGCTTCGAAGCGGTCTTACAGGCTTTATCCGCCTCCCGGCCGCTCCATCAAAGGGCGGATTGGCCGCCCGCCAGAGGCAAGGAGACGAGCAGATGGAATCTTCGCATGTCAGCGCCCTTCAGGAAAAGCACCGGGGCCTGGAAAGCCGGTTGAAGGAAGAAATGAACCGCCCGGCACCCAACGAAGTGACAATCCAGATGCTCAAGAAGCAAAAGCTGCGGATCAAGGAAGAAATCGCCCTGCATTAGATTCACTTGGATCCCTTCGGGTCGCACCGCAGGGACGATTTGCAAAAGCTGCGGCGTGCTATAGTCAAATAGCATGAGACCCATAGCATGACCGCAGCTACCGCCGCCCGCTCGATCCTGAAGTCGCTGCATGAGGTAATGGCTTCGCGTACCCACGCGCAGGCCAAGCTGAACCAGGTGGTCGAGACCATCGGCGAAGCCCTCGATAGCGAGGTCTGCTCGGTCTACCTCCTGCGCGAGGGGATGCTGGAGCTTTACGCCACGCGCGGGCTGAACCAGGCCGCCGTCCATGTCACCAGGCTGGGGGTGGGCGAAGGGCTGACCGGCACCATTGCGCAGAATATCGAGACGCTCAATCTCGACGAAGCCACCGCGCATCCCGAATTCCAGTACCGGCCCGAAACCGGCGAGGAGAAGTTCCATTCCTTCGCCGGGGTGCCGATCGTCAGGCGCGAACGGGCCATCGGCGTCCTCACCGTCCAGCATGTCGAGTCGCGCCGCTACGAAGAAGTCGAGATCGAGGCCCTGCAGACAGTGGCGATGGTGCTCGCCGAACTGATCTACAGCGCCGGGCTGGTCGATGGCGAGGTTCTCAACGGCGCAGCCTCCGAGGCGCTTACCGGACAGCTGGTTTGCGACGGGCTGAAGCTGGTGGCCGGGCTGGCCATTGGCGAGGCGGTGTTCCACCAGCCGCGCATCCAGATCGAGCAGACAGTCGCCGAAGATACCGAGGCCGAGCGCCAGCGTGTCTATCTCGCCTTCGACAAGATGCGCGAACAGATCGATAATATGGCCAATCTGGCTGAATTCGGCGCAGGTGAGGAACACGAGCAGGTCCTCGCGACCTACAAGATGTTCGCTTACGACGAAGGCTGGAGCCGCCGTATCAACGAAGCGATCGATTCCGGCCTCACCGCCGAGGCCGCGATCGAGCGGGTGCAGCAACGCACCCGGATGCGGATGCGGGAAATCGCCGATCCTTTGTTGCAGGACCGGATGCACGATCTCGAAGATCTCGCCAACCGGCTGATCCGCACGGTTTCCGGCCAACTCGGCACAGCGGCCCAGAAGGGGCTGACGCGCGATTCGATCCTTGTCGCCAAGAACCTCGGCCCGGCAGAACTGCTGGAATACGACAAGCGGCGGCTGAAAGGGGTGGTGCTGGAAGAAGGCTCGCTCACCGCGCATGTGGTAATCGTGGCGCGGGCGATGGGGGTGCCGGTGGTCGGCCGTATCCGCAATCTGCGCGGGCAAGTGCGCGATGGCGATATGGTGCTGGTGGATGGCGATGCCGGCAAGGTGACGCTGCGACCCGGCCAGAGTGTGCTGTCCACCTTCGAAACGCGCTTCCTGCGCAGCCGCGAGAAGCAGGCCGCCTATGCGGAAATGCGCGATGTCGAGCCTTTCACCCGCGATGGCGAACGCATCCAGGTGATGATGAACGCCGGTCTGAGAGACGATCTGGCGATGCTGGCGATGACCGGGGCGGACGGCATTGGACTTTATCGTACCGAATTCCAGTTCCTCGTGTCCTCCGCGCTTCCGGCGCGCGAAAAACAGGCGCGGCTCTATCGCGAAGTGCTCGATGCTGCGAAGGGCAAGAAGGTGATTTTCCGCACCGTCGATATCGGCGGTGACAAGTCGCTCCCCTATATTTCGAGCGCCAGCGCGCAGGAAGACGAGAACCCGGCGATGGGTTGGCGCGCGTTGCGGCTGGCGCTGGAGCGCGAAGGACTGATGAAGGCGCAGGCCCGCGCGCTGCTGGAAGGCGCGGCGGGGCGCGAATTGAACGTGATGTTCCCGATGGTTTCCGAACCGTGGGAATTCGACGCCGCCAAGGCCGTGTTCGATGGGCAGCTGGCGTGGATGAAGGAACGGCGCCGCCAGCTGCCCAGCGCGATCCGTTACGGGGTGATGCTGGAGGTCCCTTCGCTCGCCGAAACGCTCGATCTGCTGCTGCCGCGGCTGTCGTTCATTTCGATCGGTACCAACGATCTGACGCAATTCCTGTTCGCTGCCGATCGCGCCAATCCAATGCTGGCGGAGCGCTACGACTGGGTCAGCCCTTCGATCCTGCGCTTCCTGGCGCGCGTGGTGCAGAACTGCGTGGGCCATCCGGTCGATCTGGGCGTGTGCGGGGAAATGGGTGGGCGAAGGCTGGAAGCACTGGCGCTGATCGGACTGGGCATCCGTCGCCTTTCGATCACGCCTGCCGGGGTCGGGCCGATCAAGGAACTGGTGCGCAAGGTCGATACCCGCGAGATCGGCGAAGCCATGCGCGGCTGGCTCGCCTCGCCCCCGCCGAATATGCGCAAGGCATTGCAGGATTGGGCCGGGGAGCGGGGTATCGAAGTGGATTAGTCGCTGTTGCGCTGCACAATGGCTTGACTCATAGGGTCTTGGCAGTGGAAATGCGCGCCACCGGGTTCGCGCATAACCCAGCATCCCCCAGCTGGAACACACATGGTCGATAATACGAAATTGGAAAACGAGTTGCCGGAGGTTTCCGAGCCGAATGGCGTGGGCTGGCACCTGCGCAGGGCGCGTGAGGAGAAGGGCCTGTCGCTCGAACAGGTCGCTGCGGAAACTCGTATCTCGAAACGGCATATCGAACATATCGAGGCGGGCGAATTCGATGCCCTGCCTGCGCGCGCCTACGCCGTAGGCTTTTCGCGCACCCTGGCCAAGACGGTCGGGCTGGATCAGGCCGACGTGGTGGCGATGGTGCACGCCGAAATGCAGGACGATCGCCCGCGTGATCGCCATGCCGGAACAGGTGGCGGAACATTCGAGCCGGGTGATCCGGCCCGATCGCCGGGCGGAAGGCTGGTGTGGTTTTCGCTTTTCGCGGTGGTGCTGTTGCTGGCGGGGATTTTCTTCGCCGCGCGGGTATTCTTTGCCCCGGCCGCAGAACTGCCCTCGCTGACGCAGGCCGAACAGGATGGGCAAGAGGCAGCACAAGCGCAACAGGCCGGGACTTCGGGCAACACTGCCGCGCCCGCGAATGCTACAGGGCCGGTGGTATTCACTGCAACGGGCGAGGTGTGGGTGCGCTTTTACGATTCGCAGGATCGCATTCTTTCGGAACAGACGCTTGCCGAAGGCGAGAGTTATACCGTGCCCGCCGATGCGGTGGGTCCGAAAATCATCACCGGGCGGCCCGATCTTTTGACGATCACCGTGGGCGGGGAAGCGGTGCCCCCGCTGTCGGAGGAGCTGGTGACCGTTAGCGACGTGGACGTCTCTGCCGCCGGCTTGCTGGCGCGCAACGCGCCAGCGCCGACCGCAACCGGTGCCGGACCGCCTGCCGCAACTTCCGAGTAAGCGCCGATTAGCGGGGAATAAGGGTGATTGCCCGCTTTCGCCGCATGGTTAATCCTCTATCTTGGCGCAGCATGGCAGGGTCGCTTCGCTCAGGATCTGGGCATCGAAGTGTGACGAGGAGGATTTAGGCGATGAAATGGTTGAGCGCGGACAGGATTGTGGTCGCTCCGCTGGCACCCCGGTTCGTGGCTGGCGCGGTGGGCGCGGCGTTGGTGCTGGTTGCTACCCCGGCGGCGGCGCAGTCGAATTCGCGGCTCGAACGGATCGAAGCGCAATTGAGCGCCCTGCAGCGCGCCGTCTTCCCTGGCGGGGATGAGCGCTTTTTCGAGCCGGAGATTACCCCCGAAGCCCGCACCACCAATCCGCAACAGCCCTTGCCGCAGGTCAACACCAGCGCGCTCACCGATGTGCTGGCACGGCTGGATGCCATCGAAACGCAGCTCGCCCGCCTCACCGCTGCGACCGAAGTGAACGAGAATGCGCTTTCCTCGCTGGAGACGCGGCTGGTGGCGCTGGAAAGCGGCGCCTCTGCAAATCCACCGCTCGCGGCGGCCGCCACACCTGCGCCCACGCCCGCGCCGACGGGCACGATTCCGGTTCCGGGGGGAAATGCGGCACTTCCCGCCCCGCCACCGCAACCCCAGCAGGCCGCGCCCACGCCTGCGCGCGTCGCCGCCGTACAGGCGATCGCAAAGCCCGCCACCGGCGATCAGGGTGAGGACGAATATACCTATGGCTTCCGCCTCTGGGATGCGGGCTTCTACCCCGAAGCGCAGCAGCAGCTGGCGCTGTTTATCGAACGCTATCCCGGCCACCGGATGATTTCCTTCGGCCGCAACCTGCTCGGTCGGGCGTTCCTCGATGCCGGTGATCCACGCACCGCGGCGACGCATTTCTTCGAGAACTACCAGTCCGACGGCCAGGGCGCGCGGGCAGCCGACAGCCTGCTCTACCTCGCCGAAAGCATGATCGCCCTGAACGACACCCGCCGCGCCTGCATCGCGCTTGCCGAGTTCGGTGAAGGCTATCCGGCGCTGGCGACGGGCCGCTTGCAGGGCCAGTACGCCACGCTGACCGGAAGGGTCGACTGCGATTGATAGCCCCTCCGATCCTGCCGTAGACCCCGCATTGGTCGCACGCTTCAAGGCAGTGCTCGATCGGCTGAACCCCGATGGCGGCAGGATCGGCCTTGCCGTCAGCGGCGGGCCGGATTCGATGGCGATGCTGCTGCTGGCGCAGGAAGCGATTCCCGGCGGGTTCGAGGTGGCGACGGTCGATCACGGACTGCGACCTGAGGCGAAGGACGAATGCGCGCTGGTGGTGGCGGCTTGTGCGGAGCGGGGGGTGCCGTGCGAGGTGCTGACCGTGCAGGTGGGCGCGGGGAACGTGCAGGCGATGGCACGGGAAGCGCGGTATCATGCAATCGCCGATTGGGCCAATGCGAAGGTTATCGAGACGGTGGCGACAGCACATCATCTGGATGATCAGGTCGAAACGTTCTTCATGCGGTTGAATCGCGGTAGTGGATTGGCTGGACTGTCCGCGATCCGGGAAAGCGATGTAGTTCCACATCCTGTCTGGATTATCGCCCTTGTCCGCCCCTTGCTAACTTTTCGGCGCGCCGAATTAGCTGGCATCATCGCTAGCAGCAGGGTGGCCTACGCAAGCGACCCGAGCAATGAGGATGACCGTTATGATCGCGTGCGCATGCGCAAGGCTCTTGCCGAATGCGATTGGATCGATTTTCAGGCGGTTGCCAAGTCCGTTCGTCTGATTGCAGAAACAGATGGAATTCTGACTGCCTTCGAAGCGGAGGCGATTTACCGGCAAGTCCGCTGGGTTGGTGGGGAAACGCGCTTCCGCCCCACGGGATATGCTTCGCTGGACTTTCGCATCGTCCGCAGCCTGTGTTTCACAGATGAAAAGTCGGTCCGTGGGGACGCGGTCTGGAGGTTATTAGTTGGTCTGAGGCGCGGCGAAGGAGGAAATGTGGGCGGCGTCCTCGCTACGATCGACGGTGACGAGTGGGTGTTCCGCCCCGAACCGCCGCGGCGGACGGGGTGATACTCTGCGCTCAGGGAGAACTCAGCCGTCCGAATGCTCCAGCGAACCGCCGACGCCAGTCATCACCCCGTCGGTGATAATCACCACGTCGCCCACTTCCGCAATCTCGTAGAGGCGCGAGACGAATTCGTCCGGCACGCCGATGCAGCCGTGGCTGGCGTAGCCCAGTTCCACCGTCGAGCCGCCGTGGATGGCGATGCCGTCCCAGGTCAGCCGCAGCGTCCAGGGCATCGGCGCGTTGTTGTAGCGTTCGGAGACGTTGTGGCGCTCCTTGGTCAGGATCGGGAACACGCCGGTCGGCGTCGGGTGGCGTTCGGTGCCGAGCAGCGCGGCGGCGGCGCCAATTTCATAGCCATTGCGGAACACGCTGATGACGCGCGCCTGCAAGTCGACGGTGATGACCAGCGGGCCATCCGGAACGCCCTCGTCATCCCAGTGCCATTCGCCGTAGCGGATTGGCCCTTCGATCGGCAGGACCCGCTTGATAACGAAGGGGTTGTCCGCGTCATAGGCGGGCACATCCTGCACCACTGCGCGCGATTCAAAGCGGGCCATCTCCTCCGCGGACGCGGGATCGTTGCCGTAATAGTGCTCGTCCGCTGCCGTCGGCGCGCTGTCCGCAGTGGCGATGGCACCATCCTCGTCAGCCAGCACATCCTCGGCGGAGAGCCGGACATCCTGCTCCTGCGCTTCGAGCGGATTGCCGAAGAACAGCACGCTGCCCAGCAGCGCCACCACGAGCAGCGTCAGTCCGCCGATCCATTTCACGCCAGTGTTCATGCGAACGGGCTTACCGGAAATTCGCTGCAATTTCCATCGCCCGCTGCGGCTCGTCCCGATGCGAGACGGCGCCTGCCAGGAAGTTAAGCGCAGCTAACCATGCGCACCGAACACATTGGCAATCGCGGTGCCGATCCGCAGCGAGAGCGCGTGGGCGCGTTCAATCGGGTCGATGAAGTCTCTGTGGATCGCTTCGTAGCCTTCGTCGGAGCCATCGGGCCAGTCGGTCGGTTCGCTAAGATCGAAGCGCGAAATCTGCGGGAAGCTGACCGGATAGGCGCGGCGTAACTGTGCCAGCGCCTCGTCAATGCGCAGGGTAAAGACCATTTCCAGCACGTCGTCACGGCTGACATCGTTGGCGCGGCTGAACACCGGCACGCTCACCGCGCGGATGAACATCGCCTGCAGCAGCGCCAGCCGCAGCGCCTGCAACACCCCGATCATCCGCCGCTTGTCCTCGCGGCCCTCGGTCGGGGCTTCGTCGGGAATGTGTGCGAGCAGCCGGTGCAGCTTCATCGCATCCACCCGCAAGCGGCTGGCGAGGCGGCGGAACACGCCGACGCGGTCATCCTTCACCAGATACTCGCTCAGCGCCTCGCAGGCAGAGGTCAACTGGCTTTCGGTGCCGCGATAGGGTCGGCTGGCCCAGTAGGCGGAATTGAACAGTTCGCCATAGGCGGCCACGGTCTTGACGCTGGCGAGCGCACTGGCGGCGCGAACCAGCCGCACCAGCTCGCGCCCGCGCGGGCTTTCGGCCAGCAGCGCGCCGAGTTCTTCGTAGTTGCTCTCCGCGGCATGGCCGATCCCGGCGATCACGTTCACCGGATAGCCGAGTTGCTGCAGGATGGCGTTGTGCGGGATGGCGCGGATTTGCCTTAAGGACATTTCGCGGTCGGCGGAAAGGTCGCTCTGGCGGCGGCTGACGCGGCTGCCGGTGGCGTTGAGCAGGCCCAGCCCGAAGGCAGTGATCGCGCGGGAATAGGTACGGCTTTCGAGATGCTCGCGCTGGTGATCCTTGATCGCGCGGTAGAAATCGAGGGAGAGATCGGTGCGGCGGTAGAACGGATCGACCGGGGCATCGGCATCGGTATCGGCGGGGCGCAGGCAGGCGATCCGGGTGAGCGTGGCGCGCGCCAGTTCGGGGGTGGCAAACCAAAGGTAGCCGTCGCCGCCCTGAAAGCTCACCTCGGGTTCCAGCACGATGCCAGCGCGCGCAAACCGCCGCTTGGCCCAGGGCGAGAGCGCCCAGTCGAGCCGGTCCGCCATCTTGGTCGGGTGGGCGCCGCGGCCCATGCTTTCGCCGTGGGTGTTGAAGATCAGCGCCGCGACATCGGTGAGACCGTTCGCTTCCATCGCCTGGCTGAGGCGGCCCTGCAACCGCTCGATGGCGAGGCTCGCGGGCACCTGCCCGACGAAGCGTCCGGCATCGGAAAACCCGGTCTGGATCGCCACCCGGCCACGCTTGCGGGCGTAATCGCGATAGACCTGTTCGGCGAGCAGCTCGTCGAGGAACCGCCCGCCGTGCTCCAGCGCAGATTCGGTTTCGAACAGCGGCGAGACATCGACCTTGTCGGCAATTCCGAACAGATGCGCGAAATAGAGCGCGGCGAGTACCGTCGCGGGCTCCTCGCACTCGGCCACCAGCATCCGGATCGGCGCATCGGCGTCCACATGGGCAAGGATCTGCGCCATCGCCAGGAATTGCCGGATCGCGGTGGAGGCCTCGATCGCCAGCGCACCGAAATTACTCCGCCTCGGCTTGATCTCCGCAATCGCCCGGCGCAGGTGCACCACTGCACCCTTGCTGGCGAGATCGAGATTGCCGTCGGGATCGATGCGGCGGCGGATGGCGTTGTGGAGTTGCTTGGCGTTCACCCGAAAATGGATCCAGCCCATGCCCAGCCCGTCTGCGCGCATGGCGGCGGCGAGGGATTTGAGAGCGACGGCGCGGGGACCATCCGTGCAGTCTTCCGCCTCTGCCTCCAGCGCATCGATATAGTTCCCGAGCGAGAGCAATTTGCGCGGGTCGCTGGCGGTCAGCCGGTTGGCGGCGACCGAAAGCGCGGCAGGATCGGACAAGTCGGCGGCGAAGTCGTCGGCGCGTTCCCGCGCATAATCGGCGGCGGGGCGCACTTCACCGAGCAGCGGGTGCGCGACATCGATGGCTTCAAGTGAGGCCGTGTACCGCGCCAGCCGCTCGGCCTTTTCGGAGAGGCGGAAGCCGATCGAATTGGCCCAGGTGATATCCGTCCGCCCGTCCATGTCGTATCCCACCCAGCTGGCGAAGCGGAAGGGGAGGGGGGCCAATTCGTGCCAGCGGCCGGGCCAGGTCGCCTGCGCATGGGTAAGCACTTGCGCGACGATGGCATCGCGCGCGTCCTGCGCATGGGCGATGGCTTGCATGGCGCGCATGTGTTCGTAGGCGAGCGTGACCTGCGGGCGCGGGCCGCCCACAACCTCTGCCGCAATTGCATCGCCCTGCGAAGCCGCTGATGCCACCGCCTCGGACTGGCTGGGCGTCAGCAGGAACGTCGGGTGCGCGGTAAACACTGCGTGCAGGTTCGGCCGCTCCCAGCGCGCGCGGAATGCGTCGAAATCGCCCGCATCCAGCACCTCCGCGAGCGCATCCGCATTGCTGGCATGATCGAGCGGGGCGACCATTCGCACCAGTCGGTCCGCCCGCGCTTCCAGCGCTGCCACTTCCAGCTCGGCAATCATCGCCTCGATGTCGTCGAGGCTGAGCTCGCCCGCCTCAAGCTGGCGCGAGACATCGTGGGCCAGCTGGAAGACCGGATTGAACAGCGGGGTTTCGACGGTGCGCTGGTGCAGCGCCTGCAAGCGGTCGGTCAGTTCGCCGACCCGGCTCATGCCGCCGCCAATCCGCTCGCTTCGCGTGCCAGCGCCACGATCTCCTCGGGCGAGGCGCCTTTGGGCGCGACCCAGCTGCCGCCGACGCAGAGCACCGGCTCCAAAGCCAGCCAGTCCGCCGCATTGTCGAGCGATATGCCGCCGGTGGGGCAGAACTTGCACTGGAAAAACGGCGCGGCGAGACTCTTGAGGGCGGGAATGCCGCCGTTGGTCATGGCAGGGAAGAACTTGAAGTGCTTCAAACCGAGATCCATCCCGCGCATGATGTCGCCGGCGTTGGCAATGCCTGGCAGGAACGGCACGGCGTGCTTGATCGCCGCCTTGCCCAGCTTCTCGGTCAGGCCGGGGGAGACGATGAATTCCGCTCCTGCTGCCAGCGCCTCTTCGAGCTGCGTTTCGTTTACCACTGTGCCCGCGCCGACAATCGCGCCGGGAACGAGGTTCATGCGACGGATCGCGGCGATCGCATCGGGCGTGCGCAGCGTGACTTCGAGCACCCTGAGCCCGCCTTCCACCAGCGCTTCCGCGGTTTCGCGGGCGTGGCCCACATCGTCCACCACCAGCACCGGGATGACCGGAGCAGTTCGCATTATCCTGTCGATAGCGGCGCTGATGCTCATGCTTGCTCTCCGTGCTGGAGGAAATAGGCTGCCGCCGCGCCGAACAGGCCCGGCTGCGGGTGGGTGATAAGCTTGACCGGCAGTTTCGCCATCAGCCCTTCGAAGCGGCCCTTGGCGCGAAAGCGTTCGGCAAAGCCCGACTTGGGCAAATGATCGCGCAGCCGGTACCCCAGACCGCCCGCGATCACCACTGCGCTTGCCCCCTGCGCCAGTGCGGTATCGCCCGCGACGGCGCCGAGCGAGAGGCAGAAGCGGTCGATTGCGGCAGCAGCGAGGCTGTCGCTGCCGTCCATTCCGGCGGTCCAGATCGCAACGTCATCGAGTTCGGCCATCGCCCGACCTTCGAGCGCACCGAGCGTTTCGTAGATATCGACAATAGCGGGGCCGGATACCACCCGCTCGGCCGAAACGCGGTTGTGGCGCTTGCGCAGCCGCACGAGGATCGCATCCTCGATGGGATCGAGCGGGGCAAAATCGACGTGTCCGCCTTCGGTCGCCTGCACATGGGTGAATCCCTTGCCGTCGCGCCAAAGGTGCGCAACGCCCAGCCCGGTTCCGGGGCCAAGCACGCTGATCGTGCCGCTGGCAGGAAGATCCTCGTCCGGCCCGGCGAGATGCAGGAACTGGTCTGCCGGGGCGCGGGCAACCGCATGGGCCACGGCTTCGAAATCGTTGACCAGCACGTACCCTTGGCACCCCAGCTTTTCCGGGATCAGCGCCGGGCGAATGATCCACGGGTTATTGGTGAAGCGGATCACGTCACCGCCCACCGGCCCGGCAATCGCCATCGCCACGCGCGGGGGCAGGGTGCCGCCCTTGCGTTCGCGGTAATCTTCCCAGGCGGTCTGGAAACTGGCGTGATCGTCGGTGTGCAGGGTGATCGGCTCGTCCAGCGTGATCGTGCCGTTGCCCGACTGGCTGGCCAGCGCAAAGCGGGCGTGAGTGCCGCCGATGTCTACGGTAACAATCTCGGTCATGCCCTCTTCCCCCTGTCCCATTTTTATTACAGCCCCGCGCTCGCCAGCATCGCGCTGCCACCCTTTTCGGCTTCGTCCGCCAAGGAACGGAACATGGCGAAAAGTTCGCGCCCGGTGCCCACTTCGGGAACCGGATCGGGGGCAGGGCTGCGGGTGCTGAGATCGGCGCTGGTAGAAAGCTCGCCCGTTGCCGCGCAGAGACGCACGATGTCGCCGTCTTGCAAGAGCGACAGCGGCCCGCCGCCCAGTGCTTCCGGAGAACAGTGGATTGCCGCGGGCACCTTGCCGCTTGCGCCCGACATCCGGCCATCGGTGACCAGCGCCACGCGGTAGCCGCGATCCTGCAACACGCCCAGCGGCGGCGTGAGGCTGTGCAATTCGGGCATCCCGTTGGCGCGCGGCCCCTGGAAGCGCACCACTACCACCACGTCCCGGTCCAGCTCCCCGGCGACGAAGGCCTCTGCCACAGCCTTCTGGGTCTGGAACACCCGGCACGGCGCTTCGATCGTCATGCGGTCCGCTGCCACGGCGGAGCTCTTGAAACAGGCGCGACCCAGATTGCCGGTGACGAGCTTCATCCCGCCGTCGGGCTGGAACGGCGCGGCGGCGGGGCGGAGCATCTCTGCGTCGCCCGAAGGGCCGACATCGCGCCACACCAGATTGTCTTCATCGAGTCCCGGCTCCTGCGCGTATTCGTCCATGCCGCGCTGCGCACCGACACCGACGACGTCGCGATGCGCCAGCCCGGCATCGAGCAGTTCGCGCGTAACGAAGCCCATTCCGCCCGCTTCGTGGAAATGGTTCACATCCCCTGCGCCATTGGGATAGACCCGCGCCAGCAGCGGTACGACGCTCGAAAGCTCTGAAAGATCGGTCCAGTCCACCTGCACCCCGGCCGCGCGGGCAAAGGCGGGAATGTGGATCGCGTGGTTGGTCGATCCGCCGGTCGCCAGCAGCCCGACCATCGCGTTCACGATCGCCTTCTCATCGACGCAGTGGCCGAGCGCGCGATAGTCATTGCCGTCCTGCCCCAACGCGGCAACGCGGTGTACTGCCGCCCGGTCGAGCGCTTGCCGCAGCTTCGTGCCCGGCTGAATGAAGGCGGCACCCGGCACGTGCAGCCCCATCAGTTCCATCATCATCTGGTTGGAATTGGCCGTGCCGTAAAAGGTGCAGGTGCCTGCCGAATGGTAGCTGCCCAGTTCGCTGTCGAGCAGTTCCGCGCGAGTCGCCTTGCCTTCGGCATAGAGCTGGCGGACGCGCTGCTTCTCGCGGTTGGAAATCCCGCTGGGCATCGGCCCGCCGGGCACGAAGACGGCGGGCAGGTGCCCGAACCGCAGCGCGCCGATGAGCAGGCCGGGGACGATCTTGTCGCAGATGCCGAGCAGCAACACGCCGTCATACATCGCGTGGGAAAGCGCGATCCCCGTCGCCATGGCAATGGCATCGCGGGAGAACAGGCTGAGTTCCATGCCGGTCTCGCCTTGCGTCACCCCGTCGCACATCGCCGGAGTTCCGCCGGCCACCTGTGCGGTCGCGCCGATCTCGCGCGCATAGATTTTCAGCCGTTCGGGATAACGGTAATAGGGCGCGTGGGCGCTCAGCATGTCGTTGTAACTGGTGACGATACCGATGTTCGGCCCGCGATTGGCCTTTAGCGCCGCCTGGTCCTCCATTGCCCCGGCATAGGCGTGGGCGAGGTTGGAACAACTCACCTGACTGCGGTCCGGCCGGTTGGCGGCTTCGCGTTCGATCAGCGCCAGATAGGCCGTTCGGCTGTCTTTCGACTTCTCGATGATGCGATCGGTGACCCGGGCGATGGTGGGGTGAAGGTTACTCATGCCAGCTTACTCCGTCACGCTCCGCCAGCGCGATGGCCGCACTTGGGCCCCAGCTTCCGGCGCTGTAGGTCTTCACCTGCTTGCCTTCGGTGAGCCAGGTCGCGCGGATATCGTCCACCCAGCGCCACTGGGCTTCGACCTCGTCACGCCGTACGAACAGCGTCTGGTCGCCGCCAACCAGATCGAGCAGCAGCCGTTCGTAGGCAATCCGCTTGTGCTTGCCGGTGAAAGCATCGGGCATGGCGATGTGGAGCGGCAGCTCGCGCAGCGTCATCCCCTCATGCTCGATGCCGGGGACCTTGGACATCATCGACAGGGTAATGTTCTCTTCGGGCTGGATGCCGATCACCAGCCGGTTCGGTTTCAGCTTTGCGCCGGGAAAAATCGAATGCGGGACGCAGCGGAATTGCACGACGATCTCCGTAACCCGTTCGGGCAGCCGCTTGCCGGTGCGCAGGTAGAACGGCACCCCGTGCCAGCGCCAGTTGTCGATATGCGCCTTGAGGGCAACGAAGGTCTCGGTATTGCTGTCGCGCCCCAGTTCCTCGTCATAACCGGGAACGATCGCCCCTGTGGAAGCCCCGCCGCGATACTGGCCGGTCACGCTCTCGCTCGCTTCGACCGAGCGCAAAGCGCGCAACACTTTCACCTTTTCGTCGCGCACGGCCCCGGCATCGAAGCTGCTCGGCGGCTCCATCGCCACCAGTGCTAGCAATTGCAGCATGTGGTTCTGCACCATATCGCGCAGCGCGCCGGCGTTCTCGTAGAAATCGGCGCGACCTTCCAGCCCCACGGTTTCCGCCACGGTGATCTGCACATGGTCGATATGCTGGGCATTCCACAGCGGTTCGAACAGGATATTGGCAAACCGCAGCGCGATCAGGTTCTGCACCGTCTCCTTGCCGAGATAGTGATCGATGCGGAAAATCCGGTCTTCGCTGAAAGCGGCGGCCACGGCATCGTTGATGGCGCAGGAACTGGCGAGATCGGTGCCAAGCGGCTTTTCGAGGCAGATGCGCGAATTCGGCCCCGCCAGCCCGTGGTCGGCCAGCCCCTTGATCGTGGGCTCGAACAGGCTGGGCGCGGTGGAGAGGAAAATCGCGACTTGCCGATCAGTGCCGACTTTTGCCGCCAGATCGGCATAGCCTTCGGGCGTGGTCACATCGAGCTGGCTGTAGCTGAAGCGGTTGAGGAAATCGGCCATCCCGCCGCGCCGGTGCGCAGGCAGGTATTTCTCCACCGCCGCTCGCACGAAATTGCGGAATTCGTGATCGCTGTGCGCCGATCGTGCGGTGCCGACAATACGCAGGTCGTCCGCGAGCAGGCCTTCCGCCGCCAGTGCGCAGAGCGAGGGCAGCAGCATCCGCTGCGAGAGGTCGCCGGTCGCCCCGAACAGGATCAGCGTATCGGCCTTGGTCTGCATGGAAGTTATCTCGATTCCTCTGGTCTGCACCAACATTTTGCAGTGCAACATAAACCTGTCTGCGGCGCAAGCCTCACGCCATTTCGCGCACGTCCACGCTGCTGCCGTCGAACCGGGCGAAGCCGAAACTGGTCATGAAGCTGACATCCGCCGCATCGCGCCCGATGCCGATTTTCACCGTCGTGGCCGGATCGGCCATGCCGGTGGGATCGACGATTTGCCATGATCCACCGCCGGGCATTTGCGGATCCGCCAGGAACACCTCGGCGACCGCGTGGAAATCCTGCGGCGTTACGCCGGGTGCATAGCAACTGACGTAGCGCGCCGGGATGGTGGAAGCGCGGGCGAAACAGATCATCACATGGGCAAAATCGCGACACACCCCGCGCCGTTCCACGAAAGTTTCGAGAGCGGTGGTGCTCGCATCCGAAGCGCCTGGCGTATAGGTGAAATTCTCGGCGATCCAGTCGCGCATGGCGACCACCTTTGCGCCGCCCGCATGATTGCCGAAAGTGTCCGCCACGAAGTTCTGCATACGGTCGGCCTGGCAGTAGCGCGAATCGAATACGTATTCGACTGCCTCCCCCGGCAGGTCGTGCGGATCGAGCTGGGCGAGGCTGCCGAGATCGTGGACCTGCCGCTTGACGTCCACTTTCGCTGTGTAATCGACGCGGTAATCCCCCGTCGCCCGCACCCACAGCCGCTCCCCGATCCGCGCCTGCGCGGGAATGCTGGCAAGGTGCAGCGCCTTGGTCAGCCAGGTATCGTGTTCGAGGATGACCTGTTCGGGAATGGCCGCAGCCTGGAACTGCAACAGCAGATCGGTCGGCTGGTCGATATGAAAAGAGAAGCTGCTGGTGATTTCGATGGTCATGGAACGCTCAACGGCTGGCGAACCGGCGGGTTTCGCGGGGGGATCATTCGCCGAATAAATGCGCCACCACTTCGCGCCGGTGGGCGGCACGGCGGTGTTCGGCAAGGTATAGCCCCTGCCACGTACCCAGCGCCATAAGGCCGGCAGTAACGGGAATCGAGAGCGATGTGCCGGTCAGCATCGTGCGGATGTGCGCGGGCATGTCGTCCGGGCCTTCACTGTCGTGCTCGTACCCCTCTCCTTCGGGAACTGTTCGCGCCAGCCAGCGCAGCAAGTCGCGCTGCACCGCGGGCGCAGCGTTCTCGTTGATGAGCAGGCTGGCGGATGTGTGGCGGCAAAAGAGGGTGAGGAGGCCGGTGGCGATCCCGGTGCCAGCCAGCCAGTCGCTCACCTCGCCGGTGAATTCGTACAGCGCCTGTCCACGGGTGTTCAGCGTGAAAGTGGTTTGCCGTTGCTGCATCGCCTGAAGCTAGCACGCACTGGGGCGGCGAAACAGGCCCGGTGAAACAGGCCCGGTGAAACAGGGCGGTGAAACAGGGCTTGTGCATGAGCGCCCAGCGACTAGTCTCGCCTGCAACGACAGGGAGTTAATCCGAATGACACGCCTGAAAGCGGCTATCCTCGCCGCCAGCGCGCTCGGCGCGATTGCGGCTGCGCCTGCTGCCGCGCAAGACCAGCCCATCGCCTTTACCGGCGCGACCATCCACACGATGTCCGGCACCGGTGGCACCGGCACGATCGAAGGGGCCACGCTAGTGGTGCAGGGCGGGCGGATCATTGCCGTGGGGGCGAATGTCGCCATCCCCGCAAATGCCGAGGTGCGCGATGCCAGTGGCATGGTCATCATGCCCGGTATCGTCGATACCCATTCGCATATCGGGCAGGTTTCCGGGGCGGACAGTTCGGGCGCGATCCAGCCCGATGTGCGCGCGCTCGATTCGATCAACGTGCGCCACAGCTCGATTGCCCGCGCCCGCTCGGGCGGTGTGACGACGGCGAATATCATGCCCGGCTCCGGCTATCTGATGAGCGGCCAGACCTTCTATATGCACCTGGTGGATGCCAACCGGATCGAGGATTACGCCTTCCTGGATGAAGACGGTGACATGATCGGCGGAATGAAAATGGCCAACGGCACCAATCCCCTGCGCGAGACGCCCGGTTTCCCTGGCACCCGCGCGCGGTCGGCGGCGATGGTGCGTTCGCACTTCGTGGCGGCGCAGGAATATTGCGGCGGCGAGCGTTCGCCGCGCGACATCGGCATGGACGCCATGTGCGAAGTGCTCGAAGGCGAACGGCTGGTCCATTTCCACACCCACCGTTCGGACGACATCATGACCGCGTTGCGCCTGCGCCGCGAATTCGGCTTCGAGATGCTGCTCCAGCACGGGATTGAAAGCGCGCGGGTGGCGCAGGAAATCGCTGCCGAAGGCGTGCCCGTTTCGGCGATCCTGGTGGACAGCCCCGGCGGCAAGCTGGAAGCGGTCGAGGCCAATCTGGAAACCGCAGCCACGCTGGAAGCGGCGGGCGTGTTCCTCTCGCTGCATTCGGATGACAACATCATCGATAGCCGCCTGATGTTCCGGCAGGCAGGCCTTGCGGTGCGCGGAGGGATGAGCCGCGATGGGGCGCTGCGCGCACTCACGATCAACGGCGCGGTGCAGCTGGGGCTGGAGGACCGCGTGGGCAGCCTGGAAGAAGGCAAATATGCCGATTTCCTGATCCTCACCGGCGATCCGCTCTCGGTCTATACCGACATTGCGGAAACCTGGGTGCTGGGCGAACTGCTTTACGATGCGGACGATCCGGAAGACCTGGTCCATGCGACCGGCGGTTTTGGTGCAGGCAATCCGCAGACCAATACCCACGTGCTCGAACGGGAAGCGCATATGCAGGAGGATGTCCATTGAGCACGCTGGTAAAGGCTCTCGCAGGCACACTCGCTGCCGCGTTGCTATCCTCCACTGCCCTGGCGCAAGATGTCGCCGTGCGCGGCGAACAGGTCTGGACGATGGGGCCGCAGGGCGTGATTGCCGACGGCGTAGTGGTGATCGCGGACGGGCGCATCGTGGCGGTAGGCCCGGCAGCGAGCACGCCGATCCCGGCGGGCATCGAAGTGCTGAGCGCGCCGGTGGTGACGCCCGGCCTGATCGACGCGCATTCGACCGTCGGACTGACCGGCTATCTCAACCAGCCCGACGATCAGGACCAGTTGGACGAAAGCGCGCCGATGCAACCGCAGCTGCGCGCGATCGATGCCTACAATCCGCATGACCGGCTGGTGCAATGGGTGCGCGAACTGGGCGTGACGACGCTGCACACCGGGCATGGCCCCGGCGCGCTGGTGTCGGGGCAGACAATGGTGGTCAAGACGCGCGGCAACACCGTGGAAGCGGCGCTGGTGGAAGACGGCACGATGATCGCCACCAACCTCGGTGCATGGGCGCTCGATCAGGACAGTTCGCCGGGTACCCGCGCCAAGCAGATGGCGATGCTGCGCCAGGCGCTGCTCGACGCGCAGGGTGCTGGCGATGCGGACGACGACGATGAGGAAGCGGGCGAAGCGGGCGCACGCGATCTGGTGCGCGAGGCGTTCCAGTCGGTCATTCGCGGCGAAACCCCGCTGATGATTACCGCCAACCGGATGCAGGACATGCAGAGCGCACTGCGGCTGGCCGATGAATTCGGCATCACCGTGGTACTCGACGGCGCGGCGGACGCGCACCTGATGCTGGACGAACTGCGCGAAGCGGGGGTCTCGGTAATCCTCCACCCCACGATGGCGCGCAACGATGGCGAGCTGGAAAACGCCGCCTTCACCACTGCCGCGATGCTGGCCGAAGCGGGCGTGCCGTTCGCATTGCAATCGGGATATGAAGCCTATGTGCCCAAGACCCGCGTGGTGCTCTGGGAAGCGGGGTTTGCGGCGGGCAATGGCCTCGCGCCGCAGGATGCGCTGGCGAGCATCACCATCGATGCCGCGCGGATCATCGGCATGGGCGAGCGGATCGGATCGCTGGAAGTCGGCAAGGATGGCGATGTGGCGATGTTCGACGGTGATCCGTTCGAATATACCAGCCATGTCACCGGCGTGGTGATCGAGGGCGTGGTGGAAAGCCGCGCGGTGCGGTAGGACAAATGCCGGCCGAACAGCGCTTTCCTACAGCTGGATATGCTGATTAGATCCGACGCGCACTGCCTCGTGCGAAGGGCAGGTTTTTTCTCCGCGTCGGTTCCCTTTTGCCATTCAGGTAGCTCGCGCGGAGCACGATTTTGGTGTCGCCTTAGTGTAAACTTCGCCGCATTGTTCAGTCGGCGCGCAGAGGATCAGGCAAGCGACCCAAACAGGTCGTGCGCGTCGGCATCCTCGATTGTCGCCTGCACGAGGTCGCCGGGGACGAGCGTTGCGGGCACATTGCGCAGGTAGACCGCGCCGTCGATTTCCGGCGCATCCGCTTGGCTGCGTCCGGTCGCGCCGATGTCGCCGTCCTCGTCCGGCTCGCCCACTTCGTCGATGATGACGGGCATGGTGCGGCCGACCTTGGCGGCGAGCTTTTCGGCGCTGATCCGCTCGGTCAGTTCCATCAGCCGCGCGTAGCGTTCTTCCTTCAGCGCATCAGGCACCGGATCGGGCAGCAGGTTGGCCGCCGCGCCCGCCACCGGCTCGAAGCGGAACGCGCCGACCCGGTCGAGTTGAGCCTCCTCCAGCCATTCTAGCAGGTAGAGGAAATCGGCCTCGGTCTCGCCCGGAAAGCCGACCACGAAGCTGGAACGGATGGTCAGATCGGGCGCAATCGCGCGCCAGTTGCGGATGCGTTCGAGCACCTTCGCCTCGTTCGCAGGGCGTCTCATCGCCCGCAAAACCGAGGGGCTGGCGTGCTGGAACGGAATGTCGAGATAGGGCGTCAGCAGCCCCTCCGCCATCAGCGGGATCACCGCATCGACGTGCGGGTAGGGATAGACATAGTGCAGCCGCACCCACGGCGTCGCGCCTTCGGGCGTGCGCAGCTGGCCGAGCTCGCGGGCAAGATCGGTCATGTGGGCGCGGACCGGATGGTCCTTCCACATCCGCTCCTCGTGCCGCGTATCGACCCCGTAGGCGCTGGTGTCCTGGCTGATGACCAGCAGCTCCTTCGTCCCGGCGGCGACCAGCTTTTCCGCCTCGCGCAGCACTGCATCGATCCGTCGGCTGGCGAGCTTCCCGCGCAGTTGCGGGATGATGCAAAAGGCGCAGGAATGGTTGCAGCCTTCGCTGATCTTGAGATAGCTGTAGTGGCGCGGTGTCAGCTTCACGTCCGGCTGCGGGATCAGGTCGATGAACGGACCTTGGGTGGGCGGCGCAGCTTCGTGAACCGCGTGGACGACATCCTCGTATTGGTGCGCCCCGGTGATCGCCAGCACCTGCGGGAAGCGGGCGCGGATCACGTCGGCTTCCTCGCCCATGCACCCGGTCACGATCACCCGCCCGTTCTCGGCAATCGCTTCGCCGATCGCGTCGAGGCTCTCCTCCTTGGCGGAGTCGAGAAAGCCGCAGGTGTTGACCAGCACCACGTCGGCCCCGGCGTAGTCGGCGCTCATCGCATAGCCGTCCGCGCGCAGGCGGGTGAGGATGCGTTCGGAATCGACCAGCGCCTTGGGGCAGCCGAGGCTGACCATGCCGACTTTCTTTTGCTCGGGGATTTGCGTTGCCATCACGAGCGCGCCCCTACACGTGCGGGGCGCTTTCGGCTAGGGGTAGCGGTGGGACGCAATCTGGAGGGGAATTCATCATGGGCGAGATCAATCTGCTGGCGGTGTTTCTGGCGGCCACGGCCTTCTTCGTGCTTGGCGCGCTGTGGTACGGGATGCTGTTCGGCAAGCCGTGGCGCGCGATGAACGGAATCACAGACGAAATGGTGAAGGCCGGGCCGCAGCCGGGTCAGAACCCGACTTGGCTAATCATGGGGCTGGCCTTCGCGTTCGAACTGCTGATCGCGCTGATGCTGGCACACCAGTTCGCGATGACCACGCCTTCGGATCGCGGCAAGATGATGATCGCGGTGGGCTATGGGGCGACGCTGATGGCCCCGGCGCTGGGGATCAATTACCTGTTCCAGATGCGGCCGGGCAAGCTGTTCGCCATCGATGCGGGCCATTTCATCGTCGGCATGGCGCTGATGGGCGGGGTTTTCGCCGCGTTCGACTAGTCCTCGTCGCTTTCGGTTGCTTCACTGGGGAGGATTTCCACCACCACATCGCCCGCTTGCAGGCAATCGGCTTCGTGTTCCCAGAAGCCACACGGCTTGCCGTTGCGATAGACCCGCACGCCCTTGCCGCCGGTAGCGAGTTCGCTCAGCGGCTTGCCGATTTCCTCGGGCAGCACCTTGCGTTCGATCAGTTGCACCCGCCCGCTTACCGAAGCCAGATCGGACATATATTCGGCGATATGCGCGCCCGCAGCGCTGCCCGCCAGCAGCAGGCCGGTAAAGCGCACCGGATTGATCACGTTGTCCGCCCCGGCCTGCCGTGCCAACAATTCGTTGTCCGCGGCGCGCACCACCACGCTGATCGGGACATTGGGCGCGAGGTGGCGGACGGTGAGAACGATCAGGATCGAACTGTCGTCGCGCCCTGCCGATACCAGCACCGTCCGCGCTTCGCGAATGCGTACTGCCTCAAGGCTTTCGTCTCTCGTGGCGTCGGCCTGAATCACGTTGCAGCCGAGCGCCTCGGCCTTCTCCAGCCGCTCCGCGCTCGGGTCCATCACCACGATGCATTCCGGTTCAATCCCGCGATCGATCAGTTCGCCCACGGCTTCGGAGCCGGAGACACCGAAGCCGAGGACGACGATATGGTCGGAGAGCTTCTCCTGAATGCGGGCCATGTGCCATTTCTCCCAGCTGCGCTTGATGACAAAACTGTAGGCCGCTCCCACGAAAATGAAGATCACCGCCACCCGCACCGGGGTCACGATGATCGCCTCGATCATCCGCGAGCGGTCGCTGATCGGAGCAATATCGCCGAAGCCGGTGGTGGTGACGGATATCATCGTGAAATAGACGACATCCGAAAAGCTGATGTGCCCGTCGACGTTATCGACCAGCCCGTCTCGATCCCACCAGTGGATCATGATGACGGCAAAGATCAGGAACAGTGCCACGCCCAGGCGGATACCCAGATCGCCCCAGACCGGTATCTTCACCGCCCGGCGCAGGGGCACCAGCCCGGCATCGGCCTTGCGCTTCGCCGTTTTCCTGGTTGAAAGCGCCATCGGTCAGCGTGCTCCCATCATCCGGCAAACCGCTCCGCCTCAAATCGCTCAGCCAAAGCGCCGATGGCCGAGTGCTGGGTCATGTCCAATTGCAGCGGAGTGACGGAAATGTAGCCGTCCTCCACCGCTTCCAGATCGGTGCCGTGGTCCAATGTATGTTCGGCATCCTGCAGGCCGAACCAGTAATAGGGCCGACCGCGCGGGTCCTCGCCTTCCACCAGCGATCCGCGTCCGTAATCGTGGAACCCCTGCCGCACCACGCGGATGCCACGCACAGCTTCGGCGGGCAGGGCAGGGAAGTTGACGTTTATGAGCGTGCGCCGCGCCATCGCCATATCGATCAGCGGTTCGAGCACGCGCGCGCCCCAGTGCTGCGTCGCCGAGAAACTGGCGCCGTTGTCGCGGAAGGCCTGGCTCAGCGCGATGGCCGGAATGCCTGCCAGCGCGCCTTCGATGGCGGCGGAGATGGTGCCCGAATAGGTAATATCGTCGCCGAGGTTCTCGCCCGCGTTGACACCGGAAATCACCAGATCGGGGGGCTGGTCGGGAAACAGCTTGCGCAGCGCCAGATTGACGCTGTCGGTCGGCGTGCCTGTAACCGAAAAGCGCCGCCCGCCATGCTCGCGCAGCCGCACCGGCATGTGCAGCGTCAGCGAATGGCCCGCGCCCGATTGCTCCTCTGCCGGGGCGCAGACCCAGACATCGTCGGACAATTGCGCCGCCAGTTCCTCCAGCACGGTGAGACCGGGAGCGTGGATGCCATCGTCATTGGTGAGGAGGATGCGCATCAAATGATCGGTTCCAGTTTGGAGACACCACCCATATAGCCGCGCAAAGGCTCCGGCACGAGCACCGAGCCGTCCTCCTGCTGGTAGTTCTCGAGCACCGCCACCAGCGTGCGCCCGACCGCGAGGCCCGAGCCGTTGAGCGTGTGGACATAGGGCCACGGACCTTTGCTCTGGCCTTCAGGTCGATACTGAGCTTGCATCCGCCGCGCCTGGAAATCGCCGCACCAGCTGACCGAGCTGATTTCTCGATAGGCATTCTGCCCCGGCAGCCAGACTTCGAGATCAAAAGTCTTCTTCGCGGTGAAGCCCATGTCGCCGGTGCATAGCAGCATCTTGCGATAGGGCAGGTCGAGCGCCTTGAGCACGCCCTCCGCGCTTTCGACCATATGCGCGTGCTCGGCATCGGCGTCTTCGGGGCGGCAAATGCTGACCAGTTCGACCTTCTCGAACTGGTGCTGGCGGATGAACCCGCGCGTATCCTTCCCCGCCGCGCCCGCTTCGGAGCGGAAGCAGGGGGTGAGTGCGGTGAGGCGAATCGGCTGGGTGAGATCGTCGATGATCGCCTCGCGCACCGAATTGGTGAGCGAGACTTCGGCGGTGGGGATGAGCCAGTGCTCGTTGGCGCGGAACTGGTCCTCGGCAAACTTCGGCAACTGCCCCGTCCCGAACAGCGCCTCGTCACGCACCAGGACTGGGGGATTGCATTCGGTATAACCGCGCTCCCCCGCCTGATAGTCGAGCATGAACTGCGCCAAAGCCCGGTGCAGCCGCGCCATGGGCCCACGCAGGAAAGTGAAGCGCGCGCCGCTCATCTTGGCGGCGGTTTCGAATTCCATCCCCAGCTCGGGGCCGAGATCGGCGTGTTCCTGCGGAGTACAGTCGAAGGAGCGCGGGGTGCCCCAGCGGCTGACTTCGACATTTCCTTCTTCGTCCGCACCTTGCGGCACGTCCTCGGCGGGCAGGTTGGGCAGGGTGGCGAGCGCGCCGTCCAGTTCCACGCCCAGCACCTTCTCGCGCTCTTCCAGCGCGGGCATGTCCGCCTTGATCGCCGCTACTTCGGCCTTGAGCGTCTCCGCCAGGTCCTTATCGCCCTTGCCCATCGCCGCGCCGATAGCCTTGGACGCGTCGTTGCGGCGGCTTTGCGCGGACTGCAATTGCGTCTGCAAGGCGCGGCGTTCCTCGTCCAGCGCCAGCAGGCGCGCGGATTGCGGTTCCACCCCGCGCGTGGCCAGCGCGGCGTCGAAGGCGTCAGGATTTTCGCGGATCAGGCGCAGGTCGTGCATGGGCGCGGCCTATGCCTTTTCTGGCTGCCCGTTGTCCAGCGCGGCGTTACTCTGCGCTGGCCTCCGCCGTGCTGGATAGGAGCCGGAAGCCCCAGGCCGGGAGCGACACCGTATCGCCCTCGGCAATGGTCACCGCCTCGCCGGACTGGAACTCGGCATAGCTCCCCGCCGCCAGCGCGTCCGCCAGAGTCGCCGTCACCGGCTGGCCCGACAGGTTGAACAAGGCCAGCACCCGGTTGCCGTCCCGTTCGCGCACGAAGCCGAACAACTGCTGCGGCTTGTCGCTCGTCACCGGGTTCATCCGCGCGCCCCAGCGGCCATTGTGGAGCGCCGGATTTTCGGTGCGGAACGCAATCAGGTCCGCCAGCAGGTCGCCATAGGTGCAGTCCTCGCCCTGGCTCCAGTCGATCGGGTCTTTCTCGAAGAACTCGAGCCGCGTGGCGTTGCAGGCTTCCTGTCCGTTGTGGACCATCGACAGCCCTTCGTGTGTGAAGCTGAGCGCAGTCATCGCCTCCAGCGCCGGGCCATAGTTCTCGTAGATCGTGCCTTCCCAGGCATTGCTGTCGTGGTTCTCGATATAGGTCAGCCGCATGGCCTCTGCGGGCCACAGGCTCTGGTGCTCCGCATAATAGCCGAAGAACCCGGTCGCATCCGCGCCGCCCTGCGCGATGCGCTTGGAGGCAACGTGCCAGTCCCAGCCGTAGCTGGCATCGAAAGCGGCGCGGTGGTGGACGGTCTGCTGCACTTCGCCGAGCATGAACACCGGACGGATCGCATCCAATCGGGCGCGCATGGTTTCCCAGAAATCGATCGGCACATAGCCCGCCACGTCGGCGCGGTAGCCGTCGATCCCGAACTCGCGCACCCAGTATTCCATCGCCCCGCCCACATGCTCGCGTACGCCCGGCTGGCTCCAGTCGAGATCGATGATGTCGGACCAGTCCCAGAACGGGGTGGGGCGGAAATTGCCGTCCCAGGTCTTTTCGTACCAGTCGGGATGTTCGGTCGCGAGTTCGTTGTCCCACGCGGTGTGGTTGGCGACCAGATCGAGGATGACGTGGAAGCCTTGTTCATGCGCCGCATCGACGAAGCTACGCAAGTCTTCCTCGGTGCCGAATTCGGGATTCACCGCGTAATAGTCCTGCACCGAATAGGGGCTGCCGAGCGTGCCCTTGCGGTTTTCCACGCCAATGGGATGGATCGGCATCAGCCAGAGGATATCGACGCCCAGTTCCTTCAGCCGCGGCAATTCGGCTTCGGCAGCGGCGAAGGTGCCTTCGGCGGTGAAATTGCGGGTGTTGATCTGGTACAGCACCGCGTTGCGCGTCCATTCGGGCGCTTCGATCTGAACGAACGGCTGCGGCGCCCACGTTTCGGCAGTCGCTTCCTGCGCGCCGGGCTCGTCCGCCCCGCTGGTCATGGCAAAAGCAGTGCCGCCCGCCAGCAGGGCGAGCGCGGAGACGGTGAGGAGCTTTTTCATGCAAGTTGTCCTTTCGATTGAAGCAGGGACCGCCCCAATGCGATGGCGCCAGTGATCCCGGCGTCGTCTCCCAGCCCCGGCGGGACGATCACATCGTTGAGCGGCCGGTCATAGGCGCTGACATAGCCTGCCAGTTTGGCGCGGGTTTTCTCGCGAAGGGCCTCGATCAGGCCGGGAGCTTTCATCACGCCGCCGCCGAAAATCATCCTGTCGGGCATGTGCAGCAGCGCCAGCGTCATCGCGAATTCGGCGAGATAATCGGCGACCAGAGCGATCTGGTCGGCGCTCGCCTGCGAGAGATCGTGCCCCCAGCGGGTGATGATGGCGGGGCCGCTAGCCAGACCCTCCAGACAAGCACCGTGGAACGGGCAGAAGCCGGGCCAGTCATCTCCGGCTGCGCGGGCAGGGCGGATGTGGCCGCTTTCGTAATGCGACAGGCCCGCCAGCGGCTTGCCACCAGTCACCACGCCGGTGCCAATGCCCGTGCCGACAGTGGTATAGGCGAGTGTGCGCGCCCCGCGCCCTGCGCCCGCCATGGCCTCGCCCATCGCCGCGCCGTTCACATCGGTTTCGATGGCCAGCGGCACGCCGAACCGCGCCAGCGCATCGTGATAGCGCGCGCCGCTCCACCCCGGCTTGGGGGTGGTGGTGAAGGTGCCATAGGCGGAGGAGGCGGGATCGATGTCGATCGGGCCGAAGCTGGCAACGCCGAAGGCGGCGATCGGGCGGTGTCGTTCGGCAGCGCCGGCGAACCAGTCGGCCATCGCCGGAAAGGTCGCGTCCGGATGGCGGGTGTCGATTCGCGTGCGCTCGACAATCGTGCCGTCCTGTCGCGCCAGCGCGAGGACGAATTTCGTGCCCCCAGCCTCTACCGCGCCAATCATCGCGCATCTTCCGGCATAGCGGCCTTCACCCGCAGCATCGCGGCGGCGGCGAGGACCCAGGCCAGCGCCGCGAACAGCATCGTCCAGATCGGTTCACCGGGGAAGAACGCCTGCATGATCGATCCCATCACCGTCGCCACCAGCAATTGCGGCACCACAACGAAAATGTTGAACAGCCCCATGTAGATGCCCAGCTTCGCCTGCGGCAGGTTGGAGGCGAGGATGGCGTAGGGCATCGCAAGAATGCTGGCCCAGGCAATGCCCTTCAGCACTTCGCAGATAATCAGGAGGTTCGGATCGCGGAGGAGGAAGAAGCCGAGGAAACCCAGCGCGCCCAGCAGGAGGCAGGTCATGTGGGTCAGCGCCTTGCCGAACCTGCGTGACAGCGCGGGCAGCACCAGCATTGCGGCAACGGCGGCGACCCCGTTCTGCACCGTGTAGATCAGGTTCCACCAGTTGGCGCCCTCGTTATAGGCGGCGGTGGTCGGATCGGCACTGCCGAAATAGTATTGCGAGACGATCGGGCCGGAATAGATCCACATGATAAACAGCGACGACCAGCTGAAAAACTGGACCAGTGCGAGCCGCTTCATCATTGGCGGCATGCCGGAAAAGTCGCCGACAATGCTCGACAGCATGTTCGCCGACCTGCCCTGCTTGGCCAGCCAGATTCCCACCGCGCTTAGGATGCCGTAGGTCGCCAGCAGGCCACCGAGAAGGAAAATCTCCTTTTCGAGTTCCAGCGGATCGACCGAGAGGGCGACGATTGCCCCGAGGCCGATCCAGACCAGAGGAGTGGCAAAGCTCTTGGCGGCAAGCGCGCCGTCTGTCGCGATGCCTGCTGCCTCTCGCCCCGCTTCGAAAGCAGCCATCTGCTCGGGCGAATACTCGCGTGTGGTCATCACGGTCCAGCCGATCGCGAGGAACAGCGCAAGTGCGCCGGCCCAGAAGCTCCAGCGGACGGTGGCGGGAATTTCGCCCGCGGCGGCGACATTGCTGACCCCGAACTGTTCAAGCAGCCAGGGAAAAATTGCCGCCACCACCGCGCCCGCACTGATAAATGCAGTCTGCACGGCGTAGCCGGTCGAATGCTGAGACTTGTCGAGCATGTCCCCGACGAAAGCGCGGAACGGCTCCATCGCGATATTGAGGCTGGCATCGAGCACCCACAGCAGCGCTGCCGCGAAGAGAAGAGGTGCCGCAAATGTGGGTGCCAGCGGCATCAGCAGCAGCGAAATCGCGGCGAACAGGGCGCCGGTCATGAAATAGGGGCGGCGGCGGCCCAAGCGGTTCCAGGTCTTGTCCGACAAGTGGCCGATGATCGGCTGCACGATCAGTCCGGTCAGCGGTGCAGCCACCCACAGGATCGGCAGATCGTCCATGGAGGCGCCCAGCGTCTGGAAGATCCGGCTCATGTTGGAATTCTGCAGCACGAAGCCGATCTGGATGCCGAAAAAGCCGAAGCTGATATTGGCGAGACCGCCCCATCCCATCTGCGGCTTGCGTGCCGAAGTGGTTACGGGCGCAGGCCCCTGAACCGATGCCATTCGCGTTTCCTCTTCCCGTTGTCACTTGATCCGGGCAGTCTCCGCCGCCTCGATCGATGCCTTCGGCTGGCACGAATGCGCCGCCGCGACAACACGTATACGAATGTATGCAGGCGATCGGGCCCGGATCAGGACGGGGCGAGCGCGGCCGCACCGCCGCTGCTGGCGCGCACGATCAGGCGGGTGGGCAGGCGGTTGTCCGGCCCTTCGCGCTCTTCGATCTTCGCCAGCAACGTCTCCACCAGCCGCTCGCCCGCGCCGCCGATATCCTGCATGATCGTGGTCAGCGGCGGGTTGGTGAGGCTGGCGGCGGGAATGTCGTCGAACCCCACCAGCGCGACATCACCGGGCACGGCCAGCCCGGCTTCGGTCAGCGCCCGCAGCGCGCCGATGGCGATCAAGTCGCTGGCGGCGAACACGCCATCGAAATGGACGCCCCCCGCAATCAGGCTCCGCGTGGCTTCGTACCCCGCTTCCTCGGTGGTGATGGCATCGCGCTGGAGCGCATTTTCCGGTGCGATACCAGCTTCTTGCAACGCCCGGCACATGCCGCGATAGCGTTGCGCGAACTCGGGATACTGGTCACTCGCATGACCGAGGAAAGCCAGCCGCCCCCGTCCGCGCGCCAGCAGGTGTTCGCCCGCCAGCCGCCCCGCGCCGAAATTGTCCGAACCGATGGTGCTGCCCGACGTATCGCCACTCACCGAGCCCCAGCGCGCAAAATGCGTCCCCTGCCGCGCCAGCTGCTCCAGCCGCTCGCGGTAGAGCGTGTAATCGCCGTAGCCGAGCAGGATCAGTCCGTCGGCCCGGTGGCTGTCCTGGTAGCGGACGTGCCAGTCATCCTCCATCCGCTGGAACGAGATCAGCAGGTCCAGGCCGTGGTTGGCGCAGGCCCGCGTGATCGATCCCAGCATGGCGAGGAAGAACGGATTGATCATGGATTCGTCGGGGGTCGGGTCCTCGAAGAACAGCAGGGCGATGGTGTTGGAGCGTTGCGAGCGCAGCGAGGAGGCGTTCTTGTCGACGGTGTAATTGAGCTCGCTGGCGATCTTCCGGATCCGCGCGCGGGTGGCTTCGCTGACCGACTTGTCGCCACGCAGCGCGCGGCTGACGGTGGGCTTGGAGACCCCGGCCAGATAGGCAATATCGAAACTGGTCGGCCGACCCGTTGGCGTGCGTCCCATGTCCTCTCCCGCCGCACGGCTCCTCTTCGCCCGGCCCAACGGTTGTATAGCCGACCCCCGCGATTGCAAACCTGCCCTTCGGGTTGCATGGTGGGTGTGACATTTCCTCTGCACCTTTCGGCCTTCAGCGCACCGCACAAATGGTTCAATCGTCCCCGCTTGCCCTGTCGCCGAACCACCGGCTTTCGCTCACCCGGTTCGGGGCCGAGGGGCAGCCGCTGATGGTGGTGGACGATGCCTTGTCGGACCTGCAACTGGTGCGGGACATTGCCGCGCGCCATTCCTACAAACCCATCGGGCCGTTCTATCCCGGAATCCGGGCTTCGGTTTCGAAAGCCGTGGCGATGCCGCTGGTCGCGCCGCTGCTGGAGCAGATGGCGGACCTGTTCGGACTGGCGCGCGAGCCGGCCTATTTCGAATGTTTCCTGTCCATCGTCACCAAGGCTCCGGGCGAACTGGCACCGATCCAGCGGCTGCCGCATTTCGACGGGACCGAGCCGGAGCGGATTGCGGTGCTGCTTTACCTTTCGGATGACAGCGAGGGCGGCACGGCCTTTTATCGCCAGCGAAGCACCGGCTACGAAAGCGTCGATGCCGCCCGGTTCGATCATTACCGGGCGGAACTGGAAACGGCCACCGCACATCATGGCCTGCCGCACGCCGAATACATCGGCGAAAACTCACCAATGTTCGAACGGACCCTCAAGGTCGACGGCGCAGCCAACCGCCTGATCGCCTATCGCGGCAACACCCTGCATTGCGCCGCCATGCCCGCCCAATTCGTGCCGGACACCGATCCGCGCCACGGCAGACTGACGCTCAACCTTTTCCTAAGAGCCTGAAAACACACAGGGCTGCTGCGCCATTTCAGCCACGCATCACGCTCCTGCATATTTGCGTATACGTATGCTGACTTCCCGCCTGCCATTCTGCGGACGTATGTAATGCTCAAGCGAGCAGGGCCACACGTGGCAAGACCCGCGAGTCAGGAGCAGGAATGCCGGAAGCGACCACAGGTGTCCGCCGGCCATAGATCCGGGGGACCGAATGAATATCCGTAACACACTTCGCATTGGCGCCAGCACCACCGCCTTCGCCATCGCCGCGCTGACCCTGCCGGGCACTGCATTCGCGCAGGATACGCAGGACGAAACCACCGCCGAAGACGATATGGACGATGTCGAGGGCACGATCCTCGTCACCGGATATCGCCAGGCACTGGAAAGCGCGATCGGCCAGAAGCGCACCAACACCGCGATTGTCGAAGCCTTCTCCGCCGAGGATATCGGCAAGCTGCCTGACGTCTCGATCGCCGAAACGCTCGGCCGCCTCCCCGGCCTCGCCGTACAGCGTGTCGATGGCCGTGCGCAGAGCCTCTCGATCCGTGGCCTCGGCCCCGATTACTCGACCTCGCTGCTCAACGGCCGCCAGCTGGTGTCCTCGGGCGACAACCGCGCGGTGGAATACGATCAGTATCCCTCCGAACTGATCAACAGCGGCGTAGTCTACAAGACTCCGTTCGCGGGTCTGATCGGCCAGGGTCTCGCCGGGACGGTGGACCTGCGCACGATCCGTCCGCTCGACCAGAACGACCGGGTGATCGCGGTCAGCGCGCGCGGCGAATTCAACGAAGACGGTTCGCTCAATCCCGATATCGACGGCTACGGCTATCGCGCCACGGCGACTTATGTCGACCAGTTCGCCAACGACACGCTGGGGATCGCGCTCGGCGTGGCCTACCAGTCGAGCCCCAGCCAGGTGCAGCGCTTCAACTCGTGGGGCTATCCGGGCCTTGGCCAGGGCGATGTCGACAATGGCGTGGCCCCCGAAGGGTCGCAGGGCGCGCTGGTGCTCGGCGGGATGAAGCCTTACGCCCGCTCGGTCGATCTTGACCGGCTCGGCCTGTTCGGCACGGTGCAGTGGGAACCAGCCCCTGAATGGAACACCACCATCGACGTCTTCTACGCCGATTACCGCGAGCGCATCGCGCAGCGCGGCATCGAATTCCCGCTCAATCCCGGTTGGGGCGCGACCACGGTCATTACCGATGTCAGCAACAATGATGGCATTGCCGACAGCGTGACCTACTCGCAGGTGCAGCCGGTTGTGCGTAACGATTTCGACCGCAAGGATACCGAAACTTTCGCCATCGGCTGGAACACCGAATACGATGCCGAAGCCGTCAGCCTGATGCTCGACGTCTCCTACTCGCGCTCGGACCGCCGCCTCCAGCAGATCGAAAGCTACGCAGGTCTGAGCTTCCGCCCGGATACCTCCGCTCCCTCGGATACGGTGACCTACAACCGCAGTTCAAGCGGCTTCCCGTTCCAGTTCACCAACACCATCGACTATTCGAACACCAACCTGATCCAGCTGACCGATCCGCGCGGCTGGGGTGCCAACGGCATCGTCCAGGCAGGCTTCATCAACGATACCAACACCGAAGACGAGCTATGGACGATCCGCGGCGAAGCCGCCTTCCCGGTCGAATCGAGCAGCGTGATCGATGCCATTGTGCTGGGCGCAGCCTATGACGATCGCAGCAAGGCGCGCGACATCGTGCAGAACTTCCTCAGCCTGTCGGGCGGCCCGTCGGTCTATGCCGATCAGGGGGCGGTAACGAGCCTGCCGATCCCGCAGTCCGCACTGCTTGAGCCGACTGCCGCGCTCGACTTTCTCGGCTTCGGTCCGCAGGTGATCTACGATCCGTTCGTGCTGCTTAACGATGGCACCTATGTGCTGACCGATGTGCAGAGCTCCAGCCTGCCCTTCCCCGGCGATTGGGTGGTGAACGAGAAAGTCTACACCGGCTATGTTCGGATGGACCTGGACACCGAAGTGGCCTCGATCCCGATGACCGGCAATGTGGGCGTGCAATTCGTGCATACCGACCAGTCCTCCAGCGGGTTCAACTCCCCCGGCGGGATCGGCGCGACGCTGATCCCGGTGACCGATGGCGACGAGTATCTGCACGTCCTCCCCAGCGCAACGCTGAGCTTTGAAGTCGCTCCGGATACGCTGGTACGCCTTGGTGCAGCGCGCACGCTGGCCCGTCCGCGCATGGACCAGCTCAACGCCTCGTCCAATGCCAGCATCGCCAACCAGCCGCAGCAGCCGCTCGGCTCGATCTTCAGCGGTGGCGGCGGCAATCCTCAGCTTCGCCCCTATGTCGCGGACAGTGTCGATCTGTCGATGGAACACTATTTCGCCGGATCGCAAGGCTATGTGGCCGTCGCCACCTATTACAAGTGGCTGGACGATTTCGTGAACCCGAATGCTTCGGTGCTGCGCGATTTCTCCTATCTGGTGCCGTCGCTTTCCGGAGCGCAATTGCAGGCCTTCAACCAGAGCGGTCAGGAAACCCGCGGGTTCGTGTCCGGTCCGGATAACGGTGCGCAGGGTCACATCTTCGGTGTCGAGGCCAGTCTCGCGCTTCCCTTCGGGATTTTTTCGGATGCGCTCGAAGGCTTCGGCTTCCAGACCAGCGTGTCCTACACCGAGAGCGAACTGACGGTTACTCCTCCGGGCGGCGGTTCGTTCAATGTCGATGTGCCGGGTCTGTCCGAATGGGTGGTGAACTCCACCGCATTCTTCGAACAGAGCGGCTTCGAGGCGCGCGTCAGCCATCGTTACCGGACCGAATTCCTTGCCGAATTCATCGGCATCTCGGCCAGCCGCACCTTCCGCGAAACCGAGCCGGAATCGATTTTTGACGCGCAGATCGGTTACCGCTTCGATGGTGGCACGCTCGATGGCCTGTCGATTACCGTGCAGGCGCTCAATATCACCGACGAGCCGTTCGTTTCGTTCCAGAATGGCGATCCGGAACAGATCATCGATTACGAACAGTATGGTCGCACTTACCTGGTCGGGGCGTCTTACCGCTTCTGACCGATCGATGGCCGGCGGGGAGTTGCTCCTCCCTTTGACTTCCCGCCGGTTCACTGTGCCTTACGGCCTGAGTATGACAGAAATCGACGCAGGCCCGGGCACAGGGGGAAGCCATGATTGAGAACGTCCAGACCCGATATGTGATCGCCGGTGGCGGCACCGCCGGGTGGATGACGGCAGCGGCGCTGGCGCGCTTTGCCCCGCCCGGCACGCAGATCGTGCTGGTCGAAAGCGACGCCATCGGCACCGTGGGCGTGGGCGAGGCGACGATCCCGCAGATCCACCTGTTCAACGCCGCGCTGGGGCTCGACGAGGCCGAATTCCTGCGCGAAACGCGCGGCAGCTTCAAGCTCGGTATCGAATTTGCCGGCTGGCGGCGCGAGGGCGAAAGCTACATGCACGCCTTCGGTGACGTGGGCCGCCCGCTCGGCCTGTTGCCGTTCCAGCATTACTGGCTGCGCGCGCAAAAGGCGGGGTTCGCCAAGCCGCTGCAACGCTACTCGCTCAACGAACTCGCTGCGCGCACTTTCCGGATGCATCGCGGCAAGACCGCTGCGGGGCGGGAAATGCCCTATGCCTATCATTTCGATGCGGGTCTCTATGCCGCGTTCCTGCGCCGCTATGCCGCGGCGCGCGGCGTGGTGCGGCTGGAAGGGACGATTGCCGATGTCGAACAGCACGGCGACAGCGGCGATATTGAAGCGCTGGTGCTGGGCGACGGGGAGCGGATCGAGGGGACTTTCTTCATCGACTGCACCGGCTTTCGCGGCCTGCTGATCGAACAGGCGCTGGGCGCGGGGTTCGATGACTGGAGCCGCTACCTCCCCTGCAACCGGGCAATGGCGGTGCCCTGCGAAGGCGGCGGCGATTTCACGCCCTATACCAAGGCCATCGCCCGCAAGGCCGGATGGCAATGGCGCATCCCCTTGCAGCACCGGATCGGCAACGGGCTGGTCTATTGCACCGACTATCTTTCGGACGAGGAAGCGCGCGAAATCCTGCTCGCCAATCTCGACGGTGCGCCGCAAGCCGATCCGCGCCCGATTTCCTTCACCACCGGCAAGCGGCGGGTCCACTGGAAGAACAATTGCCTCGCCGTGGGCCTCGCCGCCGGGTTCATGGAACCGATGGAATCGACCTCGATCCACCTGATCCAGAGTGCGATCAGCCGCTTCATGGCGGTGCTGCCGCAGGGGCGGGGTGAGGCGGCAACGGTCGACTGGTTCAACGCGCAGGCCGATTTCGAATGGGAGCGCATCCGCGATTTCCTCGTGCTGCACTACACCGCGAACGAGCGGATGGGGCAGCCGTTCTGGGATCACGTCCGCACGATGGAACTGCCCTCTACGCTGACGGCGAAGCTGGAGCAGTGGCGCGCGAGCGGCTTCATCCACCGCGAGCATGAGGAACTGTTCACCGAAGTGGGCTGGTTCCAGGTGCTGGCGGGGCAGGGCGTAGCCTCGCGCGGGTACAATCCGATTGCCGATGCACTGCCCGAGGCAGATCTGCGCAGGTTGTTGGACGAGACCGAACTGGCGCTGGTCGAAGCGGTGCGGCCAATGGCCGGCCATCTCGATTTCCTGCAAAAATATGTGCGCGGGGCGGCCCGCATGGAGGAACCCGCATGATTTCCCGCCACCTTGTCGCCCTGCTGCTGGCGAGCGCCGCGCTGCCGGGCTGCGCCACCGCGCAACAGGCCGACGCTCCCGCCGAAACCACCTTCCTCGACCGCGCGCCGAGCGAGGAGATCGTCTACTTCGTCCTGCCCGACCGGTTCGAGAACGGCGATCCCAGCAACGACACCGGCGATTTCACCGGCGACCGGCTGCAAACCGGCTTCGATCCCGCCGCGCGCGGGTTCTTCCACGGCGGCGACCTGGCGGGGCTGACCGCGCGGCTCGATTACCTCGAAGGGCTGGGCGTCACCGCGATCTGGTTCGCGCCGATATTCCAGAACAAGCCGGTGCAAGGCCCGCCGGGCGACGAGAGCGCGGGCTATCACGGCTATTGGGTCACCGATTTCACCCGGCCCGATGGGCATTTCGGCACGCGGGAAGAGTTTACTGCCTTCGTCGATGCCGCCCACGCGCGGGGGATGAAGGTCTACATGGACATCATCACCAACCACACCGCCGATGTCATCACCTATGCCGATGGCGACGAGACGAACTTCGAATACCGCAGCATGGCGGACTATCCCTATTCCACGCGCGGCGGGCCGGATGGGGAGCCGGTCAATCCCGGCTTCATGGGGCACGAGGATTCGAGCGAGGAGAATTTCGCGCGACTGGTCGATCCGAACTACGCCTATATCCCGCAAGTGCCCGAAGCCGAGCGCGAGGTGAAAGTGCCTGCCTGGCTCAACGATCCGATCTACTACCACAACCGTGGCAACAGCAGCTTCACTGGCGAGGACAGCCGCTTCGGCGACTTTTCCGGGCTCGACGACCTGTTCACCGAACATCCGCGCGTGCGGGCAGGGATGATCGAAATCTTCTGCGACTGGATCACCCGGACCCGCGTGGACGGCTTCCGCATCGACACTGCGCGGCATGTCGATCCTGGCTTCTGGCAGGTCTTCGTCCCGGCGATGGAAGATTGCTCGGAAGGCGCAGGCATCCCGAACTTCCACATGTTCGGCGAAGTCTACAAGGACATTCCGCAGAACGGCTATATCGCCGAATATACCCGCCGTGATGGGCTGCCCGCTGTTCTCGATTTCGCCTTCCAGGCGGCGATGCGCGAATTGATCGGACGCGAGAGCGGCACCGTGGTGCTGGCGCACATGTTCGATGGCGACGTGCTCTATGAAGGCGGGGAGGAGACCGCGCTGACCCTGCCGACCTTCCTCGGCAATCACGACATGGGCCGCTTCTCCACCCTGATCCGCGAGGACCGCCCCGGCATTTCGCAGGAGGAACTGCTCGCCCGCGTGATGCTCGGCCACGCGATGATGCTCACGCTGCGCGGTTCGCCGGTGATCTATTACGGGGACGAGCAGGGCTTCGTCGGCGACGGCAACGACCAGCGCGCGCGCGAGGACATGTTCCCCAGCCGGACCGCCGAATACAACGACAACGTGCTGATCGGCACCAGCGCCACCACGGCTGACAGCAATTTCGATCAGGACCATCCGCTCTACCGCTTGATCGCCGAATTTGCTGCGATCCGTCGCGCGCACCCCGCGCTCACTCGTGGCCGCCAGCAGGTTCGCCATTACGAGCAGGAACCGGGCCTGTTCGCCGCCGCTCGCTTTGATCCCGATGACGGCACCGAATATCTCGCGGTGTTCAACACCACCGGTGAGGAACGCTCGGCCAACATTTGGGTCAACTACGCCGCCCGCGAGTTCGAGACGCTGGCCGGAGCATGCCCCGCGGCCGTCACCGCCCCCGGTAGCGCGGCATTCACGGTGCCCGCCTTCGGCTGGGCAGTGTGCCGTGTGAGCGAGAGCGCCGAATGAGCAGCCGCATGAGCACTGGCCTCCCTTGGTGGAAGGGCGCGGCTATCTACCAGATCTATCCGCGCAGCTTCATGGACGCGAACGGCGACGGCATCGGCGATCTGCCGGGCATCACCAGCCGCCTCGATCACGTCGCCTCGCTCGGCGTCGATGCGATCTGGGTCAGCCCGTTCTTCACCAGCCCGATGAAGGATTTCGGCTACGACGTGGCCGATTACTGCGATGTCGATCCGATCTTCGGGACGCTGGCAGACTTCGATGCACTGGTGGCGCGGGCGCATGAGCTCGATCTGAAGGTGCTGATCGACCAGGTCTATTCGCACACTTCGGACGAACACGCGTGGTTTGCGCAAAGCCGCTCCAGCCGCGAGAACGCCAGGGCCGACTGGTACGTCTGGGCCGATCCCAAGCCCGATGGCTCGCCGCCTTCGAACTGGCAGTCGGTGTTCGGCGGCCCGGCATGGACCTGGGATGCGCGGCGGCGGCAGTATTACCTGCACAATTTCCTCAGCTCGCAGCCGCAGCTGAACCTGCACAATCCTGCGGTTCAGGACGCCGTGCTGGACGTGATGCGTTTCTGGCTGGATCGCGGAGTCGATGGCTTCCGCATCGATGCGCTTAATTTCGCGATGCACGATCCCGCGCTGCGCGATAATCCCCCCGCGCCGGAGACTAACAGGCAGCGCACCCGCTCGTTCGATTTCCAGCTCAAGGTGCACAACCAGTCGCACCCTGACATTCCGCGCTTCATCGAACGCATCCGTGCGCTGACCGACAGCTATCAGGGCATTTTCACCGTTGCCGAAGTGGGCGGGGATGAGGCCGATGCCGAAATGAAGGCCTTCACGGCGGGAGAGACTCACCTCAATTCCGCCTACGGCTTCGATTTCCTCTACGCCGAGCGGCTGACCCCTTCGCTGGTCTGCGCGGCGCTGTCGCACTGGCCCGCGACCGAAGGCGTGGGCTGGCCGAGCTGGGCGTTCGAGAACCACGATGCCCCGCGTGCACTGAGCCGCTGGTGCGAACCCGATCAGCGCGAGGCCTTCGCGCGGATGAAGATGGCGCTGCTGGCTGTCTTGCGCGGCAACATCATCCTCTATCAGGGCGAGGAGCTGGGACTGACTCAGGTCGATATTCCGTTCGAACAGCTCCACGATCCCGAAGCCATCGCCAACTGGCCGCTCACCCTGAGCCGCGATGGCGCGCGCACGCCGATGCCGTGGGAGAGCTGCGAACACGGCGGGTTCGGCGAGACGGCCCCATGGCTGCCGCTGGGCGAGGAAAACCTTGGCCGCGCGGTGCAGGCGCAGAACGCGCAAGAAGCCTCGCTGCTCCACCACACCCGCGCGATGCTGGCGCTGCGACGCGCGCATCCGGCGCTGCGGCACGGTGCGGTGTCGCGCTGCGACGTGCGCGGCCAGATGCTGGTGCTCGGCCGCCGCTCCGACGAGGAATGTGTGCGCGCCTTCGTCAATCTCGGCCCCGATCCGGTCGCGCTCGTTCCGGGCGAGGCCGATGGTGAAGTGCTCGCCGCCGTCAATGGCGCGAGCGCCGCAATCCTTCCTCCCTTTGCAGTACTGGTGGTGCAGGCATGACCTATCTTCGTTCGCTGATCGCATTTGCGGCGTTTCTGGCCGTTCCCGGCTTCGCGCTGGCGGGAGAAGTCACTTCGCCTGACGGGCGCATCACCGCTTCGCTCACTGTGGACGGCGAGGGCAAGCCCACTTGGACGGTGACACGCGACGGCGAAGTACTGATCGCGCCGTCGGGCCTCGGCTTCAATCTCGAGAACGAAGATCCGCTGCGGCGCAATTTCGCAATCGTGGCCGAAGGCACTTCGAGCAGCGAAAGCACCTGGGAACAGCCGTGGGGCGAGCGCCGGTTCGTGGTCGATCACCACAACGAACTGGCGGTCACCTTCCGCCAGCAGGACGCGATGGCGCGCGAATTCACCGTGCGCCTGCGAGTGTTCGATAATGGCCTGGGCTTTCGCTACGAAATGCCCGATCGCGGCGAAACGCGGATTGCCGAGGAACTGACCGAATTCGTCATCGCGCCCGAAGGCGAGGCGTGGTGGATTCAGGCAGGCGACTGGAACCGCTACGAATACCTCTACCACAACACACCGATCGACGCGGTTTCCATGGCGCACACGCCGATCACTTTCCGGCTGGAAGACGGCACCCACCTGTCGCTGCACGAAGCCGCGCTGGTCGATTACTCGGGCATGTGGTTGCAGCACATGGGCGGGCAACGCTTCCGCTCGACGCTCGCGCCGTCGAGCCGCGGGGCCAAGGTCGTGCGCAACGGGGCTTTCACTACCCCGTGGCGGACGCTGCGCATCAGCGATGACGCCGCTGGGCTGGTCGAGAACGATCTCGAACTCAACCTCAACGAACCCAATGTGCTCGGCGATGTCAGCTGGTTCGAACCGGCCAAGTACATCGGCATCTGGTGGGGGATGATTTCCAACCGCTGGACCTGGGCGCAGGGCGACCGCCACGGCGCGACGACCGAACGGACGCTGGAATATATCGATTTCGCCGCCGAGAACGGCTTTCGCGGGGTGCTGGTCGAAGGCTGGGACTATGGCTGGGACGGAACATGGTTCGGCAACGGGCGCGATTTCAGCTTTACCGAAAGCTATCCCGATTTCGATCTGGGGCGGGTGACAAGCTATGCCCGTGAACGCGGCGTGCGGCTGATCGGCCATCACGAAACCGGCGGCAACATCGCCAATTACGAAGCGCAGCTTGAAGACGCGATGGCGCTCTACGGGCGGCTGGGTGTCGATCTGGTCAAGACCGGCTATGTCGCCGATGCGGGTTCGATCATCTCCTGCAATGCCGATATTGCTGATCCGTGCGAGGGACAGGTGATGGAATGGCACGACGGGCAGCGGCAGGTGCAGCATCACCTGCGCGTGGTGCAGGAAGCGGCAGCCAACCGCGTGGCGGTGAATCCGCACGAGCCGGTGAAGGATACAGGCCTGCGCCGCACCTATCCCAACTGGGTGGCGCGTGAGGGCGCGCGGGGGCAGGAATACAATGCCTGGAGCGAATGGGGCAATGGCCCCGATCATGAACCGACGCTGGTCTATACCCGGATGCTGTCCGGCCCGATGGACTACACACCGGGCGTGCTCAGCCTGATGGGCGACAATGGCGTGCCGTTCTCCTCGACCCTCGCGAAGCAGCTTGGCCTTTATCTGGCGATCTATTCGCCGATCCAGATGGCGGCGGACTTCATCGAAAGCCTCGAAGCGCACCCGCGCGAGCTCGAATTCATCCGCGCCGTGCCCGCCGACTGGGCGGAAAGCCACCTGATCGCGGGCGAAGTGGGCGACTACGCGATTTTCGCGCGCAAGGACCGCAATTCTCAGGACTGGTATGCGGGCGGCATCAACGACGCTACGCCGCGGGACGTGACGCTCGATTTCGCCTTCCTCGAAGAGGGCGTGACCTATCGCGCGACGGTGTGGGAGGACGGCGAAGGTGCGACCTACCTTACCGAGGCGCGGCACAACATTGCCTATGACAGCTTCGAGGTTCGTGCGGGTGAGGAACACAGCTTCCACCTCGCGCCCGGCGGCGGTCTGGCGATCCGGCTCCAGCCGGTGCAGTGAGCGAGAGCACGCCCACACCGCACATCGTCGTCCTCGGCGGGGGCAGCGCCGGGTGGATCACCGCCTGCCTGCTGCACCATCGCTGGGGAGCGAAGGGCGGGCGGGTGACGGTGGTCGAGAGCCCGGAAATCGGCATCATCGGCGTGGGCGAGGGCTCGACCCCGCAGTTGAAGGCGATGTTCGATCATCTCGGCATTGCCGAAGCCGAATGGATGGCCGCCTGCGATGCCACCTACAAGCTCGGCATTTGTTTCACCGGCTGGAGCGAGCGGGCGGGCTTCGACAGCTACTTCCATCCCTTTCCCGGCCCGGTGGACCTGCATTCCGAACCCGGCTTTGTCCACAATTGCACGCTCGCCCGGCGCGGGTTCGATGTGCCGGCGCATCCCGATGACTGGTTTCTGGCGAGCGTGCTGGCGGAAGCGGGCAGGGGGCCGCATCCGGCGGAGAACTTCCCCTTCGCGCCCAGCTACGGCTACCATTTCGATGCCTACAAGCTCGGTGCTTTCCTGCGCGACTGGGCGGTGGCGCGCGGTGTTGAGCACCGGTCGCTGAAAGTGGTCGAGGTGGAACTTGCGGGCGAGGGCGAAGTCGCCGCGCTGCTCTGCGAGGGCGGGGAGCGGGTCGAAGGCGATTTGTTCGTCGATTGCTCGGGCTTCCGCGCCAAGATCGCGCAGGGTGCGCTGGGGGGCGAATTCCTGCCCTTCGCGGATAACCTGTTCAACGATAGTGCGGTAGTCATCCCCACTGCGCGGGTGGCCGAGCTCCGCCCGCAGACCGGGGCCGTGGCGATGGCGGCGGGCTGGCGCTGGAACATCCCGCTCACCAGTCGCACCGGCAACGGCTACGTCTATTCCTCGCGCTACATTTCCGACGAGGCCGCCGCCGCCGAACTGCTCGCCGCCGTGGGGCTCGAGGAAGGCGAGGCGGAGCCGCGCTTCCTCAAGATGAAGGTCGGGCGGATGGCGGAAAGCTGGCGCGGCAACTGCCTTGCCGCCGGGTTGGCGCAGGGGTTCATCGAACCGCTGGAGGCGACTGCGCTGCACATTGTCATCGCCACCGCGCTCGAATTCGCCGATGCGTGGGAGAGGGGTGGGTTCACCCCGCAACACCGCGACCAGTTCAACGCCGACATTGTCGCGCGCTACGATGCGATCCGCGATTACATCGTCGCGCATTACCGCCTGAACCAGCGGCGCGACACGCCTTATTGGCGCGACAATGCGGCCAACCAGAACCTGTCGGACGGGCTGAAAGCGATGCTGACCGCGTGGTTCACCCATCAGGACATGGGCACCGCCAATCGTCAGCAATACCGCATCGAAGCCTATTCCGCCTCGAGCTGGCATTGCCTTTTCGCAGGCTACGGCACTTTCCCGCCACCGGAGAAAATGCTCCCCCTCCCGCCCGGCGCAAATGCCGCCAATGTCGAGCAGATCCGCGCCCTGCTCACCGCCTGCGCCAGCAATTTCGCGCCCGCCCGCTGGTAGCGCCATGCATCGCAGCAGCGCGGTCCGCTCCGGTTGACCGCATCAGGTTTCCCGTGCAACGGCATGGCCGCAGAGGAGCCTGCCGATGTCCGCCAATATCGCCGAAATGGAACGCCGCCGTCTCGCTGCCCGCATGGGCGGCGGGCAGAAGCGGATCGACGCGCAGCACGCCAAGGGCAAGCTGACCGCGCGCGAGCGGCTTGATGTGCTGCTCGATGAAGACAGCTTCGAAGAGCTCGACACTTACGTGGAGCACGACTGCACCGATTTCGGGATGCAGGACCAGAAGATCCCCGGCGACGGTGTGGTGACGGGCTCTGGCACGATCGACGGGCGGCTGGTCTACGTCTTCAGCCAGGATTTCACCGTCTTCGGCGGCTCGCTCAGCAAGCGCCATGCGGAGAAGATCTGCAAGGTGATGGACATGGCGATGAAGGTCGGTGCGCCGGTGATCGGCCTGAATGACAGCGGTGGCGCGCGCATCCAGGAAGGCGTCGCCAGCCTTGGCGGCTATGCCGACGTGTTCCAGTTGAACGTGCTCGCCAGCGGCGTGGTGCCGCAGCTCTCGCTCATCATGGGCCCTTGCGCGGGCGGGGCGGTCTATTCCCCGGCGATGACCGACTTCATCTTCATGGTGAAGGACAGCTCGTACATGTTCGTCACCGGCCCGGAAGTGGTGAAAACCGTCACCAACGAGGTCGTCACGCAGGAGGAACTGGGCGGGGCGATCACGCATACGACCAAGACCTCGGTCGCCGATCTGGCGCTGGAAAACGATATCGAAGCGCTGCTCGCCGCTCGCGAACTGATCGGCTTCCTCCCCGCCAGCAACCGCGCCCCGCTCCCCGAATTGCCCACCGATGACCCTTGGGACCGGCGCGAGGACAGCCTCGATACGATCATTCCCGCCAATGCCAACCAGCCCTATGACATGCACGAAGTCATCGCCAAGGTTGTAGACGAGGGAACCTTCTTCGAAATCCAGCCCAGGTTCGCGGGCAATATCATCACCGGCTTCGGCCGGATCGAGGGCCGCCCGGTGGGCGTGGTCGCCAACCAGCCGATGGTGCTGGCGGGCGTGCTCGACATCAATTCCAGCCGCAAGGCGGCGCGCTTCGTGCGTTTCTGCGATGCCTTCTCGATCCCGATCGTCACTTTCGTGGACGTCCCCGGCTTCCTCCCCGGAACCGCGCAGGAACTGGGCGGGATCATCAAGCACGGCGCGAAACTGCTGTTCGCCTATGGCGAGGCGACCGTGCCCAAGATCACCGTCATCACCCGCAAGGCCTACGGCGGCGCCTACGACGTGATGGCGAGCAAGCACCTGCGCGGCGACTTGAACTACGCCTGGCCCACGGCGGAAATCGCGGTGATGGGCGCGAAGGGAGCGGTAGAGATCATCTTCCGGCAGGACCGCGACGATCCGGAGAAGATTGCCGAGAAGACGAAGGAATACGAGGATCGGTTCGCGAACCCGTTCGTGGCAGCATCACGCGGCTATATCGACGAGGTGATCCACCCGCATTCGACGCGGCGACGGATCGCTTTGGGGCTGCGGAAACTGCGCGGGAAGGTGCTGGAGAACCCGTGGAAGAAGCATGACAACCTGCCTCTCTAGGAACTGTCATTGCGAGGAGCGAAGCGACGAAGCAATCCAGTCCCGCCGTCGGACTTTCGGGCAATCGGCAGGACTGGATTGCTTCGCTGCGCTCGCAACGACGAGGGAGGTGTGAGTTGGAGAAGAACCCGTGCGTCTATCTGATGGCCAACCGTCAGAACGGCGCCGTCTACTCTGGCGTCACCTCTGACCTGCCGCAACGTGTGTGGCAGCATCGTGAGGGCGCTGTCGAAGGGTTCACCAAGCGGTACGGCTGCAAGCTGCTGGTATGGTATGAACAGCACGCGACAATGGAAGAAGCGATTGTGCGGGAGAAGCAAGTGAAGGGCGGCTCGCGGAAGCGGAAACTGGCGCTGATAGAGGGCATGAACCCGACCTGGCGCGATTTGTTCGAGGAGATTGCGCATGGATAGTGCAGGACTGGATTGCCGCGTCGCTTCGCTCCTCGCAATGACGGGGTTCGGTCAATGAAACTCGGACGCCTAAATCACCTCGGCGTCGCCACGCCGTCCATCGCGGATAGCATCGCGCATTTCCGCGACGCGATGGGCGCGACCGACATTACCGAACCCTTCGCCATGCCCGATCAGGGCGTGCTGGTCTGCTTCGTCAACACCCCCAACAACGGCACCCAGATCGAACTGATCGAGCCCCTCGACGAGACTTCTCCGATCCACAATTTCCTCGCCAAGAACCCGCTCGGCGGGCAGCACCATGTCTGTTTCGAAGTCGAGGACATCGGCGCGGCGCGCGAATGGTTCGAAGGGCTGGGCAAGCGCATTCTCGGCCCCACCCGCGTGGGCGCGCACGGGACACCGATCTTCTTCCTCCACCCCAAGGACATGGGCGGAATGCTGACCGAGATCATGGAGACGCCGGATGGGCATTGATACAATCAAACTCCCCTCCCGCTTGCGGGAGGGGCTGGGGGTGGGCCTGTCCATCGCCAGCCGGACAGGCCCACCCCCCGGCCCCCTCCCGCAAGCGGGAGGGGGGGCATGACCACCAAATCCGACTGGCAGACCGCCGCCGCGAAGGAAGTCAAGGGGCGGGACCTGACCTGGCACACGCCCGAAGGCATCGCCGTGCAGCCGCTCTACACGGCGCAGGATGCGCCAGAAGACGCAGGCCTCCCCGGCTTCGCGCCATTCACCCGCGGCCCCTATGCCTCGATGTACACCGGCCGCCCGTGGACGATCCGGCAGTACGCGGGTTTCTCGACGGCGGAGGAGAGCAACGCCTTCTACCGCCGCAACCTCGCGGGAGGGCAGAAGGGGCTGTCGGTCGCCTTCGACCTCGCCACCCATCGCGGCTACGATTCCGATCATCCGCGCGTCGTCGGCGATGTCGGCAAGGCCGGGGTCGCCATCGATACGGTGCGCGACATGGAGATCCTGTTCGACGCGATCCCGCTCGATACCATGTCGGTCTCGATGACGATGAACGGCGCGGTGATCCCGGTGCTGGCCTTCTATATCGTCGCGGCGGAGCGGCAGGGGGTGGCGCAGGAACAGCTCAGCGGCACGATCCAGAACGACATCCTCAAGGAGTTCATGGTCCGCAACACCTACATCTACCCGCCCGAGCCTTCGATGCGGATCGTCGGCGATATCATCGCCTACACCTCCGCGCACATGCCCAAGTTCAACAGCATTTCGATCAGCGGCTATCACATGCACGAAGCCGGGGCGACGGCGGTGCAGGAACTCGCCTTCACCATCGCCGACGGCAAGGAATATGCCCGCCGCGCCATCGCCACCGGGCTTGATATCGACGCCTTTGCCCCGCGCCTCAGCTTCTTCTGGGGCATCGGGATGAACTTCTTCATGGAGATCGCCAAGATGCGCGCCGCGCGTACGCTGTGGCACGATGTCATGACCGAGCTGGGCGCGAAAAGCGAAAAGTCGAAGATGCTGCGCACCCATTGCCAGACATCGGGGGTTAGCCTGCAGGAGCAGGACCCATACAACAACGTGATCCGCACCACGCTGGAGGCGCTCTCGGCCGTGCTCGGCGGGACGCAGAGCCTGCACACCAACGCGCTCGACGAAGCGATTGCCCTGCCGACCGATTTCTCCGCCCGCATCGCCCGCAACACGCAGCTGATCCTGCAGGAGGAAAGTGGGGTGTGCAATGTGGCCGATCCGCTGGGCGGTTCGTACTATATCGAGGCGCTGACGGCGGAGATCACCGAGAAGGCGCGCGAACTGATTGCCGAAGTGGACGCGGCGGGCGGGATGACCCGGTATGTCGCTTCGGGCAAACCCAAGGCGGCGATTGAAAGCGCGGCAGCGGCGAAGCAGGCGAGCATCGACCGGGGCGAAACGGTGATCGTCGGGGTGAACAAGTACCGCCTCGCCACCGAAGACCGGCTGGACACGCTCGATATCGATAACCACGCCGTGCGCGCGGGGCAGGTGGCGCGGCTGGCAGCCGTGCGGGCCGGGCGCGATGAGGCGGCGTGCCAAGCGGCGCTCAAGGCGCTGGCGGAAGGGGCAGCCCAGCGTGCGAGTCCCCGCGCAGGCGGGGACCTCCCAGCCGATGGCGCTCCCCGGCCTGAGACCCCCGCCTTCGCGGGGGATCACAATCTGCTGCAATTGGCCATCGAATGCGCCCGCCACGATGCCACCCTTGGCGAAATTAGCGCCGCGATGGAGGATGTGTTCGGCCGCTACGAAACCCGCCCCACTCCGGTGCGCGGTATCTATGCCAGCGCCTATGCGGGCGATGCGCGGTACGAGCAGGTGGTCGCGGGCGTCGAGGCGGTGGCGCGGCGGCTCGGTCATACCCCGCGCGTGCTGGTCGCCAAGATGGGGCAGGATGGGCACGATCGCGGGGCGAACGTGATCGCCAGCGCCTTTGCCGACATGGGGTTCGACGTGCTTTCCGGCCCGCTGTTCCAGACGCCCGAGGAAACCGCGAAGCTGGCGCTGGACAACGCGGTGGACGCGGTGGGCGCGTCATCCTTGGCGGCGGGCCACATGACGCTTATCCCCGAACTGATCCAGCACCTGCGCGCCGCAGGCCGCGCCGATATCAAGGTGGTGGCCGGCGGCGTGATCCCGCCGCAGGACTACGATTTCCTCCGCCAGGCCGGGGTGCAGGGGATCTACGGCCCGGGCACGAATGTGGTCGAAGCGGCAGCGGATTTGTTGCGGCTGCTGGGGCACAATATGCCGCCTTTGGGGGAGAGGATCGAATGATTCTTGCACTGCTCGCGCTGGCGACGCTTCAGGTTGACCATGATCCCCGTTGCGATTCTACGGTCTACAATGAGCTTCTAGGTTGTGCTTACGATGCTTGGCAAACAGCTGATCAAGAGCTCAACGAGCAATGGCGCCGAATGCCGCATCCTGAGAGACTTATCGAGGCACAGCGAGCTTGGTTGGTGTGGCGCGACTTGGAGTGCACTTCCCAGAATGGTGCGATTGGCGGTCGAGAAGAGCTCATCTGGCAATACGGTTGTCTCGCTGAACTAACTAATGACCGCACCAGACAATTGCAGACCCAATACCGCTGGCTGTGAGGCTTGCTGAAAACTGAGAGGGGCCAAGAGAGCCACATGTTCACCAAAATCCTCATCGCTAATCGCGGCGAAATCGCTTGCCGGATCATCCGCACTGCACGCCGCATGGGCATTGCCACGGTCGCGGTCTATTCGGATGCCGATGCGCGCAGCCCCTTCGTCCAGATGGCGGATGAGGCGGTGCATATCGGCCCGTCGCCCGCTAGCGAAAGCTATCTGGTCGCCGAGAAGATCATCGCCGCGTGCAAGCAGACCGGCGCGCAGGCCGTGCATCCGGGCTATGGCTTCCTCTCCGAACGCGCGAGCTTCGTCGAAGCACTCGCCGCAGAGGGCATCGCCTTCATCGGCCCCCCCGCCAATGCCATCGCCGCGATGGGGGACAAGATCGAGAGCAAGAAGCTCGCGCTCAAGGCAGGCGTCAATGTCGTCCCCGGCTTTGTCGGCGAGATCGCCGATACCGAGCACGCGGTGCGGATCGCGGGCGAGATCGGTTATCCGGTGATGATGAAGGCCTCTGCGGGTGGCGGCGGCAAGGGAATGCGGCTGGCGTACTCCGAAGCCGATGTGCGCGAAGGGTTCGAGGCGACCAAGCGCGAGGGGCTGAACTCGTTCGGCGATGACCGGGTGTTCATCGAGAAATTCATCCTCAACCCGCGCCATATCGAAATCCAGATCCTCGGCGACCAGCACGGCAATATCCTCTACCTCAACGAACGCGAATGCTCGATCCAGCGCCGCCACCAGAAGGTGGTGGAGGAAGCGCCTTCGCCTTTCGTGACGCCGAAAATGCGGCAGGCGATGGGCGAGCAATGCGTCGCGCTGGCGCGGGCCGTGGGCTACTTCAGCGCGGGGACGGTGGAACTGATCGTCTCGGGCGCGGACCCTACGGGGGAGAGCTTCTACTTCCTCGAGATGAACACCCGGCTGCAGGTGGAACACCCGGTGACCGAAGCGATCACCGGGATCGACCTCGTCGAACAGATGATCCGCGTGGCGGCGGGCGAGGCGCTGGCGTTTACGCAGGTCGACGTCGGCATCAATGGTTGGTCGATCGAGAACCGGGTTTATGCGGAGGACCCCTATCGCGGGTTCCTGCCGAGCACGGGCAGGTTGGTGCGGTATCGCACTCCCCTCCCGCTTGCGGGAGGGGCCGGGGGTGGGCCTGAAATTGGCGCGCACTCCGACATGCCCACCCCCCAGCCCCCTCCCGCAAGCGGGAGTGGGAGTTACATCCGCGTCGATGACGGGGTCACCGAAGGCGGGGAGGTGTCGATCTTCTACGATCCGATGATCGCCAAGCTGATCACCTGGGCACCGACCCGCGAGGAAGCCGCCGATCTCCAGATCGCCGCGCTCGACAAGTTCGAGATCGAAGGCCTCGGCCACAACATCGATTTCCTCTCCGCACTGATGCAACACCCGCGCTTCCGCAGCGGCGAGATCACCACCGGCTTCATCGCGGAGGAATATCCCGATGGCTTTACCGGGGCGGAGACCTCGCCCGAACTGCTGCGCACTATCGCGGCGCTGATCGCCGGGGCCGAATGCACCCACCGCGCCCGCGCCGGGCGGATCAGCGAGCGGCTCAACGGTGCGCCGTCGCCCGGATCGGACTGGGCCGTGAAGCTGGGCGGAGCGCAATATGCGGTCACGCTGGGTGACGGCGGCGCGCATGTCGATGGCGAGTGGGTCGCGGGCACCTGGGACTGGCAGCCGGGAATGCGGCTTTCCACCGCCAGTGCCGATGACACCGAACTTGGCGTGCAATTGCAGCGCGACGGAGCCTGGTGGAAGCTCACCACCCGCGGCGCGCGCCATCGCGGCATGGCGCTCCCTGCGCGGCACGCCAGCCACGCCGCGCACATGCTGGAGAAGGTGCCGCCCGACACTTCCAAGCTGCTGCTCTGCCCAATGCCCGGCCTGCTGGTGAAACTGCACGTCGGCGAAGGCGAAGCGGTGGAAGCTGGTCAGCCGCTCGCCACGGTGGAAGCGATGAAGATGGAAAACATCCTCCGCGCCGAAAAGTCGGGTAAGGTCGCGAAAATCAACGCTGCCCAAGGCGAAACGCTGGTGGTGGACGCGGTGATTCTGGAACTCGAATAGGAACCCCGATGGCTTACGAAACGATCACCACCCGCACCCACGGTGCTGTCACCGTCATCACCCTCAACCGCCCCGAAGCGCTGAACGCGCTCAACAGCACGGTGCTGGCCGAACTGAGCGACGCTTTCGCCGCCTTCGAGGCCGTTGCGGGGCAGCATTGCGCCGTCGTGACCGGATCGGGCGACAAGGCCTTTGCCGCCGGTGCCGACATCAAGGAAATGGCCGACAAGCCTGCCGCCGATTTCTTCCTCGAAGATTTCTTTGCCGGCTGGAACACGATGACCGCCAGCACCCGCAAGCCGTGGATCGCGGCGGTCAACGGCTTTGCGCTCGGCGGCGGCTGCGAGCTGGCGATGATGGCCGATTTCATCATCGCTTCGGAGAATGCCAAGTTTGGCCAGCCGGAAATCCGCCTCGGCGTCGCCCCCGGCATGGGCGGCAGCCAGCGGCTCACCCGCGCGGTGGGCAAGGCCAAGGCGATGGACCTGTGCCTGACCGGGCGGATGATGGACGCGGCCGAAGCCGAGCGCGCCGGGCTGGTCAGCCGCGTGGTGCCCCACGCGGACCTGCTGGAGGAAGCAATCAAGGCCGCCGAGGCGATTGCGGCAATGCCGCCGATGGCCGCGATGGTGAACAAGGAACTGGTCAACGCCGCGTTCGAGACCACGCTGGCGCAGGGGATGCTGCACGAACGTCGCCTGTTCCAGATCCTCACCGCCACCGAGGACCGGGTGGAAGGGATGAAGGCTTTCGTCGAGAAGCGCCCGGCGGCGTGGAAGGGGCGCTAGGCGCTGTGTTGCGCGCGTTTTGCGCCCTGTTGCTGGCCTTTGCGCTCGCCGCCTGCGCGGCAGTGCAGCCCAGCTCTGGCGAGAAGCGCATAGCACTGACCTTCGACGACATTCCGCGCGATGCCGGGGCCTTCCTCGACCGCGGCGAGAGACCCGCCATGCTGCGCGCGGCTTTGCGCGAGGCGGGGGTGGAGCAGGCCGCGTTCTTCATCAATCCCGCCAGCCTGAACCGGCATCCTGACGGGGTGACACAGATCCTCGCTTATGCCGCCGATGGCCACGTGCTCGCCAACCATTCGAACACCCACCCCGCGCTCAGCCAGACCCCGGCGGCGGACTACATCGCCGATATCGATGCGGCGGAGGCATGGCTCTCGCAACTGGAAGGCCACCGCCCGTGGTTCCGCTATCCCTATCTCGACGAAGGACGCAATGATGTGGCCAAGCGCGATGCGGTGCGCGCGGCGCTGGCCGAGCGGGGGTTAGTCAACGGCTATGTCACCGTCGATGCCAGCGACTGGTTCTACGAGCAGGCGGCCATCGATGCCACCGCGGCAGGGCAAGCAATCGACCGGGAAGCGCTGCGCGACCTCTATGTCGAAAGCCATGTCGAGGCGGCGGAGTTCTACGATGCGCTGGCACAGCAGGCGCTGGGCCGCTCGCCTGCGCACGTTATGCTGCTGCACGAGACCGATCTGGCCGCGCTCTATATCGGCGATCTGGTGGCGGCGCTACGGGCGAACGGCTGGACGATCATCTCCGCCGACGAGGCCTTCGCCGATCCCATCGCGCCTCTCGCCGCGACCTACGACACGCCCTCTGCGCAGGGCACCCTGACCGAGCAGATTGCCTGGCAGCGAGACCTACCCGCGCCGCGCTGGTATGCCCGCAACAATACCGATTTCGCCCAGACCGAATTCGACCGGCGTGTGCTCGGGGGCGCGCGCCAGGACTAAAGCCAACCGCGCAGGATCATTCCGACCAATCCCAGCGTGGCCACATTCGCCGCCCGGATACCCGCCATCCTGAGCAGACGCTGCAAAGGGGGGATGGGTCACCCAGCAGTGAAACTCCTCGTCAGCCACTTTCCCGTTCCGTTTCGCGACGTGCGAGATGACTCTAAAGCTTCCGCCCTTTTTCCAGATAGCTCTCTGGGATCCGCAGTGCCGCCGTCGCCTCCCGGGTTTCGCGCAGGAAGGTCAGCAGCGCCGCCATCAGCAGGCCGATGGCGCAGATGAACGTGCCGGCCGCCACCGGATTGAGCCCGGCGTGGGCGAATTCCTCCACGAACAGCAGCATCACCGTGACTCCGATCGCCAGCCCAGCCAGCACCAGCAGCAGCAGCGCCCGACCGATCAGCGCGATGCGGTGATCGAGCGTGCGGATTTCACGCACAACCATGTCGTGCTCCATCCCCTCGGTCGTGCTATGCAGCTGCTGCAGTTCGCGGCTGCGATCGACCACCCGGCCAAGCCGCTGGGTAAGCGTGGCGATGAGGTTGCCGATCGCGACCAGCACGAACACCGGCGCCAGCGCCAGCTGGATGGTCTGGGCGATCATCCCGTCGCTGCCGATCAGCCCGCCCATGCTACTGGTTACTCGCCCCGGTCAGCTTGCCGACTTTCTGTGCGCCCGCCATGCTGGTGACCAGCACTTCGTTGCCATCGACCACCACGGCCACATCGGAAAGCCCGATCACCGAAATGCGCGGGCCATCGGTATCGGCGAGGACATTGGTGCAATCGATCAGCTCGACATTGCCGCGCACCCGGTTGCCCTGCGCGTCACCTTCGCGCGCATCGCGCAGCGCAGGCCAGCCGCCGATATCGGACCAGCCCATCGACACCGGCACCATCGCCGCGCGGTCGGTGGCTTCCATCACCGCGTAATCGACCGATTCAGATTCGACTGACGCAAAGGGCTCTGGAGCGGGATGAAAGCGCGCGCCATCCTCCCGGCCTTCGCTTACCGATTGCCGCGCCGCCGCAGCGAGCGCCGGGCGATGACGCTCCAATTCCGCCAAGAAAGCCCCGGCGCGGAAGGCGAAAATCCCGCCGTTCCAGCTGTAGCCGCCGTGGGCGAGAAACTGGCTCGCACGCTCCAGATCGGGCTTTTCGACAAACCGCTCCACGGCGTAACCACCTGGCAATTCCTCGCCGCGCAAGATGTAGCCATAGCCGGTTTCGGGATGGGTCGGAGTGATGCCGAAGGCGACCATGTAATCCTGTGCGGCCAATGCAGCAGCGGCCTGCGCAGCGGCGCGGAAGGCTGGGACATCGGCGATATGGTGATCGCTCGGGCAAACCAGCATCACCGCATCTGCGGGCAGCAGCAGCGCGGCGAGCGCAATGGCGGCGGCGGTGTTCTTCGCTTCGGGCTCCACCACGATCCGCGCCTGCGCCCCGTGCAACTGTTCCTCGACATGTTCCAGATGTGCCGTGCCGGTGACGATCGTCGGCGCGGCGAATTTCGCGGGGTCAGCGCAGCGCGCGAGCGTCTGTTCGAACAGTGTCGTTTCCCCCACCAGTGGCAGGAACGGCTTGGGCTTGACCTTGCGGCTGCGCGGCCAGAGCCGGGTGCCGCTGCCGCCGCACATGATGACAGGATGGATCAGGGTCATGCTGGGCCTTCGTAAACGCGGTTTCATTGCGAATAGCGCGATGGCGCAGAATTGCTACCGCCGGGTGAAATCCTGCCGCCAGCCGTAGCGCGCGGGCACCGGATTGCCCGCCGCGTCGGTGGCCGGGTTAAAGCGGATGCGCTCGATCACCAGCGGGCAGACCAGCGCGTTGGTGGCCGGGTCCGGGCCGGGATTGGTCACGCTGCAATCCGAAGCGCGCCCGTCCACTCCCACGGTGAAGGCTACGGTTACCGACGTTCCATAGCGGATTTCTCGACCGCCTGCGGGAATCGGGAAATCGCGCGCCGCATCGATCCGGCCCGAACGCACCGATGGCCCCACGGCCACCGCGCCGCCAGTCCCCGATCCGCCGCGCCCGCTGCCGGTGCCGCTCCCTGTTCCGCCAGCGCCGGTGCCGTCGCCATCATTGCGCGCGCCGGAATTGTTCTCCGCGCCAGTGGAGGAGGCGCGCGGCGCGGGGCTGGGGCGCGGTAGCGGGTTTTCAGGCGCGACAACCGCGCGCGGCGTCGCCTCGCGCCCCTCCTCGCCCGCCGCGCCTTCGTCCGGCGCAGGCGGGGAAATGCTCGGCTCAACTTCGGGCTCTTCGTAGGTGCGCACGGTAACGGTGACGATCGAGGTCGCCTGCTCGATCACGCTGGCGGTGAATTCGGGCACCAGCAGCCGCGCAAGTCCATATAGCACCGCCAGGTGGAACAGCACCAGCAGCAGCACGAGCTTCCAGTCCAGCCGCTTGCGGGTCGCGGCAAAGCTGGGCGGCGGCTGGTCGTCGGGCACTTCGATCATGGATTGGGCGAACCGAACCTGTCGACCATTTCGCCGGGGCTGAACTGGTAGCTGCGCGCGGTCGGATCGTTCAACATCCTCGCGTTCCAGGCATCGAAAGCATCGCGCAGTTCGGCAAACAGGTCAGGCATCCGGGTCTTGAGATTGGCGCGCTCCATCGGATCGTCAACGACGTTGAAGAGGAATTCGTTTCCGCGGATCGACAGGTATTTGAACGGCCCCCGCCGCACCGCCTTCTGGTCTCCCGACAGGTAACGCCAGAACAGCGTGCGTTCGGGCATGGCACCGCCAGCCAGTGCGGGGCGAATATCCACCCCGTCGCTGGGGAACGCCGGATCGGGAGCGCTGCCTGCGGCGGCAAGGAAAGTCGGCAGGAAATCCATCGACAGCGCCGGGGTGTCGCTTTCGCTGCCCGGCGGCGTGAGGCCCGGCCACTTGACGATGAAAGGCACCCTGATCCCGCCTTCGAGTAGTTCGGTCTTGCGCCCGTTGAACGGCCAGGTGTCCGAAAACCGCTCCCCGCCGTTGTCGCTGGTGAATACCACCACGGTATCCTGTTCCAGCCCCAGTACGGCCAGCCGCGCCAGCACCCGGCCAATGTTGGCATCGAGATTGGTCACCATAGCGGCATAGGTTTCCATGTCGCCGCCGTCGAAATGGGTGATCGTCAGGCCGAGCCTGTCCGGTGGAAGATCGGCGAGCCGCGCGGATTCGGCGCGACCCTGCGCGTCGTTGGCTTCCCACGGCCAGTGCGGCGCAGTGAAGTGCAGCGAGAGGAGCCAAGGCTTGTCTGCTTCGGCGGCGCGGGCGTCGAGGAATTCAATGCTGCGGTCCGCCAGCAGATCGGTGTAATAGCCGACCCGCTCGATCGGCACGTCGCCATCCCACAGATCGCGCGCATTATTCACTTCATGGGTGAAGTAATCGACCCCGCCGCCGCGGTTGCCCCAGAACTCGTCGTAACCGCTTTGCAATGGGCCAAAGTCGGGCAGCGGCCCCATGTGCCATTTGCCGACCAGTGCGGTGTGATAGCCGCTGGCGCGCAGCAGCGATGGCAGGGTGGGATGGTCGGGCGGCAGACCGATGCCGGGCGTGCCCAGCGGCTCATCCAGGCCGATGCGAATGCGGTACTGGTATCGCCCGGTGATCAGCCCCACGCGCGTGGCGGAGCAGACCGCGCTGTTTGAATAGCCGTGGGTAAAGCGCATTCCCTGCGCCGCAAGCCCGTCCAGCACCGGCGTTTCATAGTCACGCCGTCCGTAACAGGAGAGATCGGCGTAGCCCAGATCGTCGGCCATGATGAACAGGAAGTTCGGCCTGCGTCCGGGTGTATGGGCCAGTCCCGGCACGGTCAGCGCCAGCGTGGCGGCTCCGGCGGCGCTCGCCATGGCGTTGCGGCGTGTGAATGTGGTCATCCGGCCCTCCCCGGCCCAATTTCTCCGGGCGCCATCCTGCCCGCGAAGAGGGCACGGCGCAACCGCTCGACGCGGGCGGAGCGAATGCCTAGACCGGCGCGCATGACCGGCTCCTATCGCTTCGCCATCGATCGCGGCGGCACCTTTACCGACGTAGTCGCGCAATTGCCCGACGGGCGGCTGGCGACGGCAAAGCTGCTTTCAAGCAACCCAGAGCACTATGCCGATGCCGCCAGCGAGGCCGTACGGCGGATCTTGGCCGAGCACGGTCCTGCCCCAATTTCCGAACTGCGGATCGGCACCACCATCGCCACCAATGCGCTGCTGGAACGGCAGGGCGCGAAAGTGGCACTGGCCATCACCCGCGGCCACCGCGATGCGCTGCGGATCGGCAATCAGGCGCGGCCGGATATTTTCGCCCGCCATATCGTCCTTCCCGAACGGCTCGAACGGCATGTGATCGAAATCGACGAACGGGTGGGCGCTCAGGGTGAAGTGATCCACCCGCTCGATGAGGAGTCCGCGCGGCGCGATCTGGTGGCCCTGCGCGAACAAGGGGTGGAAGCGCTCGCGATCATCCTGCTGCACGGCTGGACCTTCACCCATCATGAGGCAAGGCTGGCGGCAATCGCCCGCGAACTGGGGTTCACGCAGGTGAGCGCCAGCCATGAGGTCTCGCCGCTGATCCGGCTGGTGCCCCGCGGCGATACCACCGTGGCGGACGCCTATCTCTCGCCGGTGATCCGCACCTATGTCGAACAACTGGCCGCACGGCTGCCCGATCATGGCGCCCTGCGCTTCATGCAATCGAACGGCGGGCTGGCCGACGCCCATGCCTTTCGCGGCAAGGATGCCGTGCTGTCCGGCCCGGCGGGAGGCGTGGTGGGCATGGTGCAGACCAGTGCCGCGCTCGGCTATACCAAGCTGATCGGGTTCGACATGGGCGGAACCAGCACCGATGTCTGCCACTATGCGGGCGAGTATGAGCGGACCGGCAGCAGCGTGGTAGCAGGCGTCCGGATTGCCGCGCCGATGATGCAGTTGCACACGGTGGCGGCGGGCGGCGGCTCGGTGTGCTGGTTCGACGGGCAGCGGCTGCGCGTCGGCCCGCAAAGCGCAGGGGCGGACCCTGGTCCGGCCTGCTATCGGAAGGGCGGGCCGCTGACGGTGACCGACTGTAACCTGGTACTGGACCGGATCGACCCGGCGCAGTTCCCGCACGTATTCGGCGCTGAAGGCAATCTGCCGCTTGATCCCGAAGCGTCGCTGGCGCGGCTGGAGGAAATGCGCACCACGCTGCCGACGCCGGTAAGCGCGAAGGAACTGGCCGAGGCTTTCCTCGCGCTGGCGGTGGACGAAATGGCCAATGCCATCCGCAAGATCAGCACCGCGCGCGGGCACGATGTCTCCAGCCATGCGCTCGCCAGTTTCGGCGGCGCAGGCGGGCAATTCGCCTGCCGCGTGGCGGACGAACTGGGAATGGCAACAGTGCTGGTCCACCCGCTCGCCGGGATGCTGAGCGCCTACGGCATCGGCCTTGCCCCGGTGGTGGCAATCCGCGAGGCGGGGGTGGTGAAGCCACTGGTTGAAGATTTTTCGGCGGCGCTCGCCATGCTGGAGGAGCAGGCCAAGGGCGACCTGTTGGCGCAGGGCATCTCTGCGGATCGCATATCGCTCACACCACGCCTGCGGCTCCGGTTCGAAGGCAGCGATACGACGCTCGACCTGCCATTGACCGACGATGCCGATGTCGCGTTCCGCACCCAACACCGCCACCGCTTTGGCTGGTCGGACGACAACGCTCCGGTAGTGCTCGAAGCCCTGAGCGTGGAAGCGCAGGGGAGCGCCGGGGGGCTGGACGGTGTGGAGGCGGCGGAGACAGGCGACGAAGCCGAGGTAACCGGCCCGGCCATGATCGCCGGAGACGGCTCTACCCTGATCGTCGAGAAGGGCTGGCAAGCACGGCGGAGATCCTGCGGCAGCTATGTGGTCACCCGCACTGCCTCGCGCGCGCAGCATCAAGCAGAAAGCACGCCTGACGATCTTGCGGTCGATCCGCTCCGCCTTGCGCTGTTCAACAATCGCTTCATGGCGATTGCCGAAGAAATGGGCGTGGTGCTCGAAGCCACGGCCAGCTCGGTCAACATCAAGGAACGGCTGGATTTCTCCTGCGCGCTGTTCGATGCCGAGGGGTCGCTGATCGCCAATGCGCCGCATATTCCGGTGCATCTGGGCAGTATGTCGGCGAGTATCCGCCGTGTGATTTCAAATCGCGCCGAGAGCGCGCGCGGCATTCGGCGCGGCGATGCCTATTGCCTCAACGATCCCTACCACGGCGGCACCCACCTGCCCGATATAACGGTGATCGTGCCGGTGTTCTGGAGTGACGGCAGCACCAGCCCCGACGCCTTCGTCGCCGCGCGCGGCCACCATGCCGATGTCGGCGGAATCGCGTCTGGCTCGATGCCGCCCGACAGCCGCAGCATCGATGACGAAGGGGTGCGGCTGGACGATGTGCTGCTGGTGGACGAGGGGCACCTTTGCGAAGCGGAGATGCGCGCCCTGCTCGGCTCCGGCCCGCATCCGGCGCGCAATCCGGATCGCAACCTGGCCGACCTGAAGGCGCAACTCGCTGCCTGCGCGCGCGGGGCGGACCTGCTCAAGGCGGCGGCGTCAGAGCATGGCGGGGAAGTGGTCGCCGCCTATATGGGCCACGTGCTCGACAACGGCGAAGCGGCGGTGCGGGCGCTGTTGCGTCACTTGCCCGAAGGCCGGTTCAGCTACGCGATGGACAACGGTGCGCAGGTTTGTCTGGCTATCACTATCGACCGAGACAAACGTATGGCGCTGTTCGATTTCGCCGGGACCAGCGACCAGTTGCCCGACAATTTCAACGCTCCTGAAGCGATTACACGCGCTGCTGTGCTCTATGCCCTGCGCTGCCTGATCGACGACGAGGTGCCACTGAACGACGGTTGCCTGCGCCCGGTCACCCTGCGCATTCCGCCCGGATCGATGCTTGCGCCGCAGCCGCCCGCGGCGATCGTGGCGGGCAATGTCGAGACCAGCCAGGTCGTCACCGATTGCGTGCTCGCCGCCTGCGGGGCCCTGGCACCGTCACAAGGAACGATGAACAATTTCACCTTCGGCGACGCGACGCGGCAATATTATGAAACGATCTGCGGCGGGTCGGGCGCGGGGCCGGATTTCGACGGCACCAGCGCGGTGCAGACGCATATGACCAATTCGCGCCTGACCGATCCCGAAGTGCTCGAAACCCGGCTGCCGGTGCGGGTGGAAAGCTTTTCGATCCGCGAGGGTTCGGGCGGCGCGGGGCTACATCGCGGCGGAGACGGAGTTGAACGGCGGATCGCCTTCCTCGAACCGATGCGGGCGCAGATCCTCGCCAATCGCCGGCTGGTGGCCCCGCGGGGGATCATGGGTGGCGGCGACGCGCATCCGGGGGATACCTTTGTCGAGCACGACGATGGTTCGGTCACCACGCTGGGCGCAACCGGCGCGGCGGATGTCGGGCCGGGGGATGTTGTGGTGATCCGTACGCCTGGTGGTGGCGGCTATGGGGAAGCGGAATGAAGCTCGGCGCAGTATTAGCCGCGCGCTTCGCCCGCACCGCGCTGGGGCATGTCGCGCAGGAATATCCCAACAAGCTCGATCATGTGATGGTCGGGCCAGAGGATGCCCGTTCGCCGCGCGAACTGCACCCCGCCTTCTACGGGAGCTATGACTGGCATAGCTGTGTCCATAGCTGGTGGACGCTGTTGACCATTCGTCGCCTGTATCCCGGCTTGCCCGGAGCGGCACAAATCGCCGCGCTGGCAGAGGAGACGTTGAGCGAGGCCAATCTCGCGGCCGAATTGTCCTATGCCCGGCGTCCGACCGCGCGCGGGTTCGAGCGGCCCTATGGCTGGGCATGGCTGCTCTACCTGCAGCTTGAGGCCAGTCGTCATGAAGGTCACGGATGGGCCGATCGACTGGAGCCGCTGGCTCGGCACTTCGCGGCAGGCTGGCGCGATTACCTCGCTACGCTAGCGCATCCGATCCGTCACGGTGCGCATGCCAATACGGCTTTTGCGCTGCGAATCTCACTTGAATGGGCGAGAGTCTTCGATAGCGATTTGGCCGGATTGATCGAGCAGTCGGGCAAGAGGTTCTTTGCCGAGGATCGCGCCCTGCCCTGCAACGAACCCGGAGGCGACGAATTCCTTTCGCCGATACTGGTGGAAGCCGCGCTCATGCGGCAAATGCTTGCGCCGGATGACTTTGCCGGGTGGTTTGCTGCTTTCCTGCCGCACCTCGATAGAGGCGAACCGGTGGCATTTTTCACGCCCGCACTTGTCACCGACCCGACCGACGGCAAGGCCGCGCATCTCGATGGCGTAAACTTCACCCGCGCCTGGTGCTGGCGCGAACTGGACCTGCCCGATGAGAATGCCCGGCACCACCTCGCCGCGTCGATGGGCGCGGTGGACGGCGATTACATGGGCTCGCACTGGCTGGCGAGCTTTGCGCTGCTGGCTTTGCTGGCCGGAGAAAGTCGCTAGGTCAGGCGAGCAAAATTGGCCGCTCCGGCGGCGCGGCGGCGGGCAGGCGGGGCCGGTGAAGCATTGTCTCCGGCAAACTGGCCCAGGGCAGCGGCCAGTGCGGAAAGGCTTTTGCCATCCAACTTGTAATAGACCAGCTTCGCATCCTTGCGGGTTTCCACCAGATCAGCGGCGCGCAGCACGGCGAGTTGCTGCGAGAGTGAAGGCTGGGTGATACCAGTCGCCTGCTCGATCTCGCCGACATTGCGTTCCCCACTCTGCAATGCTTCGAGAATGCGGAAGCGCAGCGGATGGGCGACGGCTTTCAGCGCCTCGATCGGCGGCTCGGCGCTCACTTGCCCCTCCCCTTCGCGGGCTTGGCATCGCGCAGGAACCAGTCACCATCGCCCTTGGCGCGATAGACATCGTCGAGGCCGGTGAGTGGCGGGGCGAGTAGCGCGTCCCCCGGCTGCCAGTTGGCAGGGGCGAGCGCACCCTGCGCATCTACCGCCTGCAAGCCATCGAGCAGCCGCAACATTTCCGGCACTGAACGACCGACATTGGCGGGGTAGCAGGTCATCGCCCGGATCGTGCCTTCGGGATCGATGAAGAAGGTGGTACGCACTGTCGCGCTGTCATCGTCCTGCGGGTGGACCATGCCATAGGCGCGGCCCACCACCAGCGTCGGGTCTTCCACTATGGGGAAGCGCACCTCGACGTCGAAGCGGTCGCGGATCAGGCGCAGCCACGCGAGGTGCGAGAACAGGCTGTCCACCGATAGCGCCATCAGGTTGCAGTCGCGCGCAGCGAAGTCTTCCGCCCGCCGCGCCAGTTCGACGAATTCGGTGGTGCAGACCGGGGTGAAGTCCGCCGGGTGCGAAAACAGGATCAGCCATTTTCCGGCGAAGTCGGACAGCCGAACATCGCCGCAGGTGCTGCGGGCGGTGAAGTCAGGTGCCTGGTCGCCTATACGCAGACCAGCGCCAAGTGGCTGGAGAGTGGTTTCGTTGCTCATCGGCACTGACTAGCACTTGACAAATCGAATGCAAGTCATATACACATTTTATGTAATTTAATTGGAGATTGCGATGAGCGCCACCGATTCTGCACTCGCCAAGGCCCATGCCCTCGTCGAGCGCGCGCAGGCCGATGCCGCGCTGCGCCCGGAAGTGACGGGTTTCTTTGACGAAGCGACTTTTACCGTCACCTACGTCGTCACCGACCCGGCGACGAAAGAAACAGCGATCGTCGACTCGGTGCTCGACTTCGACCCGTCTTCGGGCCGCACGGGCTTTGATGCCGCGAACCGCGTGATCGATCATGTTACTACACATAATCTGAAAGTGACATGGCTGCTGGAAACCCACGCTCACGCCGATCATCTTTCAGCCGCGCCCTACCTCCAGGAAAGGCTTGGGGGCAAGATCGCTATCGGTGAGCATATCACGACGGTGCAGGACGTGTTCGGCAAGCTGTTCAATACCGGCAGCGATTTCGCTCATGACGGTTCGCAATTCGACGTGCTGTTTGCTGACGGCGATACCTTTGCCATCGGCAACCTCGAAGTCGAAGTGCTGCACGTCCCCGGCCACACCCCCGCCTGCATTGCCTACGTCGTGGGCGATGCGGTGTTCGTCGGCGATACGATGTTCATGCCCGATTATGGCACCGCTCGCGCCGATTTTCCTGGTGGGGATGCCCGCAAGCTGTTTCAGAGCCTGCGCCGGATCCTCTCGCTACCGCCTGCCACACGGCTGTTCATGTGCCACGATTACCTCCCCAAGAACCGCAATCACTACGTTTGGGAAACCACCGTGGCGGCGGAGCGCGAAGGCAATATCCACGCGCATGACGGGGTGACCGAAGACGAATTCGTGCAGATGCGCGAAGCACGCGATGCGACGCTCGACATGCCGCGGCTGATCCTGCCGAGCGTGCAGGTCAACATGCGCGCCGGACATTTGCCCCCGGCGGAGGAGAATGGCGTGACCTACCTCAAGATTCCGGTGAACGCGGTATGATTATTCCCGGCTTCCCAGACGCAGCTCCCGTCGAAGGCCTGATCGGCGGCGGACTGATCGGACTGGCGGCAGCGATCATGCTGCTGGGCGTCGGCCGAATCGCGGGCGTTTCCGGCATCGCGGCCAAGGCGGCTGGCATGGGCGGCAGCGGGATGGACCGCACCAGCGCCTTTGCCTTTATCATCGGGCTGCCGCTCGGCGCCTTCCTAATTGCTCTGGCAATGGGCGGGTTGGAGCCCAGCTTTGCCGGCCCTGTTCCGCTGGTGATCGCCGGCCTGATGGTCGGCTTCGGCACCCGCGTGGGCAGCGGCTGCACAAGCGGCCACGGCGTCTGCGGGATCAGCCGCCTCTCGGTCCGCTCGATTGTCGCCACGCTGGTGTTTATCGGCACCGGCATAGCCACCGTCACGATAATGAATGCACTCGGCATGGAGGTACTGTCATGAGCAAGAATATGGGTTCGCTTGATCGCGGTTTGCGTCTGGTGGTTGCCATCGTCCTGGTGGCGCTGGCTGCGACGGGCGCGATCACCGGCACCTGGGCGATAGTCGCCTATGTCGTTGCCGCAGTGTTTGTCCTCACCAGTCTTGTCGGCACTTGTCCTGCCTACCTGCCGTTCGGCATCAAGACCTGCGCGAGAAGCTGACATGATGCGCCCCATTGTCACCCTTGTTGCCGGAACCGTGTTCGGCGCGGGTCTCACTGTCGGCGGGATGACCGATCCGGCGCGGGTGCGCGGGTTCCTCGACCTGTTCGGCAATTGGGACCCGACCCTCGCTTTCGTCATGGGCGGAGCGCTGGTGGTGATGGCGATTGCCTGGCGGATCGTTCCCGGCATGGCGCGGCCCTTGTTCGATGAAGGGTTTCACGTTCCGACATCGAAAGATCTCGATCCGAAATTGCTGGGCGGTGCGGCGCTGTTCGGGATAGGCTGGGGCGTGGCTGGCCTGTGCCCCGGTCCGGGTTTCGCCGCGCTCGCCATCGAGCCGGTCAGCGCGGCGATCTTTGTGGTCGCGCTGCTGGCAGGGATGGCACTGCACCGGTTGATGGAAGGCAAGGCGTAATGGATATTCGGCAAGTAGACGAGACATTCGCGGTCGCCCCGCAAGTGCAGCCGGAGGATATGGCGGCGCTGGCGGAGCTGGGTTTCACCACGGTGATGTGCAACCGCCCCGACGCCGAGGAACCCGGCCAGCCGCCGCTGGCAGTGCTGCGCGCGGCGGCAGAGGCTGCGGGGCTAGAATTCCATCATGTGCCGGTAAGCGGCGGAATGTTCCCTTCCGAGGCGCTCGCCGAATTCCGCCGCATCCGGCAGGAAGCGACCGGACCGGTGCTCGCCTATTGCCGCAGCGGCACCCGTTCGATCACGATGGATGCGCTGGCCAACCCGATGGACCTCCCCGTCGAAGAGCGGATCGCACGCGCGGCGGCGGCGGGGTATGATCTCTCCAGCCTTGCCGGGCATCTTTCGTCGTGAACGCCAGCCATGAGATCGTTATCGTCGGCGGTGGCGCGGGCGGTATTGCCGTCGCCTCCTCGCTGCTGGCGCGGCGACCGGGGCTCGATATTGCGATCATCGAACCGGCGGAGGATCACTTCTACCAGCCCGGCTGGACGATGGTGGGCAGCGGGGTGTTCCAGCCCGAACAGACGCGCCGGGCCATGGCCGATGTCATGCCGGACCGCGCCAAATGGCTGCATGGCGCAGCCGCCCGCTTCGATCCCGAACGCAATCTGGTCACGCTCGAAGACGGGTCCGAAATCACTTATCGCCTGCTGATTGTTTCCCCCGGCATCCGGCTGGCCTGGGAGAAGATTGCGGGGCTGGAAGAGACGCTGGGCAAGAACGGCGTCACCTCCAATTACCGCTACGATCTCGCGCCCTACACCTGGGAACTGGTGCAGGGCCTGAAGAGCGGGCGCGCGATCTTCAGCCAGCCGCCGATGCCGATCAAATGCGCAGGCGCGCCGCAGAAGGCGATGTACCTCTCGTGCGATCACTGGCGGCATACCGGGGTGTTGAACGCCATCGACGTGCAGTTCCGCAATGCAGGCGGCGTGCTCTTCGGGGTCGAGGCCTATGTCCCGGCGCTGATGGAATATGTCGAGAAATACGGCATCGGGCTGCGGCTCGGCAGCAATTTGGTGAAGGTGGACGGGCCGAACCGGCAGGCGACCTTCGCCACTGCCGAAGGCGAGGAAGTGGTGGAATTCGACATGCTGCATGTCGTCCCGCCGCAGGTCGCGCCCGACTTTATCGCCAGTAGCCCGCTCGCGGCGGCCAGCGGATTTGCCGATGTGGAGCATCACACGCTCCAGCATGTGCGCTATCCCAATGTCTTCGCGCTGGGCGATGCCGGCGGCATGCCCAATGCCAAGACCGCCGCTGCCGTGCGCAAGCAGGCGCCGGTGGTGGCGGTGAACGCGCTCAACGTGCTCGACGGCAAGCAGCCGACCGTGGGCTATGACGGCTACGGCTCCTGCCCCCTGACGGTAGAGCGCGGCAAGATCGTGCTGGCCGAATTCGGCTATGGCGGGGTGCTGCAGCCCAGCTTTCCGAAGTGGCTGATCGACGGCACCAAGGCGCAGCGCCTCTCATGGATGCTGAAAGCCGATGCGCTGCCGTGGATCTACTGGAACGGGATGCTCAAGGGCCGCGAATGGCTGGCGGGACCGGGCAACCTCATCGCGCCCTGATTTTCTTGCGCGGCAGTAACCTTTTGCAGCCGAAGGACGTTTAATGTCTATCGATAAGCCCGACGGGTCGCACCTGGCCGCTTCGCCCCCCGAAGCGGTCTCTCCCGAAGGGCCGCGGGCCAGCGCTTCCCCCCGAGCAATCGGTGCGCTGGCCCGCACCTTTCCCATTCTCGACTGGGGCCGCCGCTACAACAGCGCGGTGCTGACCAACGATCTGGTGGCGGCGGTGATCGTCACCATCATGCTGATCCCGCAAAGCCTTGCCTATGCGCTGCTGGCGGGACTGCCGCCGGTGGTCGGCCTCTATGCCAGCATCCTGCCGCTGGTCGCCTACGCCATTTTCGGCACCAGCCGCACGCTGGCGGTGGGGCCGGTGGCGGTGGTCAGCCTGATGACCGCGAGCGCGGCGGGTGCGGTAGCGGCACAGGGAACGCCCGAATACTGGGAAGCGGCGATCACGCTGGCCGCGCTTTCGGGCGTGATGCTGGCAGTGCTGGGGGTGCTGCGGATGGGCTTCCTCGCCAACCTGCTCTCTCATCCCGTCATCAGCGGCTTCATCACCGCGAGCGGAGTGTTGATCGCTACCAGCCAGGTGAAGCACATTCTCGGCATCTCGGCAGGCGGGGACAATTGGCCCGACATGCTGGGCGGACTGGCCTCGACGATAGGGGAAACGAATGTCTGGACGCTGGCGATCGGCATACCGACCACCCTGTTCCTGTTCTGGGTGCGCAAGGGATTGAAGCCTGCGCTGGTCAAGCTGGGCCTGAAACCGCGCACCGCGGAAATCGCGGCCAAGGCAGGACCGGTGTTCGCAGTGGCGGTGACAATCCTTGCCGCGGTAGCGCTGGAGCTGGGCGAAAAGGGCGTGAACCTTGTCGGCGCGATCCCCGCCGGGCTGCCACCCTTCGCTCTGCCCTCTACCGACCTCGCGCTGATCGAGCAGCTTTGGGTGCCCGCGCTGCTGATCTCGATCATCGGCTTTGTCGAAAGCGTCTCGGTGGCGCAGACCTTGGCCGCCAAGCGGCGCCAAAGGATTGCCCCCAATCAGGAACTGATCGGCCTCGGCGCATCGAACATCGCCAGCGCCCTTTCCGGCGGCTATCCGGTGACCGGCGGCTTTGCCCGCTCGGTGGTGAATTTCGATGCCGGGGCCGAGACCCCCGCCGCCGGAGCCTACACCGCCGTGGGCATCGCGCTCGCCAGCCTGTTCCTTACTCCGCTGTTGTTCAGCTTGCCGATTGCCACCCTGGCGGCAACGATCATCGTTGCGGTGCTAAGCCTGGTCGATCTCAAGACCCCGCGCCAGTTGTGGATCTATTCGAAGCCCGATTTCGCCGCGCATATGGCCACCATCGGCGTCACGCTGCTGGCGGGAGTCGAGCTTGGCGTGATCGCGGGGGTGGCGGTGGGCCTGCTTCTCTACCTGTGGCGCGCCAGCCGCCCGCACGCCGCGATTGTCGGGCGGGTGCCGGAGACCGAACATTTCCGCAATGTCGAGCGGCATCAGGTGTTCACCGCGCCGCATGTGCTCTCGATCCGCATCGACGAAAGCCTGACATACCTCAACGCCCGCTGGCTGGAGGAATATGTGCTGGAGCGCGTGGCCGAACGGCCCGAGCTGCGCCACGTGATCCTGATGGCCAGCGCGGTCAACGAGATCGATGCCTCAGGGCTGGAGAGCCTCGAAGCGATCAACCACCGGCTGGCGGACGGCGGGATCGGGCTGCACCTGTCTGAAGTCAAAGGCCCGGTGATGGACCGCCTGCAACGCACCCATTTCGTCGAAGAACTCAACGGCAGGGTCTACCTTTCCCAATCGCGCGCCTTTGCCGAGCTGCTGCCGGATGACGGGTCTGCCACTGGCCCACCCGACGACTTTGCGCGCGGGATGATTTGAGAGAAGGCAGTGCAGATTCGGCGGTATTCACTTTACGAAATTCAATGATTAATAGCCAATTTCCTTGCCAAATATCGCCAATTCCCTGGCAAATGCACATTATGAGATAATCGTTTAGTGTAAGTTGATAATTGAATTTGCCGATCATCCGACGGGCGCGTATCACGCCCCTATCAATCAACGGAGAATCGACATGAGCCTGCACATTGGCGACACCGCCCCCGATTTCACTACCGACAGCACCATCGGGCCGATCAGCCTGCACCAGTGGGCAGGTAACAGTTGGGTGTTCTTCTTCAGCCACCCGGCCGATTTTACGCCCGTTTGCACCACCGAAATGGGTGCCACCGCGCGGCTCGCCGGGGAGTTCGCCAAGCGCAACGTGAAGCCGCTCGGCCTCTCTACCGATACCGCTGCCGAGCACCGCGCGTGGATCGCCGATGTCAACGAAACGCAGGGCGTGGACCTGCAATTCCCGATCGTCGACGATGCCGACCTGAAGATTGCAAACCTCTACGACATGATCCATCCCGGCCAGAGCGAAACTGCTGCCGTGCGTTCGGTCTTCATCATCGATCCCGCCAAGAAGATCCGCTTGATGATGACCTATCCGATGAGCGTGGGGCGCAATTTTGCCGAGATCCTGCGGGTGATCGACAGCCTGCAATTGGCCGATCGCGCGGGCGTCGTCACTCCGGCAGACTGGGTGCCGGGCGGCGATGTCATCATCCCGCCTTCGGTAAGCGACGAGGACGCGAGGGCCAAATTCCCGCAGGGCTTCACCACCCTCAAGCCGTACCTGCGGATGACCAAGGTCGATTGACCTGCTGCCTTGCCGGTGCGTCCTACCCTCCCGGGACGCATCGGCATCCCTGTTGCAAACACCGCAACACCTGGTGCGGTTGAGCCGCTTCGGCGGAACCGCCACTTGTGCTAGAGAGCCAGCCTATGTTCGATCAGGCAGACGCCCTGTTGCTCGCCCGCATCCAGTTCGCCTTCACGGTGAGCTTCCACTTCATCTTTCCGGCCTTTTCCATCGGGCTGGCGAGCTTCCTTGCGGTGCTCGAAGGGCTGTGGCTGAAGACCGGGCAGCAGCGCTATCTCGACCTGTTCAAATACTGGCTGAAGATCTTTGCGGTGACTTTCGCGATGGGGGTCGTCTCGGGCATCGTCATGTCCTACCAGTTCGGCACCAACTGGTCGGTGTTCTCCGATCTGGCCGGGCCGGTGATCGGGCCGTTGATGGCCTATGAAGTGCTGACCGCCTTCTTCCTCGAAGCCGGGTTCCTCGGCGTGATGCTGTTCGGGATGAACAAGGTGGGCAAGAGGCTGCACTTCTTCGCCACCTGTATGGTCGCTGCCGGGACCTTCGTTTCGGCCTTCTGGATTCTCTCGGTCAACAGCTGGATGCAGACTCCGGTGGGGTTCGAAATAGCGGCCAGCGGTCAGTTCCTGCCGGGTCCGAGCTGGTGGGACATCGTCTTCAATCCCAGCTTTCCCTATCGGCTGGTCCACACCGTGATCGCCGCCTATCTCACCACGGCCTTCGTGGTCGGCGGCGTGGGTGCGTGGCACCTGCTGCGCGACCGCACCAATGTTCACGCAAGAACCATGTTCTCGATGGCGATGTGGATGGCGGCGCTGGTTGCCCCGGTCCAGATTTTCGTCGGCGATATGCACGGGCTCAACACGCTGGAGCATCAGCCCGCCAAGGTCATGGCGATGGAAGGCCACTACGAAAGCCACCCCGAAGGCGCACCGCTCTACCTGTTCGGGATCCCCAACGATGACGAGCAGCGGCTCGATTACGCCTTCGGCATTCCCAAGCTTTCCAGCCTGATCCTCAAGCACGATCTCGATGCCCCGCTGGCCGGGCTTGACACTATTCCAGATGACGAGCAGCCGCCGGTCGGAATCGTGTTCTGGTCGTTCCGGGTGATGGTCTCGATCGGGATGGCCATGCTGGCGATCGGCGCATGGAGCCTGCTGGCACGCACGCGCGGGCGGCTGTACGACTGGCGCTGGTTGCACCGCGCCGCGCTGGTGATGGGGCCATCGGGCTTTGTCGCGGTGATCGCCGGATGGATCACTACCGAGGTCGGCCGCCAGCCTTGGGTGATCTACGGCCTGCTGCGCACCGCCGATGCTGCCAGCCCGCTCGATGCACCCGCTGTCGGCGCATCGCTGCTGGCTTTCGTAGTAATCTATTTCGCCGTGTTCGGCGCGGGCACCCTCTATATCCTCAAGCTGATGGGCCACATCCCACACACCGGCGAGATTGGCGTGAAGCGCGGCGAGAGCGGGCCGATCCGCACCGCCGGGATCACACCAGGGCCGACTCAGAACCCCGGCGATCCCGATGTCCTGCCCACCTCGAAGGGGGAGGCGACCGATGGCCATTGATCTCACCGTAATCTGGGCCTTCATCATCGCCTTCGGCATTTTCGCCTATGTGGTGATGGACGGGTTCGATCTGGGGATCGGCATTCTCTTCCCCACCTTCGCCGTCGGCAGCGAGCGAGACCGGGCGATGAATTCCATCGCGCCGGTGTGGGACGGCAACGAGACCTGGCTGGTGCTCGGCGGCGGCGGCCTGTTCGCGGCCTTCCCGCTTGCCTACGCAGTGATCCTGCCCGCAACCTATCCGCTGATTATCGCCATGCTGCTGGGGCTGGTGTTTCGCGGCGTCGCCTTCGAGTTCCGCTGGCGCGATCCGGGCCACCGGCGGTACTGGGACGCGGCCTTTACCGGCGGGAGCATTGTCGCGGCCATGGCGCAGGGGATGATCCTTGGCGCATTGTTGCAGGGCATCGAAGTAACCGGCCGCTCCTACTCGGGTAGCTGGTGGGACTGGTTGACGCCCTATACGCTGCTCACCGGGCTGGGCACGCTGGCGGGATATGCGCTGCTCGGCGCGGCATGGCTGGTCTGGAAGCTGGAAGGACCGGCGCAGGACCACGCCCGCAAGCTGGGCAAACGCGCCGCCTTGGCCACTTTCGCGCTGATGGGCACGGTGAGCCTGTACAATCTCGCGCTCAATGCCGACTATGCCGCCCGCTGGCTGACCGCGCCGGAGATTTACTTCGCCGCGCCGGTGCCGGTTCTGACGGGACTAGTGGCGCTGGCGCTGCTTCGGGCATTATCGACGGAGCGGCATTCTAAGCCCTTCTGGCTCGCCATTGCGCTATTCTTCCTCGGCATGGCCGGACTGGGCGTGACGATGTGGCCCTATGTCGTGCCGCCGGGGATCACGATATGGGACGCCGCCGCGCCGGAACGGAGCCAGATCTTCATGCTGGTAGGCGTGGCGATCACCATGCCGCTCATCATCGGCTACACAGCCTGGGCCTACTGGGTATTCCGCGGGAAGGTGGCCGACGAGGGGTATCACTGATGGCGCTCAAGCAGCGAAGCGATAGCGCTGAAGAAAACGTAAGTGAGCCGTCTTCCTTGTGGAAGCGACTGCTTTGGATGGCGGGCATCTGGGCGGCGAGTGTTGCCGTGCTGGGAGCCGTCGCAATGGTCCTGCGCAGCTGGCTCGCACCTTAAGGCAAGCCTTGGTATCGTGCTTTCGGGAAATGCCAGTACTGCTAGGACTGGATTCCGTTCCCGTTTGCGGGCATCCTCGGGGACATGGACAAGCGCGTCGAAGAAATCCGCAGGCTGAGCCGCAAGGGCCCGTTGGATATTACAAATCCAAGCGTCAGGGTTGCAGTGGACGAGCCCGCTTCCTTGCCAGCGACTGCCGAGGACCGGGTGAATTGCCCGGTCTGCGATGAGGAGATTTCCGCTCGCGCAAAGAAATGCCGTCATTGCGGCGAGGTTCTCGATCCGGCCATGCGCACGCAGCTGCGACGGGTCGCTCCGCGCACCGGCTCGAAGAACAAGATCGCCGCTTTCCTGCTTGCCTTGCTGCTCGGCTGGATGGGCGCGCACAAGTACTATCTTGGCCGGGTTGGCCAGGGGGTCCTCTACACGCTGTTCTTCTGGACCGGAATCCCGGCCATCCTCGGGTTGATCGAAGGGATCGTCTACATGACGATGGAGGACGAGCAATTCACCGACAAATACGGCTGATCACCGCCGCCGCAGCGCCGCTTCGCACTCCGCCATCAGCGTCGCGATGATAGTTGCCGCGGGCTCTTCCTCGCGCACCAGCGAGACCGATTGGCCCGCCATCAAGGAGCCGCTTTCCACATCGCCGTCCATAACCGCGCGGCGCAGTGCTCCAGCCCAGAAGCGTTCGATCAGCAACTGGGCCTCGCCCATGTCCACCTGACCTTCGTCGAGCATTCTGGCGACTTCGCGCTGTTTGGCGGTGAATTCCTCTGTGCCCTTGTTTTTCAGCGCCCGCACCGGGATCACCGGCAGGCGCGGATCGACCTGGACGCTGGCTTCGGCATCGCGGGCCTTGGCGCGGAAGAAGGCCTGTTTGAACTTGGGATGGGCAATGCTCTCGGTGGCGCAAGCGAAGCGGGTGCCGAGCTGCACGCCGCTCGCGCCCATTTCCAGATAGGCGGCGATCATTGTCCCGGTGCCGATCCCGCCGGCCACGAAGACCACAAATTCCTGCGCCAGTTCGGGCAGAAATTCCTGCGCCAGCACCGATGTGGAGACCGGGCCGATATGCCCGCCCGCCTCGCTGCCTTCGATCACCAGCGCATCTGCTCCGCTCCGCAGCAGCTTCTTCGCCAGCGCTAGCGTGGGCGCGAACACGATCACTTTCGCGCCGAAGGCCTTGATCGCCTCCACACTGCCCTTGGGCGGAATACCGCCAGCCAGCACCACGTGGCTGACCCCGTGCCGCTCGCACACCCCGATCAGGGCGAACAGGTCCGGGTGCATGGTGATGAGGTTCACGCCGAACGGCTTGCCGGTCAGCGCCTTGGTCGCGGCGATTTCGGCGTCGAGCAGTTCGGGCGTCATTGCACCGCAGGCAATTACCCCGAACCCGCCGCCGTTGCTGATCGCGGCAACAAGGTGGCGTTCGGAAACCCAGCTCATTGCGCCACACATGATGGCGTGTTCGGTGCCGAGAAACTGGGTGGCGCGCGCCATCAGCGCGTGGGTCTTGGGATAGGTGTCCATGCGCGCCCCCCTTAGCCACGGCCTCGCTTGCGGACAAGCGATTGCAATTTGCGCGCAGATGACAAGGATCGAAGCGTCGGTGAAGAATGCTGTTAGTTTTACCACAACATCTTGCGGCGGCGAGCGAAGAATCATAGCGTCCTTGCGATGGATTCGGGGCGAATCCTGCAAGACGACAGGGGGCTTCGAACAATGAAATTCTCACGCATGATTGCGATCGCGGTGGCCACATTAGGCTTCGCATTCGCTTCGGGGAGCGTAGCGGCACAAACCGACAGCTATCGCGTAGAAGCGAATGCCACGCACACCACCGAACTGACCGTGTGCAATCCGGTGGTCGAAGTGCGGCTGAATGGCGATGACGATACCGACCTCGATTACGTGATCCGCAATTCGCGCGGCGAGATTGTCCATTCGGACTACGGCTTCAGCGACGAGACGGTGGCCACCCTGCGCCGCCGCCCCGGCGTGGAATGCGAGAATTTCACTGTCGAAACGCGCAATCTTGGCAATATCTGGAACCTGATGGACGTGTCCATGAACACGCTGCAGAACAATGACGGCGCCTCGGTCAGCACGGCCAGCTACCGGGTGGAAGCCAATGGCGTGCACCGGGTGGACCTGTCGATCTGCAACCCGCAGGTCCGCATCGACATTGCCGGCGACGGCGACACCGATCTCGATTACGTCATCACCAATTCGCGCGGGGCCACGGCGCATTCGGACTACGGCCTGACCGATCGCACCTCCGCTGTACTGTACCGCGCCAGCGGGGTGGAGTGCGAGGAGTTCGACCTGACCACCACCAACCTTGGCGGAGTCTACAATCTCTACCAGGTGTCGCTCACCGATCTGGTTTATGACAGCGTGGCGCCAGTGGCCGCTTCTGGCAAGCCCGGCGGCGTGGTGCTGGGATCGAATGACGGCAACAACCGGGATGTCTCCATCGTCAATGCTACCGGCGAAACCATCATGTACCTCTACTGGTCCAACGTCGCTGCCAGCGGCTGGGGGGAGGACCGGCTGGGATCGGGCGTGCTGGCAGCAGGGCAGAACTGGAACGTGACGGTGGACGATGCTTCGGGCGCCTGCCGTTTCGACTTTAAGGCGCGGCTAGCGAGCGGACGGGAAATCGAACAGCGCAACGTCGATGTCTGCGCGGTCTACACCATCCAGTTCAACTGACGCTCTGAGGGTTCGCGGCGTTGTCGTCGCGAACCTATGGTCCGCTCAAGCCACCGGATCTTCCGCATCGAGCCCGTAGGCGGTGTGCAGCACGCGCACCGCCAGTTCTGTCTCGTCCTCGTCGATCAGCACGGAAACCTTGATTTCCGAAGTCGAAATCGCCTGCACGTTTATGCCGCGATCGGCCAATGCCTTGAACATCGTCGCCGCCACGCCCGCGTGGCTCTTCATCCCCATGCCGACCACGGAGATCTTCGCCACCTTGGCATCGGTGATGATGCGGTTGAAGCCGATCAGGTCGCGCTTGTCTTCCAGCAGCGCCTGGGCCCGCGCCAGTTCGGCCTGCGGGACGGTGAAGGTCACGTCGGTCTCGCCCTTGTCGCGGCCGACGTTCTGGATGATCATATCGACGTTGATGCCGGCATCGCCGAGCGGGGTGAAGATCTCGGCCACCGCGCCGGGTTTGTCGGGCACGCGGGTGAGCACCACGCGCGCTTCGTTCTTGTCATGCGCGATGCCGGTAACGGACTGGCGTTCCACTTGGCCTTCCTCCAGTAATCTACTCATTTCTTCCTCGGACACGATCATAGTGCCGGGCAGGGTATCGGCGGGCGGGGCGTCCTCATCGACGAAGGACGAAAGCACCTGCACCCGCACATTGTGCTTCATCGCCATGCTGACCGAACGGGTCTGCAGAACCTTGGCGCCGACCGAGGCCAGTTCGAGCATTTCCTCGAACGAGATATGCTTGATCTTGCGCGCCCGCGCCACGATGCGGGGATCGGTGGTGTAGACCCCGTCGACATCAGTGTAGATGTCGCAGCGGTCCGCCCCGATCGCCGCCGCAATGGCCACTGCCGAAGTATCCGATCCGCCGCGCCCCATGGTGGTGATGCGACCGAGGTCGGAGATACCCTGGAAGCCGGGGATCACCGCAATCTCGCCCGCTGCCATGGCCGCAACCATCGCGTCGGCCGGGATATCGCCCACGCGGGCATTGGCATGATTGGCAAAAGTGCGCAGCGGCAATTGCCAGCCGAGCCATGAGCGCGCCTTGCAGCCCATCGCCTGCAGGGTTAGCGCAAGCAGCCCGCTGGTCACCTGTTCGCCTGAAGCGACGACCACATCGTATTCGGCCGGATCGTAGAGCGGGTTGGCCTCGCGGCAAAAGTTGACCAACCGGTCTGTCTCCCCCGCCATCGCGCTGACCACCACGGCGACCTCGTTGCCGCCAAAACCGTCTCCGGCCGCCTGCGCGCGCACGAGGTTGGCGACGCGGCGAATCCGCTCGGTCCCCGCCATCGAGGTGCCCCCGAATTTCATCACTATCCGTGCCACGGTGTTCTCTCGCCACTCTCTTTGCAGGTATGGTTGAATCCCCGGCGCGCTGTTAGGATGGCGTGATGAGCGATGCAACTGTCACAACTGCAACCAGTTCGGCCACCATCCGCCCCGAAGAGGCGGCGCATTTCGGCAAGCTGGCGCGCGAATGGTGGGACCCGAAGGGCTCCTCGGCGATGCTCCACCGGCTGAACCCGGTGCGGCTGGGGTTTATCCGTGACGCGATCGACCTGCACTGGGGCGGCGATCTCGGGCAGGGGAAACCGCTGGCGGGCAAGGCGGCGCTCGATGTGGGTTGCGGGGCAGGGCTGCTTTGCGAACCTTTGGCAAGGCTGGGTGCTGCGGTGACGGGCGTCGACGCCGCGCCGGAGAACACCCAGGTCGCCGCGCTGCATGCCGAGGGCGCGGGGCTGGATATTCGCTATGTTCCCGGCGAGCTGGCCACCCTGGGGCTGGGCCAGTTCGATCTGGTCACCTGCATGGAAGTGATCGAACACGTTGCCGACAAGCGCATGTTCGCCGCTGCCCTCGCCGCGCACCTCGCGCCGGATGGGCTGCTGGTGATGTCCACCCCCAACCGCACGCTGGCGAGCCGCGCGCTGCTGGTGGAGGGGGCGGAACTGCTCGGCATGGTCCCGCGCGGCACGCATCACTGGGAGGACTTCGTGACGCCCGATGAGCTGACCGACCTGCTGGCGGTGGCAGGGCTGGAAGTGATGCAGGTGAAGGGCATCGGCTTCTCTCCGGTGAAGGGGCTGCACCTGTCGGACGACATGGCGCTGAACTACATCCTGACGGCGCGGAATCGCTAACGTCCGTCTGCACCAGTAGTCATGACGGTTCGAAGCAGATTTGCTTCCCCATCCTCAGGAATCGTCGAGCGGACGATCCCCGGATCATCGGTAAATACGCCATCGACTCCCGCCAGATCGAGCAGAACTATGAGTGCAGGCAGGTTCCCTGTTGCACTCAAATCGTCAGACGATTGCAGCAAATCCGGGAGAAAAGCGTTCTCCTTTCGCGCTGTCCATGCATGGACGAGCAAGCCACTAGCATGAGCGTCCATGGTGAGGCTGAGCGGGAGTCCCATATCGCCAATCAAGAGAGGTAAGGCAGCCCCAATCCCGTCAGCATACTGCGCAATCGCTGCCAGCTCCACTGGCGTTACCATCTGCGCGTAGGCCATTGCGGGCTCGTCCGCAGGTCCGCCCTCCGCCGCTACCAGTTGCACGAGCCGCAGCTCGGTCATCGTATCGAGCCGCCGCAGAGGCGCTACCTCGAAGCTCTGGATGAACACAGGGGCGTCCGCGCCCCGATATCCTGCGGCGTGCAGTTGCTCGACCAGGATCGCCGCCAAATCGTGGCCGATCCCGGCGAAGTAGGTCGGATGCTTGATCTCCGGGTAAAGCCCGATCACCCGGCCGGTCTCGGCCTCTTTGGCGCGCACCAATGCGATGATCTCTGACAGTGTGGGTACCTGATAGAGCCCATCAAAAGCAGTGTTCTGCGGGCGGATCTCCGGCAGCCGTTCACGCGCGCGCAGGGTGCGGAGTTCGGCGAGGGTGAAGTCCTCGGTGAACCAGCCGGTGACTTCCTCGCCGTCGATCACCCTGGTAGTGCGACGACTGGCGAATTCGGGACGGTCGGTGACGTCGGTGGTGCCGGAAATCTCGTTCTCGTGGCGGGCCACCAGCACGCCGTCCGCCGTCGCCACAAGGTCCGGCTCGATGTAATCGGCACCCTGGTCGATTGCCAGTTCGTAGGCCGCCAGCGTGTGTTCGGGCCGATCCCCCGATGCGCCGCGATGGGCGATAATCAGCATCGTCCGACCCCCTTCGTGCTGCGCAAAAGCGGGCGCCGATATTGCGGCAAATGCTGCGCAGCAAAGTGTTGTTATAGCTATCAAATGCTTCAGCATGAAGGATCCTTGAATGTGCCACTGGCGAGCACCAGTCGAAGACTGAACCAAGCAGCTCTTTTGCCAACAGTTTGTGACAACTTCACGCATCCAGCGCCGCCATGGCCGATGCCAGCCGCGCTTCGCCCGCGCCGGATATGCGCGCGAAGGGTACCCCCGCATCGCGCAGCACCTGTTCGGTGATCGCGGCGAATTTCTCGCGTTCAGCCGGATCGGCGAAAAAGCGGGTGCCATCGTCGATCCAGGGCAGGTCCGGCTCCAGCAACAGGTAGAGATCGGCCTTTGGCGCATCCATCAGCTCATGGGGCCGCTCGCCCAGCAGCATTTCGCACCATGCGGCGGTCATCAGCGCATCGGTGTCGCCCAACAGGATCGGTCCTGCCCAGCGCTCCGCTGCGGCGATCATCGCCTGCTGCGCGCGGCCGATCAACAGCAGGTCGGCCATAGTCAGCGGTTCGCGGTGGACCTCGCAATGGCTGCGACCGTATTCGCCCACGACGATAGCTCCAAGGCGCTGGGCAAGCTGCGCCGCTAGGGTCGACTTGCCCGTGCTCTCCGCCCCGTGCAGGCACACCCGCCGCCTGTAGTGCACCTGTACCGGAGGCGGCAGCAGCGCCCAGTGCGCTGCCGGATCGGCGCGCACCGCGCTTGCGGAGATGCCGGAAAGCACGTCCGCCATGCCCAGCACGCGCCCGCCCAAGGGCACGAAGCGCCCGTCCAGTTCCTGCGCCAGCCGCGCGCCATAGCCTTCCCCCGCGAACACATAGTCGATCGGTTCGGGATGGGCCGTGCGCACGATGCCGCGCCACTCCGGCCAGAACTCTGCGCTTTCGTCGGGTTCCTGCGGCACCACCTCGCCGTGGCCGAGCACCCGGCACGCGGGGAAGAGCGCGCGCATCCAGCCGAGCCGCGTCTCGCCCGCGATCGGATCGTCCGGCAGCCAGCAGACCAGCACGGTCAATTCGTCCACGAGCGCCTGCGCCGCCTCGATCAGCGCCACGTGCCCGGCGTGCGGCGGCATGAACTTGCCGAGCAGGAAGCCGCGCGTGGTCACTCCGGGGCCTTGCCGCTTTGCGCAGCGCGCACCCACTGGAACAGGCCCAGCATGGCCAGCAGCAGGAAAGCGACGTAGAGCCCTGCGGTGAGGTGCAGGTCGCGCTCGATATAGAGCCAGATCGCGCCGCAATCGATCGCCACCCATAGCACCCAGTTTTCCACCCGCCGCCACGACAGCAATATCTGGGCGACCACGCTGGCCCCGGTGATCGCGGCATCGGCAAAGGGCATGGCGGCATCGGTGAACCGGTGCATGGCCCAGCCGAGCGACAGGGTCACAGCGACCACGGCAAGCAGCGAGACGACGCGCGCAGGCCAGCCCATCCACCGCACCGGCACTGGCTGCGCGAGACCGCCCGCCTTGGCCCACAGGTACCAGCCCCACCCCTGCACCACGAAAAAGAACACCTGCAGCAGCGATTCGCCGTACAGTCGCGCTTCCCAGAAGATCAACAGGTAGAGCGCCACCATGGCCATGCCGAAGGGGTAGTTCCAGATGCTGCGCCGGACGAGCAGGCCGACGTTGGCCAGCCCCAGCATCACCGCGGCAATTTCCAGCGGGTTCATGCCTGCCCGATCAACCGCCCAGCGCCGCCTGCCAGGCCACCGCGTCGAAGCCCACCAGCAGCCCTCCCGGATGCTCCACCACCGGGCGTTTGATCATGCTCGGCTGTTCGGCGAGCAAGGCCGCTGCGTGGGCGGCATCGTCGGCGCGTGCCTTGTCGGCGTCGGGCAGCTTGCGCCAGGTCGTACCGCGCCGGTTGAGCACCGCGTCGAGCCCCTCGGCGCCGATCCACTGTTCGAGCTGGACGACATCGGCGCCTTCCTTCTTGTAGTCATGGAAGGTGTATTCGAGACCGCGTGCGTCGAGCCAGGCGCGGGCCTTCTTCACCGTGTCGCAATTGGGAATGCCGTAGAAATGGATCATGTTTCGTCCTTGGTGGTGAATCTGTGTATCCGTGACGGCGAACAGGCAAATAGCGTGTAACTGGCGTAATAGGCCGCGCGTGAATGGGCCTGCATGGCGCGATGCTCTTCCTGCCGCCCCCAGGCCCGCGCGCTGGCTTCGTCCGTCCATTCGGAAAGTGCGACGACTTCGCCATCGTCTGCCGTGTAGCTCTTGAAGAAGAGGTAGCCGGGCTGTTCTTTGGCCATCGCTTCCATATGCGCGGCGTCGGCGCTGTAGGTGGCCTGATCGATATCTGCGCGCTTGCGGTTGCGGAATACGACGAGATACATCGCGGCTCTCCTATCCCAGATTGGCGTCGGCAATCGCCACCGCCAGCGCGTCGGCGGCGTCGGCCCCGGCGATCTTCGCTCCCGGCAGCAGCACCTTGAGCATCGCCTGCACCTGAGCCTTCTCCGCCGCGCCGGTGCCGACAATTGCCTTCTTCACCAGCCGCGCGGCATGTTCGTGCACTTCCAGTCCGGAGACCCCGCAGGCCGCCAGCACGCTCCCGCGCGCCTGCGCCAGCTTGAGCGTGCTCTGGGCGTTGGAATTGGCGAACACTTCCTCGCAGGCCGCGCGATCGGGACCGTGGAGGGCGATCACCGCTGCGACTTCACGGTGAAGCTGCGCCAGCCGCTGTGCCATCGGGGCCTTGGTATCGGTGGCGATCTGCCCGTTGGCGACGTGCGACAGGCGGCTCCCCTCGCTGCGGATCACGCCCCAGCCGGTGCAGGAGAGCGAGGGATCGAGGCCGAGGATCAGCATGGGATTACCCGCATCGGCAAGCGAGCGTCACAACCGGATTCCCAGCCGCGGCCCGAACTGCACCATCAGCAGGTACAGCCCCACGGTGAGCGCGCAGCCGAGCGCCAGCGCCAGCCAGAACGGCAGGCCGCTGCGCAGCATCAGCGGGATCGCGAGGAACATCGGCAGGCTGGGAAGTACGAACCAGAAGGTCGCTTCGCTATGGCGCGCCATGTTCTCCGCATCGGGCCGTGCGTGCCACAGGAAGATCATGCCAAGGATCGACACCAGTGGCAGGCTGGCGACCAGCGCCGCCATGGTCGGCAGGCGCTTGCCCACTTCCGCGATCGCCGCGATCATCGCTCCTGCGAGCAATGCCTTGGCGACCAGGCTCCACATCAGCCGCCCAGTTTCTCCATCACTTCGTCCGGGATCTCGTAATTGCCCCAGACGGTCTGCACGTCGTCATCGTCGTCGAGCGCATCGACCAGCTTCATCAGCGTGCCCGCATCCTTCTCGTCCATCGCTACCGTGAGGCTGGGCTTCCACGCCAGCTTCACGCCGTCCGCCGCGCCCAGCACCTTTTCCAGATCGCCTGCGACCTGGTGCAGGACATCGGCCTCGGTCCAGATGACATGGCCGTCCTCGCTCGATTCAATATCGTCCGCGCCCGCCTCCATTGCGGCCATCAGCACGGTCTCTTCATCCCCGGCGCTGGCGGGGTATTCGATCAGCCCCTTGCGGTCGAACCCGTGGCTCACCGCGCCCGATGCGGCAAGGTTGCCGCCGTTTTTGGAGAAGGCGGTGCGGATGTTGGTGGCGGTGCGGTTGCGGTTGTCGGTCAGCGCCTCAACAATGATCGCGCTGCCGCCGGGGCCGTAGCCTTCGTAGCGCACTTCCTCGTAATTCTCGCCGTCGTTGGCGGAGGCCTTGTCGATCGCGCGCTGGATATTGTCCTTGGGCATCGACTGCGCCTTGGCGGCGTTCACCGCCAGCCGCAGCCGCGGGTTCATGTCCGGATCGGGCATCCCCATCTTCGCCGCCACGGTGATCTCGCGGCTGAGCTTGGAAAAGAGGTTGGACCGCTTTTTGTCCTGCGCACCCTTGCGGTGCATGATATTTTTGAACTTGGAATGGCCTGCCATGAGTCTTTTCAATGTTGCAGTGGAATTGGGATGCCGCTGCCCTTAGCGAAGCGGGGGCGGGGCGACAATCGCCAAGGTTCGACGGTCAGGGTGCGATGTCGAAATGGAGCGCGGTCATCTCCTCGCGCGCCAGCTTGCGATAGAGGCGGCGCGCGGGTTCGTCTTCCGGAAATACGTCGGCCTGGACGAAGACGGTCCATGCGCCGCATTCGCGAGCGATCTGGCGTGCCTGGTCTATCAGCGCTGTAGCGATTCCCTGTCGCCGAAAGGCTTCATCAACGCCCAGATCGTAGATGAAAAATTCCGCTCGTTCGCGCTCGAACTTGCGCAACATATAGCCGGCAAGCCCACCAACTGCCTGGCCATCCATTTCGGCAAGGAGCAGCACGATATCCCGATCGGCGAGCAATTCCGCGCAGTACGCGTCGTCCGGCGGCGCTGCGGTATAGTTCTCCGCTTCATCGAATACCTCGCCGAACAGTCGGTTCAGCGCGCGCAATCCTGGAAGGTCGCCGGGGCCAAGGCGTCGAATCATCACCCCGGGTTAGCACGAAGCCTATCCGTTGACGATTATCCCGCCGTTGGGATGCAGCACCTGGCCGCTCATGTAGGAGCTGTCCTCGCAAGCCAGGAACAGAAAGGCGGGGGCAACCTCGTTCGGTTCGCCGGGGCGGCCCATCGGAGTGCCCTTGCCGAAATCCTCCATCTTCTCGGGAGGTTGGCCGCCGAAGGGATTGAGCGGGGTCCAGATCGGTCCCGGCGCCACGGCGTTGACGCGGATACCGTCGCTCACCAGATTCTCGCTCAGCGAACGGGTAAAGGCGGTGATCGCTCCCTTGGTGGCGCTGTAATCGAGCAGGATCTTTGCCCCCTTGTACATTGTCACGCTGGTGCAATTGACGATCGCCGAGCCTTTTCCCATGTGCGGACGCGCGGCCTGGACCATATAGAACATAGAGAAGATGTTGGTCTGGAACGTGCGCTGGAGCTGCTCGGTCGTGATGTCGGTGATCTCTTCATCGGGATGCTGCTCGCCCGCGTTGTTCACCAGCACGTCGATCCGCCCGAATTTGCCGATCACCTTCTCGACGAAGTTCTGGCAATGGACGGGATCCCCGAGATCGCCGGGACAGAGCAGCACTTGGGCGCCCTCGGCCTCGCAGGCATCGCGGGTTTCGTGTGCATCGTCGTGTTCCTCGAGATAGGCAATCGCGACATCGGCCCCTTCGCGGGCGAACAGGACGGCCGTCGCCCGCCCGATGCCGCTATCGCCGCCGGTGATGATCGCCACCTTGCCTTCGAGGCGACCCGATCCCGGATAGCGCGGCTGCCACTTGGGCTGCCGGTCGAGTTCGGATTCGTGGCCGGGCATTGCCGGTTCTTCGGGCGTTTCGGCGATATGCGCCTTGTCGCGCGTTTCGAGATCGTTGGTCATGGTGCTGGTCCTGCAATTGCGAGTGAATGCAGGACCAACGGCAAGAGGCGGCGCGATGTTCCGGGGAATCACCGCAACCCGCGGTCATTTCACCCCATGCCGGGCGTGGAAGCGGCGACTGGCTAGTCCGAAAACAAGCCGGAGTTGACCTCGATAGCCCGGTCATTGCCCCAGGTGTTGGCGGCAGAGATTACGCGATCCGCTTCTACCAGTTCGATCACCCGCTGCGGCGAAGGCAGACGGTCTTGTGTGACGTAGTTGATACTGCGCCCGGCGGTGATGAGTTCGACGCTGTAGCGCCGTTGGTCATCATCGCTACCGGGGGAAATGCCATCCAGCCGCAGTTCCTGGGCAACCCGTACGGCGTTGCCATTGTCGCCCAGCGCGAACAGATAGCTGTCTCTGCTGGCCTCGGTCCGATAAACCACCTGTCCCAGCGTCACTTCCGTATCGCGACACCAGACCGTCGGAAGCTGTTCGATCCGTTGTACCGCTGCTGCAGAACTGAGCATCCCGCTCAACATGCGGTTCACGACCGCATCCGCAGGATCGACCTGTGCATCTCGCGCACGGCCGCGAAAACGCAGCGGTTCAGGGCAATCGGCAATCGGGGCAACCGGGCTGGTCTCTTGTGCGGGCAGCGTGAGCTCCGCCAGCACGCTTTCCATCCAGTGCTGCAAGCCATCCGGTGTCCGCGTGGCGGAGGACGCGCGCAGCTTGACGTACCAGTCGCCCACCGCGAACAGGGCCACGCCGGTGGTGCGCGTTGGACTGCGCCGCCCAGCCTCGTAAATCGCCCGCAGCCCCGATGCGTTCAATTGTCCCGGTGGGTTGAACGCTTCTGGACCCGCGACCAGTTGGGGATCATCGTAGGCATCGCGCCCTTCGACCACCGACTGTGCCTGCGCGAACCACAGGGGAACCGAACCGTTGGTATTACGGAAAATATAGACGCTGAGCGCTTGCGCGGCCCCCTCGGTTTCGAAATTTACCCCGATGTCGAGAAAATCCTCGGCATACACATAGGCCGCGGTACGCGGATTGCCGCCCAGAATGGCCGGGATCACCACGCCGCTGTGCGGATGAGTGAACGCTTCTCCCGCTTCGAGCTCGATGACCTGCTGCGCCAGTGCCGTACCGGGGAGCAGAAGAGCGCAAACCGCAACTGTGGTCTGCCTGAGAAAGCGAGAAAGCATCCAGTCGACCCCTATTCTGCCGAGCCAAACGAGGCTGGCACAGACCGGGCGGCGCGGCAAGCCTGCCCCGGCCTTACCCCATGCCGAGCGCGGCCTTGTAGGTGTCGAGGATCATTTCCTGTTCGCTGCGATCGTTGGGTTCCATCTTCCGCAGGCGAACAATCTGGCGCATGATTTTGGGATCGTATCCCACGGCCTTGGCTTCCCCATAAACATCGCGGATATCGTCGGCGATGCCCTTCTTTTCCTCTTCGAGGCGTTCGATGCGCTCGATCAGCAAGCGCAGGCGGTCGTCGGTGGCTTCGGCCATGTGGGGTAAACTCCAGTAATGCGAGAATCGGTTGGCGGCTGGTTAGCGGTGATGCCTGCAACGGTGAAGGGCCAAGGGAAACGTGCGTGGCAGTTTTCCCCTAACGCAAATCGGGAGCGTTCTTCGCCAGGCTCGCATCCATCCGCTCAAGCTGTTCCTGCGTCGTCTCCGACTGGTGCGCCGCTTTCCACTTGTCCATCGGCATCCCGTGGATCAGTTCGCGCGCCGCGGCCTTGTCGCCATCGTAACCGGCGTCGCGAATCCAGTCGGCGAGGCAATTGCGGCAGAATCCGGCCAGCCCCATCAGTTCGATATTCTGCGCATCGTGGCGATGGCGCAGGTGCCGCACCAGGCGGCGGAAAGCGTCTGCAGCCACCGCATCCGGCAGCATGTCGAGCGGGTCGGATGAATCGTGCATACCAATTTCTCCTCAATTGTGACCTTGTGTTGTCGTATCGGCGCGCCATAAGCGGCGCCATGGCACAGCATCAACGCTCGAAACTCGAACCGCGCGGCCGCAAGGTCAAAATTCTCGCCACCACCGGGCCTGCCACTGCCGATCCGGACGTACTGCGCCGCCTGTTCCGCGCCGGGGCCGATGCCTTCCGCGTCAATATGAGCCACGGCGAGCACGCGGTCCACGCCGAAACGATCAACAATATCCGCCAGCTGGAAAAGGAATTCGGCAAGCCGATCGCCATCCTCGCCGATTTGCAGGGGCCGAAGCTGCGGGTGGGCAAGTTCGCCGAGGGCAGGGCGACCATCGCGCACGGGGCCAGCTTTACTTTCGACCGATCGCCCGAACCCGGGAATGAAGCGCGGGTCGAACTGCCGCATCCGGAAATTTTCGACGTTGCCGAAGAGGGCCAGCGGCTGCTGGTGAACGATGGCAAGATGCGCTTCCGGATCAAGTCGGTCAGCCCGGAGGCGATCGTCTGCAAGGCCGAAGTTGGCGGAGTGATATCGGACCGCAAGGGCGTGAACGTGCCCGACGCCGAAATCCCGATCCCCGCGCTGACCGACAAGGACCGCCGCGATCTGGCCTTTGCGCTCGATCAGGGCGTGGACTGGATCGGCCTCAGCTTCGTCCAGCGACCCGAAGATTTGGCCGAAGCAAAGCGCCTGATGCGCGGCCCCAATGGAGAACAGCGCGCAGCGCTCTGCGCCAAGATCGAAAAGCCGCAGGCGATCCGGAGGCTGCACGAAATCATCGAGGCGGCCGACGGGATCATGGTCGCGCGCGGCGATCTCGGTGTCGAACTCGCTCCCGAAGAAGTGCCGCCGCTCCAGAAGAAGATCGTCAATGCCACCCGGCTGACCGGCAAGCCGGTGATCGTGGCGACGCAGATGCTCGAATCGATGATCGAAAGCCCCGCCCCGACCCGCGCCGAAGTCTCGGACGTGGCCAATGCGGTCTATGACGGCGCCGATGCGGTAATGCTCAGCGCCGAAACCGCAGCGGGTGACTGGCCCGAGGAAGCGGTGACGATGATGGCCAATATCGCCAAGAGCGTGGAGCAGGACGAGACCTACCTCGCCCGCGTGCGGATGCTCGATACGCCCTCCGATGCCACCACCGCCGACGCGCTGGCCCACGCCTGCATGACGATTGCCGACACGGTGAAAATCAGTGCGATTACCGTGTTCACCAGTTCGGGCAGCAGCGCCCGCCGGGTGGCGCGCGAGCGTCCGGCAGTGCCGGTGATGGTGCTCACACCCTCTGTATCGGTGGCCCGTCGCGTGGCGCTGCTATGGGGCGCGCATCCGGTGGCCACCAGGGACATCGGCAGCTTCGAGGAAATGATCGCCAAGGGTAAGCGCATGGCGCTGCGCCATGGCTTCGGCGGCTCGGGATCGCGGCTGGCGGTGATGGCAGGCGTGCCGTTCGGCCAAGCCGGGGCCACCAACCTCGTGCACGTGGTGGCGGTGGAGGGCGACGAACTCGACGGCTATCACGGCGAGGGCTGATTGCAGCCCCGCTCCGACGGGCGGTTCCCGCACTTGCCGATCAGCGAATTGTGTCGGCCTCCAGCCTGCCGCGTGCAGGCGGGAGTTAAGCCGCTTCATCCTTCTTGCGCTTCGGATTGTCATTGGCGAGGACACGCACAGGTTCCTTGCGGCCTGCCACCACCTCCGCATCGACCACGACCTCTGACACCCCATCCATCGACGGCAGGTCGAACATGGTATCGAGCAGGATCGCCTCGACAATCGAACGCAGGCCGCGCGCGCCGGTCTTCCGCTTGATCGCCTTCTTGGCGATTTCGACCAGCGCATCGTCGGTGAAAGAAAGATCGACATCTTCAAGCTCGAACAGCTTGTGATACTGCTTCACCAGCGCGTTCTTCGGCTCCTTGAGGATCGTCACCAGCGCTTCCTCGTCGAGGTCGTGCAGGGTGGCGATCACCGGCAGGCGGCCGACGAATTCGGGGATCAGGCCGAACTTGAGCAGATCTTCCGGCTCGCACTTCTCCAGCATCTCGCCGATCTTGGCCTTGCTCGGCTCTGCCACGTTGGCACCGAAACCGATCGAGCGCTTCTGGAGGCGATCGCTGATGATCTTGTCGAGGCCCGCGAACGCGCCGCCGACCACGAACAGGATGTTGGTGGTGTCCACCTGAAGGAATTCCTGCTGCGGATGCTTGCGACCGCCCTGCGGCGGCACCGAAGCGGTGGTGCCTTCCATCAGCTTGAGCAGGGCCTGCTGCACGCCTTCGCCGGACACGTCGCGGGTGATCGACGGATTTTCCGCCTTGCGGGTGATCTTGTCGATCTCGTCGATATAGACGATGCCCTGCTGCGCCTTCTCGACATTGTAGTCGGACGACTGGAGCAGCTTGAGGATGATGTTTTCGACATCCTCGCCCACGTAACCTGCTTCGGTCAAGGTGGTGGCATCGGCCATCGTGAACGGCACGTCGAAGGTGCGTGCCAGTGTTTGCGCCAGCAGCGTCTTGCCGGAACCGGTGGGGCCGACGAGCAGGATGTTGGACTTGGCGAGTTCGACCTCGTTGCTGCCCTTGCCGCTGTGCTTCAGCCGCTTGTAGTGGTTGTGCACGGCAACGCTGAGCACGCGCTTGGCCCGTTCCTGCCCGATTACGTAATCGTTCAGCGTATCGCAGATATCCCGGGGCGTGGGGATGCCGCCGTCCTTGCGCCCGGCAAGCCCGCTCTTGGCTTCTTCCCGGATGATGTCGTTGCACAATTCCACGCATTCATCGCAGATGAAGACGGTGGGGCCCGCGATCAGCTTGCGCACTTCGTGCTGCGATTTGCCGCAGAAGCTGCAATACAGCGTGCTCTTGCTATCGGTTCCGCTCAACTTGGTCATAGTCCTTAATCCAGTGCGCCTTTTCGGCCATTTGCGCAAGGCGCGGGAATCAGACGCCCACCCTAGGGCGAGGTTCCGCAATATCAATCTTGCCCATGCTTAACATCCCCGCCTTGCTCCATCCTGAAGGGGCAGGGTTGCCAAAATGCTACAATCCCTCCGCCGGACGTTACCGGCGGGAGGGATTGCGCGACGCTCAGTCCTTGGTGGGTGCGCCACCCGAGCCCTTGGCCTCGCCGCCTTCGTCATCCTTCGGGCGATGCGCGAACACCGCGTCGACGATGCCGAATTTCAGCGCTTCGTCGGCTTCGAGGAAGGTATCGCGATCCAGCGCGCGCTCGATCTCGGTCAGGCTCCGCCCGGTGTACTGCACGTAGAGATCGTTCATCCGCGCGCGGATGCGGAGGATTTCCTTGGCCTGAATCTCGATATCCGATGCCATCCCGCGCGCGCCGCCGCTCGGCTGGTGGACCATGATCCGCGCATTGGGCAGTGCCACGCGCATTCCCGGCTCGCCTGCCGCCAGCAGGAAGCTCCCCATGCTCGCCGCTTGGCCGATGCACACGGTGCGGACCTTGGGCTTGATATATTGCATGGTGTCATGGATCGCCATGCCGGCCGTTACCACGCCGCCGGGCGAGTTGATGTACATCGAGATATCGTTGCTGTTCTCGCTTTCGAGGAACAGCAGCTGGGCAACAATCACGCTGGCCATGTTGTCTTCCACCTGGCCGGTGACGAAGACAATGCGTTCGCGCAGCAGGCGGCTGAAAATGTCGAAGCTGCGTTCGCCCCGGCTGGTCGATTCGACAACGACCGGCACCAGTTGGCCGGTGATGGGATCGTGGGTAAACTGGTCTTTGCTGTCGCCGAACAGGTCGAGCATGCGGGCGTTCCTCTCGTCTCGCTGATAAGGCGCCTATGTCGCCCCGCACCGCACCAAGTTCAAGAGGTAATCCCTTCGTCCGCCAAGGATAGGCGTTGGTCGATTGATCGGCGCAATTGTGACTCCGGTCGAATGCCGCGCGCCGCATCCGGTTTCCTGTGAGACCAGCACGATTACAAGTGTGGTTGAGGGAAGGGATTGGTCTTGCGGGGAATTTTTACCACTGTTGCGACTGCGGCGCTGATGGCGGGCTGGTCCGGAGCGGCATTCGCACAGGAATCGATCGAGGAAGCGGGGGATGTTCCGCCGCCGGTCGCCGCCGAAGCCGCCGGTGGTACGCGCACCTTTATCCCCGCCGACTTCGAACGATTTTCACCGCGCAATGCGCTCGACATGCTGGAGGAAGTACCCGGCTTCACCCTGCGCGGCGAGGAAAGCCAGCGCGGGCTGGGCCAGGCCAGCGCCAATGTGCTGATCGACGGCCAGCGCATCACCAGCAAGTCCGAGGGTGTGTTCACCACTTTGCAGCGGATTGCTACCGACCGCGTGGAGCGGATCGAGATCGTCGACGGCGCGACGCTGGGTATCGCCGGGCTCTCCGGACAAGTCGCCAATGTCATCACCCGCCCGAGCGCCATTTCCGGGCGCTTCACCTACCGCGCCAGCTTCCGCCCCAGGTACGCCGAACCAAGCTTTATCGGCGGCGAAGTCTCGCTCAGCGGATCGACCGAGAGCCTCGAATGGACGGTGGCAGTGGCCAATGGAGTCGGGCGCGGCGCGGCGGGGGGCAGCGATGCCTTTATCTACGATGCCCAGGGCAATGTGCTCGAACAGCGCGACATCCGGATGCAGTTCGTCGGCGATTTCCCGCGCGCATCGGGCACTGTGCAATGGACCAGTCCCGGTGGCACCATCGTCAATGCGAACGCCAATTACCGCCGCGATTACCAGAACATGCGCGAGACCCAGTACCGCGACCTGACCACCGGGGTCGATCGCCTGCGCACCTTCGAGGATCGCTTTCGTGGCTGGGGCTACGAATTCGGTGGAGATGTGGAATTCGGGCTGGGGCCTGGGCGGCTGAAGCTGATCGGGCTGGAGCGGTACTCCCGCGGACGTTCTACTTCGGACGCGATCTTGATTTTCGATGACGACTCGCCCGACGCGGGCAGCCGCTTCGCCGCGCGGCGGGAGACCGGCGAGCGGATCGGCCGCGCGGAATATCGCTGGGCAATGCTGGGCGGGGACTGGCAGCTCGATGCCGAAGCCGCCTTCAACCGGCTCGACCGCTCGGCGCAATTGTTCGAGCTGTCGCCTGCTGGCGATTTTGTCGAACTTCCATTCCCCAACGGAACCGGCGGAGTGACCGAGGATCGTTACGAAACGATCCTGACCCACTCGCGTTCGCTCGCCTCCAACCTGACGCTTCAGATCGGCGCCGGCGGCGAATACTCGACCATCGCGCAGACGGGCGCCAATGGCCTTACACGCAGCTTCTGGCGGCCCAAGGGCTCGCTCAACCTCGCTTGGCAGGTGGAGCAGGGGCTGGACGTATCGCTCGAACTGGCACGCCGGGTAGGACAGCTCGAATTCGGGGATTTTCTCGCTACCGTCTCCCTCAACCAGGACCAGCAGAACGCCGGCAACGTCGAACTGGTGCCACAGCAGAGCTGGGAAGCAAGCCTCGATTTGACCAAGAGCCTTGGCCGCTGGGGCAGCACCGAGCTGCGGATTTTCGCCCAGTCGATCGAGGACTACATCGAGTTCATTCCGGTAGAAGGCGGGCTGGAAACTCGCGGCAATATCGATTCTGCCAGCATCTACGGCATCCGCTGGAATTCCACTTTCCAGCTGGCCCCGCTGGGCTTCAACGGCGCGCAGCTCGAACTGACCTTGCAGGCGGAGGAGACCGACCTCACCGATCCACTCACCGGCCTGTCGCGGCCATGGGGTGGGCACGAGGATCGCGAGGTCGATATCAGCCTCCGCCACGACATCCCCGGAAGCGACTGGGCCTGGGGCGTGGGCGCGGAATACAACCACACGCTCCCCTATTACCGGCTGGGCGAGACGGGCCTGAACTACGAAGGGCCGACCTACACTTTCGGCTTTATCGAGCACAAGGACGTGTTCGGAATGACCGCCAACCTCACCGTGTTCAATCTCACCGACGGGCGGGGGCGGCAGGATCGCTACGTTTACGAAGGCTATCGCGACCGCAGCCCGCTGCTGTTCCGCGAAACGCAGAACCTCTCGGTGCAGCCGATCTTCCAGTTCCGGCTGAGCGGGGATTTTTAGGGGTATTGCGTCGCGTGGGGGCGAGGGGCAGACAGGGAGGATGAAAAAGCCCCTGTCGTTCGTCATCCTCGCTAGCGCCTTCGCTTTCCCGTCAGGTGCAATTGCGCAGGAAGCGGAACTGCCGCCAAGCACTTCGCCGCTGTCTGCCGACGACTGGACACCGGAGGGAGAAGCGCGGGCCTACCTTGAACGCATCGCCGACATCGACGATGCAGGCCCTGCGCTCAACGCGGTAATCACCTTCAATGAAGATGCGTGGACCGACGCCTTCAACATCTCGCATGGCGAGGGAATGTTGGCGGGCCTGACAGTACTGGTCAAAGACAATATCGAAACCCGCGAATGGCCGACCACAGCGGGCAGCCTCGCGCTCGCCAATAACATGACCGGCCGCGATGCGCCGTTGATTGCCAGGCTGCGCGCCAATGGCGGAGTGGTATTGGGCAAAACCAACCTTAGCGAATGGGCCAACTTCCGCTCCAGCGAGAGCAGCAGCGGCTGGAGCGCGGTGGGCGGGCAGACGCGCAATCCGCACGCCATCGATCGCAACCCCTGCGGCTCCTCCTCCGGCAGCGGGGCGGCGGTGGCGGCGGGGCTGGCCTGGGCAGCGATTGGCACCGAGACCGACGGATCGATTACCTGCCCCGCAAGCGTCAACGGCGTGGTCGGCTTCAAGCCGAGCGTGGGCCTCGTCAGTGGCGAGCTGGTGATCCCGATCAGCGCCAGCCAGGACACAGCCGGGCCGATGGCCTCCAGCGTTTACGATGCCGCGCTGCTGCTTTCCGCCATCGCCGGGCCGGATTATGGTGAGATGGGTGAGGCCGATCTCGCCTACGATTTCACCAATGGACTGGCGGATTACTCGCTCACAGGCGTGCGCATCGGCGTGCTGCGCGAGCGATGCGGTAACTTCGGCCCGCTGTGCGCGGTCTACGAACAGGCGCTTGCCGATCTGCGCGCGGCAGGCGCGGTGCTGGTCGATATCACCCATACGACCGATCCGGCGATGGGCCGCGACGAATACACCGTGCTGCTGTACGAATTCCGCGAGGGAATCGACGCCTATCTGGCAGCGTCACCCGCCGATATCCCGGTGCGCTCGCTCGCCGATCTGATTGCCTTCAACCAGGCTAATGCCGCCACCGAGTTGCGCTGGTTCGGGCAGGACATTTTCGAGCAGGCGCAGCAAACCACTGACCGCGCCGCTTACGAAGCCGCGCGCGCAAACAGCTTCCGCCTCGCCGGGCCGGAAGGGATCGATGCGCTGCTGGCGGCAAACGATCTCGCTTTCCTAATCGCGCCCACCACCGGACCGGCGTGGAACATTGATGTGCTGCTGGGCGATCACTGGCGCGGCGGCGTAGGAATCGGAAGCCTGGCCGCAATTGCCGGCTATCCGCACCTGACCGTGCCAATGGGGCAGGTCGAAGGCCTGCCAGTGGGTCTATCCTTCATTGGCACCAAATGGCATGACCACGCCATCCTCCAGGCGGGTGCAGCCTACGAGCGCGCGCGCACTGTGCCACCGCCGGTGCCGGAGTTCGAACGCTGGCAAGCGCAGGCCACTCCAACCGATTGATAACACGCCTTGCCGCAGACGTGGCTTTGCTCTAGCCGCGCCGGACATAATCAATCTGGGATGGATATCGCGTGTCACCTTGCCGCGTGCAGACAGGAATGCTGGTGCTTGCCGCATCGCTTGCCAGTGGGCTGGCGGGCGGGGTTGCACCGCTGCGGGCGCAGGACACTCCGCCGATCGCCGTAGCCGTTTCCAGCGAGATCTACACGGCGGAGGACTTTGCCCGGTTCGCTCCGCGCAACGCGCTCGACCTGATCGAACGTATCCCCGGCTTCACCGTTGCCGACGACGGAGGGAGCAGTCGCGGCTTCGGGCAGGCGGGGGAGAACCTGCTGATCAACGGTGCGCGGATTTCCAGCAAGTCCACCAGCACCGCCGACCAGCTTTCCCGCATTCCGATCGCAAACGTCGTGCGGATCGAAGTGGTCGATGGAGCGACGCTTGGCATCCCAGGTTTGTCCGGTCGGGTCGCGAACATCATCGTGATACAGGGCGGAGCATCGGGCCAGTTCGAATGGCGACCGCAGTTTTCCACCGGGGTCGCCACCCCCGGCTGGTTCGAAGGCGAAGTCTCGCTCACCGGATCGACCGCTGGTGTGAATTACACGCTGTCGCTGGAGAACGGCGCTTTCATTCGCGGGTCGGCTGGTCCGGCAATCTTCACCGATGCGGCAGGCGTGGTGGACGCACGGCGCAATTTCTCCACCGGCGAATTCAATCGCCCGCGCATCAACGGCAACTTTGCCTTCGATCCCGCGCCGGATGTGACGGCCAATCTGAATATGACGGCGGGGCTGGAATTCTTTAGCAGTCAGGAACGCGAGCGGCGGGTGGCGGGCAATCCCCTGCCCCCCTTGCTCGAACGCTTTCGCTCCGACAGCGACGAATGGTATTACGAGATTGGCGGCGACATCACCTTCCCGCTGGCCGGCGGACAGATGAAACTGATCGTGCTGGAAAGTTTCGAAGACGGCGATAGCAATTCGACATCGCTGCTCGAAACCGAGGACCAGAGCGCGAGTGGCTTCCGATTCAATCGCAGTTCGCAGGAAGGCGAACGGATCGGGCGCGGCGAGTTCAGTTGGGGGATGTGGGGCGCGGATTGGCAAGTATCCGGCGAAGCTGCGTTCAACCGGCTCGATCAGGTGGGGCGATTGTTCAGCTACGATCCGCTGGTGACGGACTATGTCGAGGTTGATTTCCCGGCTGGCGTGGGCGGAGTGCGCGAGGATCGCTACGAGGGCCTGCTCAGCGTCGGCTTCCCGCTTGCTGATAACCTGACGCTGCAACTGATTGGCGGGGCGGAATATTCGCAGATCGCGCAGACCGGCAGCAACGCACTTTCACGAACGTTCGAACGGCCCAAGGGTTCGCTCAACCTTGCCTGGGCTCCGGTTGCCGGGCTGGACTTCAATCTGGAGATCGCGCGCCGGATCGGCCAGCTCGATTTCGAGGACTTTCTCGCCAGCGTCAGCCTGTCCGAGGATCAGGCGGATGCCGGGAACAACAACCTGCGCCCGCAGCAGAACTGGGATATCACGGTGGAAGTTGCGAAGAACTTCGGCCGCTGGGGATCGGCGACACTTTCGCTCTTCGACGAGCGGATCGAGGACCTGGTGCTGATCGTGCCGGTGGCAGGCGGGGGCGAGGCGCGCGGCAATATCGCCAGTGCGCGGCGCACCGGCATGGGCCTGACGGGCACGCTGCAAATGGAGCCGCTGGGTCTGCGCGGCGGGCGGTTGGACGTGCAACTAGCTTGGGAAGACTCTCAACTCGTTGATCCGGTGACGGCTATCGAGCGGCGCTTTGATGGCAACGATCCGTTCCAGATCGCGCTCGATTTCCGCCACGATGTGCCGCAGACGGACTATGCTTGGGGCCTGTCGTTGCGCGACACCGAGCGGGCACCGCTTTACCGGGTGCGCGAAGTGTTCTTCGACCATTCTCCCAGCACCTTCGCTGCGGTTTTCTTCGAGCACAAGGACGTGCTGGGTGCGACGGCGCGGATTCGGGTGGGAAACCTGTTCAACGCCAACACCACGCTGCTGCGCACCGTCTATGACGGGCCGCGCGATAGTGGTGCAGTGCTGTTCACCGAGGATCGTCGCCGCGAAATCGGGCAGGTTATCAACCTGACGATTTCGGGGAGCTTCTAGAGAGCCTCCTTCTCATTGCAAGGAGGCGTAGCCGACGAAGCAATCCAGTCCCGGCCTCTCGCTTTGTGCGCAAGATTGGGGACCGGATTGCAGCGCTTCCTGCGGTCGCTCGCAATGACGAGCGGACCGAGTGTCTACTTCTTGGCCGAAGCCTTCTTTGCCGCTGGCTTCTTCGCCGCAGGCTTCTTGGCTGCGGGCTTCTTGGCTTCACCAGGCTCTTCAGCCGCTTCCTTCTTGGGAGCAGCCTTCTTGGCCGGGGCCTTCTTCGCAGCAGGCTTTTCCGCAGGCTCGTCTTCCGCCGCAGCTGCCTTCTTCGCCGGGGCTTTCTTGGCCGGAGCCTTTTTTGCCGCCGGGGCCGGAGCGGCCGTGGCTTCTTCCGCTTCGATTGCGGCTTCCAGCTCCTCGCGGGTCACTTCGCGCTCGGTCACTTCGGCCTTGTCGAACAGGAAATCGACCACCTTGTCTTCGTACAGCGGAGCGCGGAGCTGGGCCTGTGCCATCGGCTCGTTGCGGACATACTCGATAAAGCGCTCACGATCTTCGGCGCGATACTGCTGCGCCGCGCGCTGGATCAGCATCTGCATTTCCTGCTGGCTGATCTCGACTCCATTAGCCTGGCCGATTTCGCTCAGCAGCAGGCCGAGCCGCACGCGGCGTTCGGCGATGCGCTTATAATCGGCCTTCTCGGCTTCGAGTTCCTTCATCGCCGCTTCGGGATCTTCCTCGCGCGCGGCTTCCTGCGTCAGCTGCTGCCAGATCTGCTCGAACTCGGCTTCCACCATGGTTGGCGGAACGGCGAAATCGTGCCCGGCAGCCAGCGTGTCGAGCAGCTGGCGCTTCATCTGGGTGCGGGTGAGGCCGGCGCTTTCCTGCTCGATCTGGCCCTTCACGAGGCCCTTGAGCTGGTCCAGCCCTTCGAGGCCGAGCGACTTGGCGAAATCGTCATCCACCTTGGTCTCGGCTTCGACCTTCACCTGCTTCACCACGATGGCGAACTGCGCGTCCTTGCCTGCGAGATGGGCGGCGGGATAGTCTTCAGGAAAAGTGACCGTGATGGTCTTCTCATCGCCGGTCTTGGCGCCGGTCAGCTGTTCTTCGAAGCCGGGGATGAACTGGCCCGAGCCGATCACCAGCGGAGCGTCTTCGGCCTTGCCGCCTTCGAATTCCTCTCCATCGATGCTGCCGGTGAAATCGATGATGAGCTGGTCGCCTGCGGCGGCCTTCTTGCTCTTGGGAGCATCCTTGTAGGCCTTCTGCCCCTCGGCGATCTTGGCCAGTGCTTCGTCCAGCTCGGTATCGCTGACCGGGACGGTGAGCTTTTCCAGCTTCAGGCCGTCGAGCGAAGGCGCGGTGATTTCCGGCAGCACTTCGACTTCCACGGTCAGCTCGGCATCCTTGCCCTGGGCATAGCCTTCGGCCATTTCGACCTTGGGTTGCAGCGCGGGGCGAAGCTTCTTGTCGCGGATCAGGTTGTTGACCGATTCGCGCAGCGTCGTGTTCAGGACGTCGGCATGCAGCGCCTCGCCGTGCATCTTGCGCACCAGGTTGGCGGGCACCTTGCCGGGGCGGAAGCCGGGCATCCGAACCTGCGGGGCAACCTTCTTCACCTCGGCTTCGATCTTCGCGTCGATATCCTTCGCGGCGATGGTCAGGGTATAGGCGCGCTTGAGGCCTTCATTGGTGGTTTCGACGATCTGCATGTCCAGCCTTCTAATCTCTCTCAATACCGGTTCTGCACGGCGGGAATTGACCAGCGGAACTGGTGCGGGCGAAGGGACTCGAACCCCCACATCTTGCGATACTGGTACCTAAAACCAGCGCGTCTACCAATTCCGCCACGCCCGCAGCCATGCGAACCAACAGGCGATGCGCCTGCGAAACGAAGCGGTGCCCTTATAAGGGCGCGGGCAAAAGGGCAAGGCGCACGATATGGGGAAAATGCACAGGGAACGGGTTTGCTGCGCGGGACGTATTGATTGCAGGCTCAAACGAAAGGTCTGGATAATGATTTTCCCTGAACAGGACGCCAGCGAACCCACCCCCGGTGGTGACGATATCGACAATCCGGGACAAACGCCGGACGAGGTCACGCCGCTGCCGGACGATACCGAAGATCCCGGCCGCGGTCCGGATGAAGTCGGCCCGCTTCCAGACGATACCAGCAATCCCGGGACCACACCCGACGAAATTGCCCCGGTGACTCCGCCATCGCCCGATTGATTTTTGCAGCGCGGCGGCTAGGGGCGTGGACATGAGCGAAGAAAACACTCCCGAAACGTCCCCGGCTACCGCTGCTGCCGACACCCCGCCCGATCATCTGGCGATCGATCCGCGCAGTCCGCATTTCAACGCTGACCTGTTGCAACGCGGCGTTGCCATCCGCTTCAAGGGTCGCGTGCGCACCGATATCGAGGAGTATTCGATCTCCGAAGGCTGGGTGCGGGTGCAGGCAGGCAAGACGATGGACCGCAAGGGCCGCCCGCTGACGATCAAGCTGAACGGCCCGGTCGAAGCCTGGTTCGAGGATCTGGGCGAAGACGCGCCCGTCGCCAAGGCCGACTGAGCGGCCCTCGAATCACACCACCGGATCGTTGGGATCGTCGCGCATTTCCGGATGCGTGGCGGTCAACCGCAGGATGGCATAGCCCAGCAGCGCCGAAATCAGCGAGCCGACCAGCACGCCGATCTTCGCTTCGTCACGCAGGAAGCGCGCTGTTTCAGTGGATCCCGGGAATGCGAGTTCGCCGATGAACAGGCTCATGGTGAAGCCGATCCCGCATAAAACGGTAACGCCCCAGATTTCGGGCCAGGTGCAGCCGGGCGGTTTCGGCGCAATCTTCAATTTCACTGCCGCCCAGACCATTGCGAAAATGCCCGCCTGCTTGCCGACAACCAGACCCGCAGCAATTGCCAGCGGCAATGGGTCGAGCAGGGCTTCGAGCCCCATCCCTGACAGGTTTACCCCTGCATTGGCGAAGCCGAAAATCGGCACCACCAGATAGGCATTCCACGGCACCAGCGCGTGCTCCATGTTTTCCAGCATGGGATTGCCCTTGCGGTCTCGGAACGGGATCATCAGCGCCGCCAGCACGCCCGCGATCGTCGCGTGCACGCCAGTGTAAAGGACGCAGTACCAGAGCAGTACGGTCAGCAGGATGAATGGGAACATCGAGCTGAACCCGATCCGGTTCAGGGCGAACATGATCGCCAGCACCACGGCGGAAGCGGCGAGGAACATCATGTTGATGTCTTCGGTGTAGAAAATGGCGATGATCGCCACCGCGCCGATATCGTCGACAATGGCAACCGTCAGCAGGAATAGCCGCAGCGGTGCCGGAACACGGGTGCCGAGCAGCCCTACCACGCCCATAGCGAAGGCAATGTCGGTAGCGGCGGGAATCGCCCAGCCTCGCGCCAGACCGGGTTCACTGCCCGCGATCAGTATGTAGACCGCCGCCGGGGCGGCCATGCCGGCAATCGCGGCAAGGATCGGCAAGGTGCGCGCCTTCGGATCGGCCAGGTTCCCAGCGATAATTTCCCGCTTCACTTCCAGCCCGACGACGAAGAAGAAGATCACCATCAATCCGTCATTGATCCACAGGTGCAGCGTGTTGAGGTAAAAAGCCTCTTTCGACCAGAGGTAGCCGTTGAACAGTTCCATATAGGCGCCAGAGACGCCCGAATTGGCGACGATCATCGCCAGTGCCGCAACGGCGATCAGCAATATCCCCGAAAACGCGTCGGCGCGAAACAGCGCGCTGAAGTTGCGGGCAGCGGTGCGGATAATGCTTGGTTTGGCCATGCGGCTGTCCCTTCCGCAATTGCCCCGACTTTTCAAGTGTGCTGGCTAATGACCTTGGCGAAATTTGTCGCCCGGTCCGGGAATTTCTCCGCCCCGGTTGCAATCGGCGATGTAAAATGTAGTCCTGCGTAGTCATACGTAAATTCAGGGGGCTGCGGTATGGAGTGGGGGGCCTGGTCCGCGCTGGAATGGCTGGCGCTGGCCGAATACGAATTGCTGCTGTTCGCAGGCTTTTTCTTTCTGCTTGGCGCAATCGACGAGTTCGCGATGGATGCGATCTGGCTGTGGCTGCGCGCCACGGGCCGCGCGAAGACGCTGACCGTATCGCGTGACAGCCTGCTGCACCGGCAGCTCTCCGCTGCGGTCGCGGTGATGATCCCCGCATGGCAGGAAGCGCGCGTGATCGGGGATACACTGGCCCACGCCCGCGCCGCATGGCCGCAAGCCGATGTGCTTTTCTATATCGGCCTCTATCGCAACGATCCCGCCAGCCTGGAGGCGGCAATGGCCGGCGCGGAATGCGATCCGCGTGTACGGCTGGTGGTGCATGATCGCGATGGGCCGACAACCAAGGCCGATTGCCTCAACTGCCTGTACCAGGCGATGGCTCAGGATGAGGTGCGGCGCGGGCGCACAATCCACACCGTGCTGCTGCACGATGCCGAGGACATGGTTGATTCCGCCGCCATCGCGCTGATCGACCGGGCAATGCAGGATTGCGATTTCGTGCAATTGCCGGTGCTGCCGATCCCGCACCCCTCGTCGCGCTGGGTGGGGAGCCACTATTGCGAGGAATTTGCCGAATCGCACGCCAAGGCGTTGGTGGTCCGCGATGCTCTGGGAACAGGAATCCCGGCGGCAGGCGTTGGCTGCGGGTTCAGCCGTTCGATGTTGGCAGAAATGGCATTGGCCAATGGCACTGAGAAAGGCCCTTTTTCAGATGCCTCGCTGACCGAAGACTACGAACTCGGGTTGAAAGTCGCAGTCTCGGGCGGGCGGTCGCGGTTCCTGCGGGTGCGCGGCGACGACGGGCGACTGATCGCTACCCGCGCCTATTTTCCGGCCCGACTTGCGCAGTCGGTGCGGCAGAAGTCGCGCTGGTTGCACGGCATTGCATTTCAGGGTTGGGACCGGCTGGGTTGGACCGGTTCGCTGGCGGAAAACTGGATGCGCATGCGCGACCGCCGCGGGCCGCTGTCCGCGCTGGTCTTGCTGACCGGATATACGCTGTTCGTTCTTGCGGCGGGCCTGACGGCGCTCGATTTCGCGGGATACGATCGCCCTTGGGAACCCACGCCGTTACTGCTGGCACTGCTCGGAATTAACCTCGCTGCCTTTCTGTGGCGGGCTGTGATGCGTTTCGGCTTCACCGCGCGCGAATACGGAGCGATGGAAGGCTTGCGCGCAATCGTACGCATACCGCTCGCCAACATCATCGCCATCATGGCGGGGCGTCGCGCGCTGTTTGCCTATGCCCGCACGATGGGCGGTGGTGACCCCACGTGGGACAAGACCACGCGCGAAGACCATCCCTCGTTCGCAGCATTGCAGGTAACTTCGCTGGAAAGCGCAGGGTGAGCCGCGCCGGACCGACTTCGTCGTCCCGCCGGGGCGGTGCCCTGGTAACCTTGGGCGGAGCCGTGGCCGTCTGGCTGGTGCTGCGCGCAGCGATATGGGAAGCACCGTTCGCGCCCGCCTCGCTGGCGGCACTGCCGCTGGGAGATGTGCCTGCGGTTTCGAATCCGATGCCCCTGGCTGAGCCGCCCGTGCCGGTACAACAGGCATCGCCGGCATACCCCATTGCGCCCGTGCCTGTGCTTCCCGCGTGGAATCCGGTGCCGCTGGCTTTGCGACTTGGAACCGATCTCCCGCCCGAGCAGATTTCCTTTCTTCCGCAACTTGCGCCCGGCAATTCTCCACTCGCACGGCGAGGCTTTGCGGGAGCGAGCAATCTTGTCGCGCATGTCCTGTTGTTGCAGGCCGGCTATCGCGGCAATGGGAGCGCCGAACCACTGTCCCCGCCCGCCAATTTCGCGCAGGCAGACGGCAATCCGCAGCCGACCTACGTTCCGCACGCGGCCGAAGCAATGCGGCGCGATCCTGTCAACCTCCCGCGCTGGTCGATGGATGCATGGGCGATGTGGCGGCAGGACGATCCCTCACCGCTGCTCTCCGGTAGGCCCAGCTATGGCCGTAGCCAGGCGGGCGCAGTTTTGCGTTATCACCTCGCCCCGGCGAGCGGACACGCCCCGCAACTGCACCTGCGCGGCAGTGTCGCGCTGGAAGGGCTGCAGGAGCGCGAGGCGGCCTTCGGCGGATCGGCGCGGCCGATTCCCGGTGTACCGGTGCGGCTGGCTGCCGAAGCGCGGGTAAGTGAAACCGATCGCGGTACCGAAGCTCGCGCGGCAGCCTATGCGGTAACCGAACTTGCGCCGGTCCGTTTGCCGGGTGGCTTTAGCGGCGAAGTCTACGCGCAGGGTGGCTATGTCAGCGGCAATTTCGCCACGCCGTTTGTGGACGGGCAGGCGCGGATCACACGCGAACTGGCAGGTAGCGAGGACTTCCGGCTGGAAGCGGGCGGCGGGGCATGGGGTGGGGCGCAGGAGGATGCGCGGCGGCTCGATGTCGGACCAAGCGCCGCAGTGAGCTTCCGCGTCGGCGCGGCGCGTGGGCGGATTTCCGCGGACTACCGTTTCCGGGTGGCAGGCGATGCCAAACCCGCAAGTGGTCCTGCGCTCACACTGTCCGCCGGATTTTAGCAACGGCTTGTCATTCGCCTTCATAACCGCGCCCGGCTGGGGTAGGCGAGCGGGATGGACGTTTACCTCCCCATAGCGAATCTCGCGGTCAACGGGCTGGTCATTATCGTCCTGGGCCTGGCGACGGGCATATTGTCGGGCATTTTCGGTGTCGGTGGCGGGTTCCTGACCACGCCGCTGCTGATCTTCTACGGAATCCCGCCCACCGTGGCCGCCGCATCTGCCGCAACGCAGGTAACCGGGGCCAGCGTCTCGGGCGTCTTCGCGCACAGTCGCAATAACGGGGTGGATTACCAGATCGGGCTGGTAATGGTGGCTGGCGGGATGATCGGCGCGCTGATCGGGGCGGGATTATTTGCCTTGCTCAGTGCGGTCGGCCAGATCGATACGGTCATCAATATCCTTTATGTCGTGCTGCTCGGCTCCATCGGCGGGGTGATGCTGAAGGAGGCGCTGCAATCGATTGGCCTGATCGCACCTGGCGGCGGCGATCAGTCGCGCGCGGCCAAACGTCGCCATCATCCGTGGGTCGCGGCGCTGCCCTACCGCTGGCGGTTCTACCGCTCAGGCCTCTACATTTCCCCGATTGCGCCGCTTCTGCTGGGGCTGGTGGTGGGAATCCTGACGATGCTGATGGGCGTGGGCGGCGGCTTCCTGATGGTGCCCGCGATGCTCTACATCCTCGGCATGAGCGCACGGGTGGTGGTGGGCACCAGCCTGTTCAACATCCTCTTCACCACCATGCTGGTGACGATGGTCCATGCCTTTACCACCCAAGCGGTCGACATCGTGCTGGCAGGCCTGCTGCTGATCGGATCGGTGACCGGCGCGCAGTTCGGCACCCGCATCGCCCAGTTCGCCAAGCCCGAACACTTGCGGCTGGCCCTTGCGGCGATTGTGCTCCTGATCGCGCTTCGCATGGCCTACGGGCTGACAGTGCGGCCCGACGAGGTGTACACCGTGGTGCCGTTATGATGCGCCTGTTGTTCGTCCTGTTGCTGGCGCTCGGCATAGCTGGTCCGGCCTTCGCACAAGGCCGCGAGCCAATTCTGGTGCCGGATATCTCGGAACATGACATCGTGCTGCGTCAGGGCTTCACGGGCGCGGACCTGCTGCTGTTCGGGGCGCTGCTCGATCCGTCGGGCGGGCGCGCCAATGGTGCATATGACGTTGTGGTCGTACTGAAAGGCCCGACCGAGGAGATCCGCCTGCGCGAAAAGGAACGGTGGTTCGGCATCTGGGTGAATGCCGACAGCACTGCCTATCGCTCGGTGCCCAGTTTCTACGCCATCGCCAGTTCGCGCCCGATTGCCGAGATCGTAGATGACAGCACCGCTGCCATATACGAATTGGGCCTCCCGTGGCTCCAGCTTTCGCCCACTGGCTCGATTGATCCTGGCGAACAGACCCGATTCTCCGCCGGGCTGGTCGATCTGCGGCAACGGCAGGGGCTATATGCACAATACGATACCGGAGTAACGGTGAGCGAAGACGTCCTCTACCGCGCTCGCTTTCCCATTCCCTCCAACGTTATCCCGGGGCGCTATGTGGCGGAAACCTTTGCGATTGCCGACGGCCGCGTGATCACTTCGGCTACCTCCGAAGTTCTGGTTCGCAAGGAAGGTTTCGAGGGGGTGGTAGCGGAGGAAGCTGAGGACAATGCGTTTCTTTATGGTCTGTTTGCGGTCGGGCTATCGCTGTTCATGGGCTGGGTCGCAGGTCGGCTGTTTGCGCTTGTTTGATCGGGGGGGCTTGATCGGGACTTGATCGGGGGTCTGACCCGCTCATCCGGCGCAATTGACCTGATCTTAACCCTGTCAGCATAGGGCAAGCGGGAAGTTCGTCAGCCATGTGAGCCCCTATGACCGATATGCACGGCAGCCAGTTTACCAACGCAAGTCTGGCCGGTGGCCCCGGCGCAGAACCCGATTATGTTGCGCACGAACGCGAAGTGCAGGAAGCGCGCAGCGCGGATTGTGCGCGCCAGCCCATTGGCATCGTCCTCGAGATCGCCGGATCGGGATCGGCCATCGCGCTCGATCTGGGGCGGTTGAACGAATGTATGGACGATGCCGATCCCTCCATCGCCCTGGCTGGCCAGGTCGGTTCGCAAATCAAGATCAAGACGAACGACGGCTGGCTGCTCGCCAGCGTGCGCAACCAACGGCAGGACCGCCGGGGTGACGGCAATTCCATCGTCGCCAATATCGACTTCCTCGGCGAAGGGCGCGAGGAAAAGCTGACTGGCAAGATCCACAGCTTCCGCCGCGGCGTAACGCGCTATCCCATTCCCGGCGCGATGATCTATCCCGCCACCAGCGAGGATCTGCGCCAGATTTACGCCAGCGACGGGCGCAGCTCGATCCAGATCGGCACGGTCTATCCCACCAGCGACATTCGCGCCGGGGTGTATGTCGATGCGATGCTTGGCAAGCATTTTGCGCTGCTCGGTTCCACCGGCACCGGCAAATCCACCAGTGCCGCACTGATCCTGCACCGCATCTGCCAGGCTGCGCCGCAGGGCCATATCCTGATGATCGACCCGCACGGCGAATATTCCGCCGCATTCCGCAATACCGGGCAGATCTTCGACGTGTCCAACCTGCAAATGCCTTACTGGCTGATGAACTTCGAAGAGCATTGCGAAGTCCTCATCAAGAACAAGGGCGCGGACATGCAGAGCGACAAGGACATCCTTGCCAAATGCCTGCTCGCCGCGCGGCAGAAGAACCGGCTTGCCGAAACCATGGGCAAGATCACCGTCGATTCGCCGATCCCCTATATGCTTTCCGATCTCACCAACCTGATCCAGGACGAGATGGGCAAGCTGGACAAGGCCACCAACACCGCGCCCTATATGCGGCTGAAGACCAAGATCGACGAGCTGAAGGCCGATCCGCGCTACCAGTTCATGTTCTCCGGCATGCTCGTAAGTGACACGATGTCGGACTTCATCGGCAAGATTTTCCGGATGCCGAGCAGCGGCAAGCCGATCGCCATCATCGACGTATCCGGCGTACCGTCGGATATCACCAGTACGGTGGTGGCGGTACTCAGCCGACTCGTTTTCGATTTCGCCATTTGGGGCCGCAACGAGAAGACCAGTCCGATCCTGCTGGTGTGCGAGGAGGCCCACCGGTACGTGCCGAATGAACGCAATGCCGATGGCAATTCCGTGGGCCGCGTGCTCAGCCGGATCGCCAAGGAAGGGCGCAAATACGGCATCTCTCTCGGCCTGATTACCCAGCGGCCGAGCGATCTTGCGGAAGGGGTGCTGTCGCAGTGCGGCACCATCATTTCGATGCGCCTCAACAACGATCGCGACCAGGCCTTCGTGAGAGCAGCCATGCCCGAAGGCGCGCGCGGCTTCCTCGATTCCATCCCGGCGCTGCGCAACCGCGAATGCATCATCTGCGGCGAAGGTGTGTCGATCCCGATGCGGGTATCCTTTGACAACCTCGAAGAGAACAAGCGCCCGGCTTCCGAAGACCCGAGCTTTGTCGAGCTGTGGAACCAGGGCGGCGGCGAGGAGGACATGGTCCACCGCACCGTCCAACGCTGGCGCGCGCAGGGCTCCTGATCTTGCGAGGCCGCTTCCGCGGCTTCGTCCTCGGTGCTATTCCCTCCGCTGCGCTGCGGGGCACCTGCGGGCGGGCGGTCGCCCTCGCAGGTCATTCGGCCCGTCGTCGGGGTCTCGACTATTCTCACGTTCCCCGCGTATCGCCGTAGAGGTGGATATGCAGCCGGTCGCTCATCCGGAAACCGTGTTCGAGGCATAGCGGCGCAAGCCATTGCTCGCGTTCGCGCAGGGTAGCGCTGTCGGTGCCTTCGGGCATCAGGAACACCCGATTGCGCGGTACGCGATGCCATTCCACGAGCGCCAGCACTTCCTCCACATCGGCAGGCTGGGCGATCACGAACTTGAACCACGCGCGCGGGTCGCTCGCCCAATGGTCGAGCATTTGCGGCTTCAGCGCCAGTTCCGCCGGATTGCCCGAATGGGCAAGCTTGGGGCTGACATTGTACTGATCGACCCGCACGTCGAGCCGCGCGGGGGGCGCAACGGTGCCGTTGGTTTCGATTTCCACCGCGATGTCCGGCAGGTGTTCGAGCATCGCTGCCAGCCTGCCGGCCTGCAGCAGCGGCTCGCCCCCGGTGATAACGAGGCGATTCTGCCCCAGCGCGGCAATCCGCGCGGCGACATCCGCCTCCTCCAGTTCAAGCTGGTTGGCGCGGCGATCATGCGTTTCGCCGGAGCGGTGCGGGCGGTCGTCGCCCTCGAAATGCCACGTATAATCCGTATCGCACCACACGCAGGCGAGATTGCAGCGCGACATGCGCAGGAACGCGACCGGCATTCCGGCGCTCGGCCCTTCGCCCTGCAGACTGGCGAAGATCTCGGGTTCTCCCGGGGATTGGGTGGCGAGTGTCAGCATCGCGGTGCGCCGAAGTTTACACCAAGTTGACGCCAAAGCGCGGTGTTGTGCCCGGTGTCCGAGCAGGTCTCGTGGGACAGGATAAAGGCAGCGAAAGTCATCCCCGGTCCCATGGCACAAAGCGGCGATGTAGGAAATCTCGCCTCCTCCCTCCCCTTAAGGGGAGGGGGATTCGATAGCTACCCCAACCGCGCCAGCGCCGCCTGCAACCGCTCGGCCTCACCCTGATGGTGCGCGAGATCGGCGCGGGCTTTTTCGACCGCTTCGGGCTTGGCCTTTTCGACGAAGGCGGCATTGCCCAGCCGCCCGGCGAGCCCCTGCGCTTCCTTCTGCGAGGCGGCCAGCGCTTTTTCGAGCCGCGCGCGTTCGGCGGCGACATCGATCACGCCTTCGAGCGGGACAACGAACACATCGCCGCCCGCCGAGACCTGCATCGCCGCGCCAGCGGGTGCTTCGCCCACGGTAAGCGGTGCAAGCCGCGCGAGGCGTTCGATCGCGGCGCTGCTGCGGTCGATCACGCTTGCGGCCAGGTCGGAAGGCGCAGCGATCCACGCCGCCAGCTTGGCGCCGGGGGCAATGCCCAGTTCTGCGCGGGCGCTGCGGGTGGCCTTGGTCAGCTCGATCACCCAGTCGATCGCATCGGTCGCGTGCTTGTTTACTTTCGCCTGCGGATCGACCCAGGCCCCGACGATCAGATCATGCGGATGCCCGCGCGAATGCCACAGCTCCTCGGTGATGAACGGCATGAACGGGTGCAGCATGACGAGGATCTGGTCGAGCGCCCAGCCGGCAACCGCGCGGGTTTCGGTGGCGGGATCAAAGTCCCCCTCCCGCTGGCGGGAGGGGTTAGGGGTGGGACTGTCCACGCTATCGGTGTCGGGCCCACCCCCGGCCCCTCCCGCCAGCGGGAGGGGAGAAAGAACCGGCTTGATCAGTTCCAGGTACCAGTCGCAGAACCGGTCCCAGACGAAGTGGTACACCGTGTTCGCCGCTGCATCGAAGCGCAGTTCGGCCATCGCCTTGTCGAGCGCCTCGGCGGTCTGCGCCAGTTCGCCGATGATCCACTGGTTCGCCGCCAGCCTCGCTTCGGGCGCCGCCACGTGGCGCGACAGCCCCACGCCGTTTGCCTGGCAGAACCGCGCCGCGTTCCACAGCTTGGTGGCGAAGTTGCGGTATCCTTCCACCCGCCGCTCATCCATCTTGATGTCGCGGCCCTGGCTTTCCATCGCCGCCATGAAGAAGCGCAGCGCATCGGCGCCGTACTGCTCGATCAGGATCAGCGGATCGACGACATTGCCCTTTGACTTGGACATTTTCGACCCGTCCGCCGCGCGCACCAGCCCGTGCAGGTAGAGCTTGTCCCACGGCTTCCGGCCGGTGTTGTAATACCCCATCATCATCATCCGCGCGTCCCAGAAGAACAGGATGTCGAACCCGGAGATGAGGAGGGAGTTGGGGTAGTGTTTGGCGAGGAGTGAATCCCCCTCCCGCTGGCGGGAGGGGTCAGGGGTGGGAGCGACCACGCTGTCGGTTTCGAGGAGGCTAGCGGTTTCAGGCCCACCCCCGGCCCCTCCCGCCAGCGGGAGGGGAGTTTGGTCGCCCGGCCAGCCCAGCGTGGCGAAGGGCCACAGGGCGCTGGAGAACCAGGTGTCGAGGACGTCCTCGTCGCGCATCAGGCTTACGCCTGCGCCTGCTTTCGCTTGTGCTTCGGCTTCCGTCTTCGCAACAAACACGCTGCCGTCCTCGCTATACCAAGCCGGAATCCGGTGCCCCCACCAGAGCTGCCGCGAGACGCACCACGGCTGGATATTCTCCATCCAGTTGAAGAAGGTCTTCTCCCACGTCTTGGGGACAATCTCGATCTCGCCGGAGCGCACGGCTTCGATCGGCTTCTTCGCCAGTTCGGCCGCATCGACATACCACTGGTCGGTCAGCCAGGGTTCGATCACCACGCCGCCGCGATCACCGAAAGGCGTCGCGATTACGCGCGGTTCGGCGTCGTGGAAGAGTCCGTCCGCGTCCGCCCACGGCACCAGGTGGCCGCTGTCACGCAGCATTTCCACCACGCGCTTGCGCGCCTCGAAACGATCCAGCCCCAGCAGCTCCGCCGGGATCAGCCCGTCCGCCGTCTGGCAGACCCGCGCCTCGGCATCGAGCATATTGAGCATCTCGCCCGCCGCGATCCCCGCGCGCTTGCCGACTTCGAAATCGTTGAAATCGTGCCCCGGGGTGATCTTCACCGCGCCCGAACCCAGTTCCGGATCGGCGTGCTCGTCGGCAATCACCGGAATTTCGCGGCCCGTGATCGGCAGCCGCACCGTGGCTCCGCGCGCGACCAGATCGGCGTAGCGTTCGTCCGAGGGATGCACCGCCACCGCCATGTCCGCCAGCATCGTTTCGGGGCGGGTGGTGGAGACGCGGATCTCGCCCGAACCGTCGGCCAGCGGGTAGGAGAAGGTCCAGAAGTGGCCCTGCACGTCTTGCGTCTCGACTTCGAGATCGCTGATCGCGGTCTTCAGCTTCGGGTCCCAGTTCACCAGCCGCTTGTCGCGGTAGATCAGCCCGTCATTGTAGAGATCGACGAACACCTTGAGCACCGCCTTGGTGAAATGCTCGTCCATCGTGAACTGTTCTCTGGACCAGTCCATCGAGCAGCCGAGGCGGCGGAGCTGGCCGGTGATCGTGCCGCCGCTTTCCTCCTTCCATTCCCAGACTTTCTCGATGAATTGCTCGCGCGAATAGTTGGTGCGCTTGTCCTGCCGCGCTTCCAGCTGGCGTTCGACCACCATCTGCGTGGCGATCCCGGCGTGATCGGTACCCACCACCCACAGGGCATCCTTGCCGCGCAGCCGTTCGTAGCGGATCATTATGTCCTGCAGAGTGTTATCAAGCGCATGGCCGATATGCAGGGATCCCGTCACGTTGGGGGGCGGATTGACGATGGTGAAGGGTTCCGCGTCCGGCCGGTGCGGGCGGAAGGCGCCCGTGGCTTCCCAATGCGCGTACCATTTCGCCTCTATCGCGGCGGGATCGAAAGTCTTGTCGAGCTCGGTGGTCATGGGCCGCGCTTTGCCAGCGACTACCCCCAAGGGCAACACGCGAAAATCTTGCCCGCGCCGCCATTTGTGCGCATAGCTGCCCCCGATGCGTGAATGGGCCGAGTATAGCGTGGACGAACGCGGGGGGCGGGTAACGCTCTCGATCACCGGCCCCTTGCTGGTGTCGGGCATCGGCAAGCTCGATCCGGAATTGCGCGCGCACGATGGCTCGGTGCAGTTCGTCGATATTTCCGGCGCGAGCTCGGTCGATACGGTCGGCGCCTGGGTGGTGCATCGCTTTGCCGAGGAAAAGGGTGCGGAAATCACCGGCGCGAGCGAGGCTGCCGAAGTGCTGCTGCAAGCGGTGGAAGACAGCGCCAGCACTGCCGCCGTCACACCGCCGCGACCCTACGTGTTCGGCCGGGTGAGCGAAGAAGTCGGTATCAAGGTTTTTGAATTCGCCAAGGGCTTTCGCCAGTATCTTGGCTTCCTTGGCGCGGTGCTGGTGGCCTTTCTCTCGGTAGTGCGCCACCCGCGCCGGTTCCGGATGAAGGCACTGGTGCGGCAGATGGAGCTGGTGGGGGTTTCCTCGTTGCCGATCATCGGGCTGATGAGCTTCCTGATCGGCATCGTCATCGCGCAGCAGGGCGCGGTGCAATTGCAACAGTTCGGCGCGGAAACGCTGACAGTGAACCTGGTCGGGCGGATCACCCTGCGCGAACTGGGCGTGCTGATGACCGCGATCATGGTCGCGGGTCGGTCCGGTTCCGCCTTCGCCGCGCAGATCGGTACGATGAAGCTGACCGAGGAAATCGACGCGATGCGCACCATCGGCGTTTCGCCAATGGAAGCGCTGGTCCTGCCGCGCATCCTGGCCTCGGTGCTGATGATGCCGCTGCTCGGCTTCTACGCTTCGGTGGTTGCGATCATCGGCGGGGCCGTGGTGGCGGACCTGATGCTGGGCATCCCGTTCCTCACCTTCCTGGCCCGCATTCAGGAAGTGGTGCCGATGTACGATTTCTACGTCGGCATGATAAAGGCGCCGGTGTTCGGCCTGATCATCGCGATGGCAGGCTGCTATCAGGGGATGCAGGTCAAGGGCAATGCCGAGGAAGTCGGCCTGCGCACGACGATGGCGGTGGTGCAAGCGATCTTCATGGTGATCGTGCTCGATGCCTTCTTTGCGGTCTTCTTTACCGAACTGGGCTGGGGATGAACGAGAACACCGCCCCCGATCCGGTACTGGAAGAAGCCGCGGAAGATATTCCGGATCGCTTCGAAGGCGATTATCCGATCCGCATTCGCGGGCTGGTCAATGCCTTTGGCGAAAACGTCATCCACGAGGATCTCGAACTCGACGTCCGGCGCGGCGAAATCCTTGGCGTGGTGGGCGGGTCCGGCACCGGCAAATCGGTGCTGATGCGCTCGATCATCGGCTTGCAGATTCCGTCGGCGGGCGAGATCGAGGTGTTCGGCAAGGACATTACCGAATCCGAGCCGGACGAGGTGATCGGCGTGCGCAACCGCTGGGGCGTGCTGTTCCAGGGCGGGGCGCTGTTCTCCACTCTGACGGTGGGAGAAAACGTGCAGGTGCCGCTGAAACAGTTCTACCCGGAACTGAAGCAGGAACTGCTCGACGAGATCGCGCGCTACAAGACGGTGATGACCGGCCTGCCCGAAGATGCGGCGAGCAAGTTTCCGAGCGAGCTTTCGGGCGGGATGAAGAAGCGCGCCGGCCTCGCGCGGGCGCTGGCGCTCGATCCCGAACTGCTGTTCCTCGATGAGCCGACCGCGGGCCTCGATCCCATCGGCGCGGCCAAGTTCGACGAGTTGCTGCGCGAACTGACCGATACGCTGGGGCTGACGGTGTTCCTCATCACCCACGATCTCGATACGCTCTATGCCATCTGTGACCGGGTGGCGGTGATTGCCGACAAGCAGGTTATCGGGGTAGGCACCATTCCCGAACTGCTGCAAACCAGCCATCCGTGGATCCAGGAATATTTCGACGGCCCGCGCAGCCGCGCCGCGGCGCAGAGCCGCGATCGCCAGACTGCACGCGGGGAGGCGAAAGGGAAAGCAATGGACAATGCAATGAGCAAGGGTTCATAGGACGAAGCCCATGGAAACAAGAGCAAACCACGTCTGGGTTGGGGCTGTCACCCTCCTGCTGCTCGCCGCCCTGGCGGTGTTCTTCGTCTGGCTCGCGCGGCTGGGAGACCAGAACAACAAGGAATATGACATCTTCTTCGAACAGTCGGTCGGTGGCGTGGCCAACGGTTCGGTAGTCACTTATTCGGGGGTGCCAGTGGGGCAGGTCTCCGACATTTCGATCTGGGACAAGGATCCAGAATTCGTCAAGGTGCGGGTCCGGATCGATGCCGATACGCCCATCCTTGTCGGCACCCAGGCAAGCGTTTCCGCCAGTTTCACCGGCGTTTCCAATATCTCGCTGACGGGTGGGCGCAGTAACCTGCCACCAATCAGCTGCGAGACCACAGATTGCCCCGAAGGCGTGCCGGTGATCCCGCCAGCGCCAGGCGCGATCGGGGAAATTCTCGCCAGCGCGCCGTTGTTGCTCGAACGGCTAGCGACCCTGACCGACAGGCTGACCCGCGTGCTGGACGACGACAACCAGGATTCGATCGCCGGGATCCTGCGCAATACCAATGCCATCAGCGGCGAACTGGCCCGCACCTCGCCGGAGATCGAGCGGACCCTTCAGGAATTGCAGGGCACGCTGAACCAGTCCACCGCCACGCTGGCCGCGTTCGAGGACACGCTGGTTTCGGTAGACGGTCTGGTCGAGAACGACGGCGCGGCGCTGACTGCGGATCTGCGCCAGACGCTGGCTTCTGCGCGCGAAGCAGCGGCAGCGCTGGAGGCCTCGCTCGCCAATGTCGAACCGCTGACCCGCCAACTTTCGCAGGACACCCTGCCCGCCGCCACCGCCACCATGCGCGATCTGCGGGCGACATCGGCAACCTTGCGCAGCCTAACCGAACAGTTGGAAACCGAGGGCGTGACTTCGCTGCTTGGCGGCCCGGCCTTGCCCGATTACGAGCCATGAGAGTGAACCCCATGCGCAATGCCATCATCTTTCCCGCTCTCGCTGCCTTTGGCCTGCTGTCGGGCTGCATCAGCTTCGGTGCGGAGCCACCCGATCAGTTGCTGACGCTGACGTCAGCGGCCAGCGTCCCCGCCGGTGCTGCCAGTGAAGGCAATGCCAGCGCCGCGCTGGCGGTGCTGGTGCCGAGCGTAGAGCAGCGGCTGAATGTCCCCCGGATTCCCGTCATCACTTCGGACAGTTCGCTCGCCTATCTTGCCGATGCCGTCTGGGTCGAAAAGCCCGCAGACCTGTTCCGCACCGTGCTCATGGAAACCATCCGGGCGAATGGGAACCGGCTGGTGGTTGGTGGCGGAGAGCTCGAATATGTCGCGCAGACCCAGCTTGGTGGGCAATTGGTGGCGATGGATTACGATGCGCTGAGCGGCAGCGTGGTGGTGCGGTATGACGCGGTGCTCGAACTGCCCGAAGGCCGGATCCTGACGCGCCGGTTCGAGGAGCGGGTGAGCGGTATTCCGGCCGAGGCTGGCGCGGTGGGGGCGGCGCTGAATGAGGCGAGCAACCGCGTGGCGGCGCAGGTTGCGGATTGGGTGGGGTAGTGTGCTTCTGTCAGCCCGGACTTGTTCCGGGCCAGTGCTTCTCATTTTTTCAACGCTAGAAGTTAGCACCACCCCCCGAACAAGTCCGGGGTGACAAGATCAGGTGTGATGATCAGCCCCGCACCGCCGCAGCAAATTCCGCTGCCTTGCTGAACGCCTCCAGCCGCAGTTTCCGGTCATCTTCCGCCTGCCAGTCCCAGCCCCACAGCTCGGCCTGCCAGTCCTCCTCGGCATTGCCCGCCGAAAACAGCGCGGGCACATCCGCGCCCTCTTCCAGCGTGGCCAGCGCCACCACCAGCGAAGCGGCGAGCGTGGCGAGGGTGATGAGCGCGGCAAGGGTGAAGTCGCCCTCAAGCTCCAGCCGTTGCCGGAACGCGGCCAGCGTGGCTTGGGGCTGCGCATGGTGGATCACCCCGCTGACCCGTTCCAGCCGCACACCGTGGCGTGCTTCGCAGGTGCTAACCAGCGGCTCCCACAAAGTCTGCTGGCGCTCGAACAGCGGCGTGTCGGGATCGGCGCGGTAGCAGAGCGTGTCGGTTCCGGCGAAGGCGAGCAGTTTGGACAGTGCAGCCGCGCGGTCGGGGCGGATCACGTCGATGGCGAGATCGGCGAGATCGCGAAAAACGAAGCTGCGCGGATCGAGCTTTTCGCCCTGCGCCCGCCATTCGCCCGCCAGCAATTCCGCCGCCGCTTGTGTCGGCACCAGTTGCGCGCTGCCAAGCTGGGTGCGGATCGGCTTTCCGTCGAGCAGCACGCGCCAGCCGCCATCCGAATGCTCGACAGTAACGTCCTTGTAGAACCGCTTCATTCCTTTGGCGGTCCCTTGGGGGTGCGCCAGCGGCGGTTGAGGATCAGCGGCAGGAAGAAGAATTCGAACAGGCCGAACACCAGCAGGCCATAGCCAAGCAGATGCGGGCCTGCGACCTTGTCGGTCAGGATAAGGATTGCGCCGAGGATCAGCAACAGGCCGCCAAGCCGCATCAGTTGGAGCATGATGAAGCGCGATTTCGCGGGGTCGGCAGGTTCGTCAGCCATCGAGCATGTCCTTCAATTGCGCCATGTCCTGCGCCACGCCCAGCGCCCCGGCGGCGATCAGTTCGGCAGGTTCGTGATAGCCCCAGGCGACGCCAACGGCGCGGGTGCCTGCGTCCCTGGCCATCTGCATGTCGTACACCGTATCGCCGATCATCACCGTGTCGGCGGGGTCGGCGCCAGCATCCGCCATGGCCGCCAGCAGCATCGCCGGATGCGGTTTGGAGGGGTGGCGGTCCGCCGTGTGAGTGGTAACGAACAGGTCGCCGAGTGTGTGGGTGGTGAGCGTGGCGGCGAGACCGCGATCGGACTTGCCGGTGGCGACGCCGAGCAGCCAGCCTTGGCCGTGAAGCTGGCGGAGCAGGTCCGCCATTCCTTCAAAGAGCGGTTCGCGCAAGGATCCGTTCTCGCGCGATTCGCGGAAGGCGCGCTTGTAGGCCTCGACCGCGACCATGTGCTGTTCGGGCGGGGCTTCCGGCGCAAGATCACGCACCGCCTGCGGCAGGCTCAGGCCGACGATGCGGCGGACGAGGTGGCGCTCCGGCGCGGGCAGTTCCGCAGCGGCGAAGGCCAGTTCCATAGCATTGCAAACGCCCGCCTGCCCGTCGGTCAGGGTGCCGTCGCAATCGAAGACGGCGAGCCTTACCGCCATGCGAGTGCTCGAGACTCCGCGTCTCCGCGTGACACAATCATGGTTTCGGCTTCGGCCTTGGTTTGGCTGGGGGTTTCGCCGGAGCCTTGGGCTTGTGCACCGGCTTCCCCAAAGGCTTCCCGAAAGTCTTCCTGGCTGGCGGCTTTGCCTCTGCCTTCGCATCAAGTTTCGCCGCACCGCGTCCGCGCCGCGTGGGCTTGCTCCGGCGTTCTTGCTTGTTGTGGGCTTTCGACGCCTGCTTCTTTTCCGCCTTGGTGCGTTCCGGCTTCGGCTGGGCGAGCGGGCTTGCATCGCTCAGCCCTTCGTCGAACCCCAGCTGCGCCATGCTCGCGGCGAAATGATCGGGCAGGGGCGCGGTGACGTCGATGGTTTCGCCCTTGGGCGCCTCGATGATCAGGCGGCGGGCGTGGAGGTGCATCTTGCGGCTGACGCTGCCCGTCAGGAAGGCATCCTGCCCGCCGTACTTGCCGTCGCCCACGATCGGGTGGCCGATGGCGGCCATGTGGACGCGCAACTGGTGGGTGCGCCCGGTGAAGGGCTGCATTTCGACCCAGGCGGCGGCATTGCCCGCGCGCTCGACCACGCGGTAGACCGTCCGCGCGGTCTGGCCGTTTTCGGTGTCGACGTGCATCTTCTCGCCGCCGCTGCCCGGCTGCTTGGCGAGCGGTGCGTCGATGGTGCCTTCGTGGACATCGGGCACGCCGACCACCAGCGCCCAGTAGATCTTCTGCGCGCCACGGCTGGCAAAGCGCTTGGCAAAGAACGCCGCGCTGCTTGCGCTGCGGGCGACCAGCAGGACGCCGGAGGTATCCCGATCGAGCCGGTGGACAAGGCGCGGGCGCGCTTCGTCATCGTTGGCATAGGCGTCGAGCAGGCCGTCGACGTGCTTGTTCGTCTTGGTGCCGCCTTGTGTGGCAAGGCCCGGCGGCTTGTTGAGCACCAGCGCCGAATTGGTGCGCGTGATCAGCATCGCTTCGGCTTCGGCTTCCTGCTCCGGCGTCAGTTCTGCGCGCGGGCGGGGGGCGCGGTTCGGCTCTTCGCCGCCGGGAGGGACTCGAACGACCTGCCCCGTGGCGATCCGGTCCTCCGGCTTCACCCGCTTCCCGTCCACCCGCAATTGCCCGGTGCGCGCCCAGCGGCTGACCGTGCCGAAGCCGACCTGCGGCAGGTGCCGCTTGAACCAGCGGTCGAGCCGCAAGCCGTCGTCATCCGCATCGACGGTGAACTGGCGAACCTGGTCGGACGGGGCAGTACTCATGTAAAGAGCCTCGATACGGTAAGGCCGAAAATGAACCCCGACACCCCGAGCCCGATCGAAAGCATGATGTAGATCGCCGCCAGACCCAGTTGCCCGCGCTGGATCAGGTAGGCCATTTCGAGGCTGAAAGCGCTGAAGGTGGTGAACCCGCCGAGCAGGCCGACACCCAGCAGCAGCCGCAGGTGCTCCGAATTTTCCGGGGCGGAGCGGACCAGCCAGCCCGCCAGCAGCCCCATCAGCAGGCTGCCGATCGTGTTGACCGCCAGCGTGGCAAAGGGAAAGGCGTTGATCGCCGGCGCACCGAGCCAGCCGGTCATCGCCCGGCCAAGCTGGTATCGCGCCAGCGCACCGATCCCGCCGCCAAAGGCGACGCTCAGCGATGCAAGAAACGGGGAAGCGGTTTGGGACATGGCGCGCCTGTTAGACCAAGGCGAGGGCGCGCGGAACCCTAAAGCCACCTTTGCGGCACGCCGCGCCTTGCCTTTTGCCCCCGATTCGCCTATTCGCGCCCAATCGAGCCGATCCCCACAGGATTCGGCGCATTTTTCTTTGATCGAATATCCGGTGCCCCCGCGCCAGATCGCCGCGGGTTCGTACAGGTTTTGAAAGGTGGCTTAGGTTTTATGCAGATCATCGTCCGCGATAACAATGTCGAGCAGGCCCTGCGTGCGCTCAAGAAGAAGCTGCAGCGCGAAGGGGTGTATCGCGAAATGAAGCTGCGCCGCCACTACGAAAAGCCGAGCGAAAAGCGCGCCCGTGAAAAGGCCGCTGCCGTGCGCCGCGCCCGCAAGATGGATCGCAAGCGCATGGAACGGGACGGCATCAAGGTTTAACCTGTTGCTGCGCTTGATTGCGCCGCATTGCTAAGCCAAAGGGGCGTGGAGAGAGAACCTCCGCGCCCTTTTCCATTGGGCTAATCAAGCCAGTGTTTACGCCCTACCATACCAGCAGGAATCCCAGCCAATGACCGAAGTTACCCGTGTCCCCTTGCAGCCGATTGCCAAGGGTTCGCTGCTCAAGCTGTGGCTGGGCGTCCTGATCGCCGTGCTGGTTGCGGCAGGCATTGCCTGGGCCGCGATGCCCAAGGGCCTGACGGTGGATACGGTAACTGCGGGGGAAGGGCCGACGCCGGAAATGGGCGATATTGCCTTCATCCGCTATAGCGGCAGGCTGGAAGACGGCACGGTATTCGACCAGTCAGAAGGTGGCGGCTGGCCGATCCCCGACATCATGCCCGACGGTGCGCCGATGGGCTTGCAGGAAGGCGCGCTGATCGACGGCTTCCTCCAGGCGATCCTGCAGATGCAGAAGGGCGGCACTTACGAAGTCTTCATCCCGGCCGAACTGGCCTATGGCGATGAGCAGCGCGAAGGATCGCCGATCCCGCCGGGTTCGGACCTCTATTTCAACGTCACTCTGGTCGATTTCCTGCCCGAGGAAGAAGCGCAGCAGCGCTATATGACGATGGTGCAGATGATGCAGCAGATGCAGCCTGAAGGTGGCGCGCCGGGTGCACCGGGTGCTCCTGCTCCTGAAGACCAGCCGGTTCCCATTCCAGCTGAGTAGGCGCTTTCTCCAATTGCTCATGAAAGCATCATGATTCGACGCCCTGTTTCCGCCACGCTAGGTGACCGGAAACAGGGAGTGCGGGAATGAGCGAGAGCATGGGCGAAAGCGGAGTCGGAACCGCAAGCAGCGGTCACGATCAAGACGAATGGCCGCTGCGGCCGTGGCTGCTGGCGGCGCTGGGCGCGCTGGCGGGGCTGGCGATGTGGCTGCTGCTCGACGATGGCGATACCGAATCGCCTGCGCGCTTTGCCGGGGCGGCTTTCGTGTTCTTCGCCAGCGTTGCCGCAGCCTTCACTCTCAACGAAAAGCGCCCGCTTGAAGCGGTGATCTTTTCGCTGCTGCTCGGCGCGGTGATGGGCGGGGTAGCTTTCCTCGTCACCGATGCGGGCGAGCGGCTGGCGGGTGAGGAATTCGCTTTGGGGGCGGGCGTGTTCTTCTCGGTGCTGGCAGTGCCGCTGTTCCAGGCAGGCTTCCATCGCACCCGCTTTGCCACGCCCTATGCCGAAACTCACTTCCACGTCTGGTCCGATGCGGTCAGCGCGGGCGGAGCAGTGGCCTTCATGGGCCTGTCATGGCTGCTGCTGTGGCTGCTCGATGCGCTGTTCGGGCTGATCGGCATCAATGCCATCGAGGACCTGATCATGGAGGGCTGGTTCCCGCCCATGTTCATTGGCGCGACCTTCGGCGGCGCGCTCGGGGTGCTGCGCAACCAGCTTTCGATCATCGGCACGCTGCAACGGGTGGTGATGCTGGTCTTCGCGCTGCTAGCGGTGCCGTTTGCCGTGGCGCTGCTGATTTTCCTCGTGATCCTGCTCGCATCGGGCGGCAGCGCGCTGTGGGACGCGACCGATGCGGCGACTCCGGTGCTGCTCGCCTGCGCGGTGGGCGCCTTCGTGCTCACCAATGCCGTGGTGCGCGACGATGACGAAGCGCGCAGCCGCAATGTGGTGATGCAGGCGGCGGCGATTGCGCTGGCCGCGTGCATCCTGCCTCTGAGCCTGTTCGCGGCGATCAGCATGGGTATCCGGATCGACCAGTACGGCCTCGCGCCCGAACGCATCTGGGCGCTGATCGCCATCGTGATCGCCTGTGCCTATGGCGTGGCCTACTGGGCCGGGCTGGCGCGCGGGCGGCTGGCGGCGTGGTCGCATTACCTGCGGCGCGCGAACCTGCATCTCGCGGCGGTGACCTGCGTGGTGGCGCTGCTGCTGGCGCTGCCCTTGGTGGATTTCGGGGCGGTTTCGGCGCGGGATCAGGTGGCGCGGCTGGAAAGCGGCAAGGTGACGCCGGAGGAGTTCGATTATGCCGCGTTGCGCTGGGATTTCGGTGATGCCGGGCGCGAGGCTTTGGCGGAACTGGCTGAGGGCGAGGGCGAGGTGGCCGATCTGGCTACGGCGGCGCAGGCGCAGACCGAGCGGCCTTATGACTGGGAGCGGTATGTCTATGACGAAGTTGCAGAGCCGAGAGACGAAGCTGACCTAAACTTTCGTTTAGAGTCTCAGGATGAGACGTTAAGGACTTTGGTCGTCGACATGCTTCGCAACGAGGCAAGGTGCTTGGAGTTCTGTGTGGTTCTCGATTGGGGAGAAAACGACACTGGGCAGCGTGAAGTGGCGGTTGTCGAAAAGGATCAATATTGGGTCGCAGCTCTAACCTCACCAAAGGCCGAATGCGTTGAGAACGGTTGCCCTGATAGCCCACCACGGTCCCGACCAGAGCTGACAGAAGATTCGACGGTAGAAGTGAGGGATGTTCCCACCCGCTACATCTTCATTGATGGTCAGCCAGCATATGGCCCGTTCAGTTTTCTGGGAACCTAAGAGCATCATCGCAGCTTGAAGCCCGCCCGCCGTCTCGCTATCGGCAACCCATGTCCGTTACCCGAGAACAAGTGGCGAAAATCGCCGCGCTGGCGCGCATCCGTATGGACGAGCACGATCTCGACCGCATGGTGCCCGAATTCAACAAGATCCTCGACTGGGTCGAACAGCTGGGCGAGGTCGATACCAGCGGTGTCGAACCGATGACCGCGGTGATCCCGCAGGCGCTGCGGCTGCGCGCCGACGTGGTCGATGCCGATCCGCTCACCGGTGGCGGGCGGCAGGCCGATGTGCTTGCCAATGCTCCGGTGGCGGAGCACGGGTTTTACGGCGTGCCAAAGGTGATCGAGTGATGCTGGTCTTGGATCGAGTATTGCACGCGGGCTTCGACAGGCTCAGCCTGAGCGGGTCTGGGAACATAGAACACAAATCCGCTCAGCCTGAGCTTGTCGAAGGCCAGCCACCAACATTCCGGATATTCCCATGACCAACCTGACCCAGCTTGGCGTCCGGGCCCTGCGCGATGGCGTGGCCGCAGGCGATTTCACCGCGCGCGAAGTCGCCGAGGCGCACAATGCCGCCGTCGCCGCCGCGAGCGAGCTCAACGCCTTCATCGTCACCACCCCCGATCACGCGCTCGCTGCAGCCGACGCGGTGGACGCGGCGCGGGCCAAGGGCGAACGGCTCGGCCCGCTCGCAGGCGTGCCCATCGGCATGAAGGACCTGTTCGCCACCAAAGGCGTGCAGACCACTGCCGCGAGCCATATCCTCGAAGGCTTCACTCCGCAGTACGAAAGCACCGTCAGCCAGAAGCTGTGGGATGCGGGCGCGGGGATGCTCGGCAAGCTGAACATGGACCAGTTCGCGATGGGCTCGTCGAACGAGACATCGTATTTCGGCGCGGTCAAGAGCCCGTGGAAGAAGGCGGGATCGAACGTCACGCTCACCCCCGGCGGTTCGTCGGGCGGCTCGTCTGCCGCGATTGCCGCGCGGCTGTGCCCTGCGGCCACCGGCACCGACACCGGCGGCTCGATCCGCCAGCCCGCTGCGATCACCGGCACGGTGGGGATCAAGCCGACCTATGGCCGCTGCTCGCGCTGGGGCATCGTCGCCTTTGCCAGCAGTCTCGACCAGGCGGGGCCGATGGCGCGCTCGGTGGAAGACTGTGCCATCATGCTTGGCGCGATGGCAGGCTATGACTCCAAGGATTCGACCAGTTTGGATGCCCCGACACCCCAGTGGTTCGACAATCTGAACGCCGATATGCGCGGCAAAAAGGTCGGCATTCCGCGTGAATACCGGGTGGAGGGGATGGATCAGTCCATCCTCGACAGCTGGGAGCAGGGCAAGGCGTGGCTGCGCGATGCCGGGGCGACAATCGTCGATGTCAGCCTACCGCACAGCAAGTATGGCCTCGCCGCCTATTACATCGTCGCCCCCGCGGAAGCGTCGAGCAATCTCGCCCGCTATGACGGGGTGCGCTACGGCCTGCGCGACTTGCCCGAGGGTGCGGGCCTGCAGGACATGTACGCCGCCACCCGCGCAGCCGGTTTCGGGGACGAAGTGAAGCGCCGCATCCTGATCGGTACCTATGTGCTCTCGGCGGGCTTCTACGACGCCTATTACACCCAGGCGATGAAGGTCCGCACGCTGGTGCAGCGCGACTTCGATGCGGCCTTCGCGCAATGTGACGTGATCCTCGCCCCGACCACGCCGACCCCCGCCTTCGCGCTGGCGGAGATGCAGGACGATCCGCTGGCGATGTACCTGAACGACGTGTTCGCGGTGCCCGCCTCGCTTGCGGGGCTCCCGGCGATGAGCGTTCCGGCGACCTTGACGGCGGATGGTTTGCCGCTGGGCTTGCAACTCATCGGCCGCGCGATGGACGAACAGGGTGTGCTGAACGCCGGGCTGGCGATCGAACAGCGCGCGGGGTTTGTAGCGCAGCCGGAGAAGTGGTGGTAGGATGGGTCGCACACTGATCCTGAAGTTCCATCCCGGCTATGTGCCATCAAAGGTCAATGCCGCGATGACTGCCGCAGTGTCGGGGATGGACGGGGTCGAGACCGTCGACATGTACGCGCTCTACCCTGAAGAAGAGCAGATGAAGGCGGCCGAAGATGCCGAGATCGAGCGGCTGTACAGCGCTGAAAGGCTCTGCGTGCAGTTCCCGATCCACTGGTTCGCGGCTACCCCGCGGGCCATGGCGTGGCAGGACCTGGTGCTGAACCGCATGTTCTTTACCAGTCCGGATGAAGGAAAGCGGCTCAAGGGGTTGCCGTTCATGGTCGCCGCCACGGCAGGGATGGCTCAGGACACCTATCGTCCGGGTGGAAGAAATCTCTATCCACTGGAAGACCTGCTCCGGCCGTGGGAAGTGACGGCAAACCAGTGCGATTTCGCCTATGAAGCGCCATTCCTCGCCTATGGAACAGACGATTACGACGGGGCCGACCGCACGCGGGTGGCGGATGAATTCGCCGCGCGCATCGCGGGATGGACTGCGAGCATCGACCGCGCCGACAACCGACAGGGCATCATATGAGTAACTACCGCATCCACGGCGCAACCGGCGAATGGGAGGTCGTGATCGGCCTTGAAGTCCACGCGCAGGTCACTTCGCAGGCCAAGCTGTTCTCCGGCGCGGCAACCGCCTTCGGGGCGGAGCCGAACACGCAGGTCTCCCTGATCGACGCGGCGATGCCCGGAATGCTGCCGGTGCCCAATCGCGAATGCATCCGCCAGGCGGTGCGCACCGGCATGGCGATCAAGGCCCAGATCAATGCGTGGAGCCGGTTCGACCGGAAGAACTACTTCTACGCCGATCTGCCGCAGGGCTACCAGATCAGCCAGCTCTACCACCCGCTGGTGGGCGAGGGCGCGATCACTATCGAGGCGGACGAGAAGGCGGGGATTCCCGAAGACAAGGTGATCCGCATCGAGCGAATCCATGTCGAGCAGGACGCGGGCAAGCTGATGCACGACCAGCACCCCAGCATGTCCTACGTCGATCTCAACCGCGTAGGCGTCGCGCTGATGGAAATCGTCAGCCGCCCGGATATGACCTCGCCCGCTGAGGCGGGCGCCTATGTGCGCAAGCTGCGGGCGATCCTGCGCTATGTCGGTTCGTGCGATGGCAACATGGAAGAAGGATCGATGCGCGCGGACGTCAACGTCTCGGTGCGCAAGGTGGGCGATACCGAGCTCGGCACGCGGACGGAGACGAAGAACGTCAATTCGGTGCGCTTCGTGATGCAGACGATCGAATATGAGGCGCGCCGCCAGGTCGAGGTGCTGGAGGATGGCGGCGCCATCGTGCAGGAAACCCGGCTGTTCGATCCGGGCACCGGCACCACCCGCTCGATGCGCAGCAAGGAAGACGCGCACGATTACCGCTACTTCCCCGATCCCGACCTGCTGCCGCTGGAACTCGACGAGAGCTTCCTCGCCGAATGCCGCGCGAGCCTGCCCGAACTGCCCGATGCCAAGCGGCAGCGCTACGAAGGCGAACTGGGGCTGACGCCGTACAACGCCCGCGAACTGACCGCCGATGTCGAGGTGTTCGCGCGCTTCGAAACGCTGCTGGGCGAGACAGCTCGCGCGCTCGGCAAGCCCGAAGCGGCGGTGGCGACGCAGGTGGCCAACTGGTCGCTCTCGGTCGCGCCCGGTGTGATCAAGTCGCTGGGGGACGAGGGCAATGTCGCCCACGCCAGCGCCGCGCGGCAGGCGGCGATCCTGAAGATGCAGGACGCGGGCGAAATCAGCGGCGGGCAGGCGAAGGAAGTGTTCGAGATCGTGCTGCGGACGGGCCGCGAACCCGACGAGGTGGCCGAGACCGAGGGCCTCAAGCAGGTCAGCGACACCGGCGCCATCGAAGCCGCGATCGACGCGATCATGGCCGCCAACACGGACAAGGTGGAAGAATACCGCAGCGGCAAGGACAAGCTGTTCGGCTTCTTCGTCGGCCAGACGATGAAGGCGATGGCGGGCAAAGCGAACCCGGCGGTGGTGAACGCGGTGCTGAAGGAGCGGCTGGGGTGATTTGGCGCGCGAGCAGCCATTGACCTCCATCGTCCTCGTCCACCCCGAAATCGCCGGGAACACCGGTGCGATCGGGCGCACTTGTGTGGCGCTCGATATCGAGCTGGTGCTTATCCATCCGCTCGGGTTCACTATCACGGATACGCGGCTGAAGCGCGCGGGGCTGGATTACTGGCAGCACGTGCGGCTGGCAGAATTTGCCAGTTGGGAGGCATTTCTGACGGAGCGGCAGCCGCGGGCGGAGCAACTGTTCCTGTTCGAGGATGATGCACCCGCCAACTTCTACGAGCCGGACTATCCGGACGACGCCTATCTGGTGTTCGGGTGCGAGACCAAGGGTCTGCCCGATGCGATTCGCGAGCTTTATCGCGGGCGGGAGTTTCACTTGCCGATGCGGTCGGAGCATATCCGCTCGCTCAATCTGGCGAATACGGTGACGGCGGTGGCCTATCAGGCGCTGAGGCCCGCACTCTCCAGATAAGGCCGTACCAGCCCGCGCACGTCCACCATTGCCTTCAATCGCGCACACAAAAGAGCCGTGCCGCTGATCTTGCGCTGGACGAACAGCGTTTCGACCGGGGGGATGTGCCAGGCGGCGCGGTCTGCGGCCATTTCCATGCCTTCGTCGCGCAGGACGGCAATAAAGGCGCGGTCGCCAAAGTCGAACAGGCCGGGGCGGTTCATTTCGGTGACGATCACATCGATGATCGTGGCGAAGCGTTCGCCCTGCGCGGCGATCACGCCGGGGCTGACGAAGCCCGCTTCGAGCGCTGCCACCCGCACCGCATCGCGATCCTGCGCCAGCCCTGCCGCCAGCAGGTCGCGATAGCTCGCGGCCACCTGCGGATCGACCGCGCGGGTGGCGCCGAAATCGAGCAGCACCAGCTTGCCGCTTTCGGGCTGGTAGCGATAATTGGCGAAATTGGGATCGGTCTGCATCACCCCGAAAGTGAACAGCTCGCGCAGCACCAGCGCGATGATCTGCGTGGCCACCCGGTCGCGTTCGTCCTGCGGGGCGCTTTCGAGTTCCTCCACCGGGCGGCCGGGGACGAAATCCATCGCCAGCACCCGCGCGGTCGAGAATTCGGACGCAATGGCAGGGACGACGAAGTGATCCTCACTCGCCAGCCGTTCGCGGTAGAGCATCATCTGCTCGCCCTCGCGCGCGTAGTCGGCTTCCTCGTGCAATTGCCGCTTGGCCTCGGCCAGCAACGGGGCGAAATCGAGTTCGGCGGGCAGGAGGCCGGACAGTTTGAGCAGGGTGGCGACATTGTCCACATCGGCATCGATGCTTTCGCGCACGCCGGGATACTGCACCTTGATCGCCAGCTCGCGCCCGTCCTTCGCCACGGCGCGGTGAACCTGGCCGATCGAGGCGGCGGCGATGGGGCGGGGATTGAACTTGTCGAACCGCGCCAGCCAGCCCTTGCCCCATTCGGCATCGAGCACATCGCGCAACTGGTTCGGCGGCATCCGGTCCGCCTGCTCGCGCACACGGGCTAGGATCAAGGCCAGTTCGGGCGGCAGCATGTCGCCCGCATCCATGCTGATCATCTGCCCCAGCTTCATCGCCGCGCCGCGCAGGTGGGCGAGTTGGTCCGCCAACCGCATGGCATTGCCGGGGGTGAGGATCGCCTGCCGCAGGCTTGGCCGTTCGCCGCGAGCCAGCCGCCGCGCGCCTTCGGCCAGCACTCCTCCTGCGACCCCGCCCGCAAGCTTGCCGAAAGCGCCGATCCGCGCGGCGCGGCTGCTCGGCACCTTGCGGCTGCGGTAGTCGGGGGTCTCGTCGTCCACTGGGGATGCTCCTGCTGGCGAGGGAAGGCGAGGAAGCCAACCCCACACCCGCTCATGCTGAGCCTGTCGAAGCATAGCCACCATGCTCTCCCCCAATTGGGGCGAGGTAGTGGCTACCCTTCGACAGGCTCAGGGTGAGCGGGAGTAGTTAGGTAGGCCGGATGCCAACCGCCAGATGGACTTCAGCCCTGCCGCGTGCCTGTCAGCGCCATCTTGCCCATCATCCCGGCGTCGATGGTACCGGTCACCGCGTCGCCATCCACCGTGGCTTCGCAATCGAGCGTCAGCGGCAGCGGCATACTCATTTTCATTTGCCAGGTGAGGGTCTGGCCCGAAATGGTGCCGCCCCTGATGTCCATCGCCCCCAGCGTGCCGGTGAGCGAGCCGTCGAAGCCGGTGCCCGCCGCGTCGGGCACCACGGTCATCGTGCCGGTCTGGCGGCCCATCGGGGTATCGACGGCAAAGTCATAGCTGCCGGCCACGTTGCTCATATTTCTGTCCCTTAAAGTGCTGATGCGTCGAGATATTCGATTTCGGTTCCCAGTTCGTCCAGCTGGTTCTGGATCGCCGCGCGGTCTCCCACCACCACGATCACGAAATCGTCCGGCTGGAGATAGCGCGCCGCCGCCGCGTTGATCGCTGCGCCGTCGATGGAGCGATAGACCGCCGGGAGCGTCACGTCATAGCGCAGGTCGCGCCCGAGCAACTGGTTGCCGAGCAGCGCGCCGAGCACCTGCGCGTTGGTTTCGTAGCGGTTGGGCAGGTTGCGGACATTGCCGTCGGTCACGCGCTGCACTTCAGCAGCATCGACCGGGCGAGTGGCGGGGAAGGCGGCCATCTGGTCGAGGATCACGCGGATCGAATCGGCCGTCCGGTCGGCCTGCACCTGCGTGCCGACCTGCAAGCGGCGCGGCCCGCGCGATCCGGGGATGCCAGAGCCGATGCCGTAGGTCCAGCCGCGGGTTTCGCGCAGATCGTTGTTGAGCCGCGAGAGGAAGCCGTTGCCGATCACCTCGTTCGCCAGCTCCACCGCTTCGAACCCTTGCGGGTGGCCGCTGAACGGAGTCAGGCGGCCGAGCATGAGGTAGCTCGACGGCGAGTTGGGCCGGTCGATCACGATCACGCGCGGGGCAGGATCGGGCGTGGGAAGGGCCAGGTTCTTGACCGGCGCGGGGGTGGCCGGAGCCTGCCAGTCACCAAGGCTGGCTTCGAGCGCAGCGACCAGCTCCGCCATGCTCACATCGCCCACGGCGGTAATGGTGGCGAGATCGGGGCGGATCCACTCGGCGTGCTCGGCCACCATGTCGGCTGCGTCGAGCGCGGCGACAACATCGGCATCGCCGCTGGTCGAGGCATAGGCATAGGGGTGATCGGTGCCGTAGATCGCCGGGAGGAACGCGCGCTGCGCCAGCCCGCCGGGACTGGCGAGCTGCTGCGCGATCGAGGCCAGCCGCTGTTCGCGCACCCGCGCTACGGCGTCGGTCGCGAAGGCCGGATTGCGCACCACGTCGGCCATCAGGTCGAGCGAGGGGCGCAGGTTGGCGGTGAGGGCAGTGAGCGAGACGGTCGAGGTGTCGACTCCGGCCCCTGTCCCCAGCGACATGCCGAGCGCTTCCTGTTCTACCGCGATATCGAGCGCGCTGCGGGTCTCGGTGCCTTCGGTCAGCAGGTCGATCATGGTTTCATGCACGCCCGCCTGGCCGATCGGATCGGCGACCGAACCGGCATCGAAGACCAGCGCAATCGACACCTGCGGCACCGCTTGGCGGCGGGCCAGTATTACGGGAATGCCGTTCGACAGCGTGGCGCGCTCGACCTGCGGGAACGTGAGTTCGCCCACCGGCAGCGGCTCTGGCAGTGCGCGTTCGGGGCCGGTGCGGGTGACTTCCACCTGCACGCCGGTATCGGGGGCGGGCGGCGGATTGCTCGCCTCGTCGCCCCAGCCGCCCAGCAGCGCGCCGTCGAGCGTGCGTTCGCCGGGCACGACCACCAGCGTGTAGGAGGGCCGCGAAAGCCAGCGCTGCATCGCCGCGCGTACCGTTTCAGGGGTGAGCGCGGCCATCTGCTCGAGCTCGGTGCGGAAAAAGCCGGGGTTGCCGGTGTAGAGGAGCCCTTCGGCAAGGATCATGCCCTTGCCGTTGAAATTGCCGACGCTCTGCTGCGCGCCGATGGTGCCGGCGGCAACCTGCGTGACCGCGCGGTTGATCTCGTCCTGCGTCGGCCCTTCGGCGAGCATCCGGGCGATCTCGGCTTCCATCAGCGCCTGCGCGGCTTCGCGCGTCACGCCGGGTTTCACGTTGACCATCGCCTGCAACAGGCTCAGCTGTTCGTGCTGCTGGCTGTAGGCGACGACGCCGGTGGCCAGTTCCTCCCCGCGCACCATTGCGTTGTCGAGCCGCGAGGAATTGAGCCCGCCGAGGATCTGCATCCCTACCTGCAAGGGCACCGCATCGGGGTGCTGCATCCCCGGGCCGGTCCAGGCCTGATAGATGCGGGTAAGCGGCACCTGATCGGTAATTTCGCGGGTGACCGGCGCATCGAGCGTGACCGGCCCCGCTTCGCGCGTTACCACGTCGGGACCGCGCGGAATGTCGCCGAACCAGCGTTCGACCATCGGTCGGGCGGTGGCGGCATCGATATCTCCGGTCAGCGCGAGGACGACATTATTGGGGCCGTAGTTGTCGCGGAACCAGGTCTGCACGTCTGCCAGACTGGCGGCGGACAGATCGGCCATCGAGCCGATGGTGGAGTGGCGATAGGGATGGCCGACCGGCAGCAGGTCTTCCCACATCACGTAGTCGACGAGGCCGTAAGGATCGTTGTCTCCCTGCCGCTTTTCGTTCTGCACCACCATCCGCTGGTTATCGAGCTTCTCCTGGCTGATCGCGCCGAGCAGGTAGCCCATCCGGTCGCTTTCCATCATCAGCGCCAGATCGAGCGCGCCGGTGGGGACGACTTCGACGTAATTGGTGCGATCGTACCAGGTTGAACCATTTGTGCCGGTCGATCCGGCGCTTTCGAGAGGAATATCGAAGTTCTCGACGTTCTCGCTGCCGCCGAACATCAGGTGTTCGAACAGGTGGGCAAAGCCGGTGCGGCCGCGCGGTTCGTGTTTCGATCCGACCCGGTAGTAAGTGGTGACGCCGACCAGCGGGCTCTTGCGGTCAGTGTGGACCACCACCTGCAGGCCGTTCTCCAGCGTAAAGGTCTCGTAGGGAATGGCGACCGCGGCGATGATTTGGTCGAGACTGGCAGGTGCCGGAGCGGGCTGAGCACTCGCCACGGCGGCGGGCTGCGTCTCGGCAGTGGTACAGCCGAGCAGCGCAAGTGCAGCGGTGGCGGGGAGGAGCGAGCGGAGCGCGGTCGAAAGTTTCATCGGCAAGCTGTTAGCACGCCGTGTCGCTGGTGGAAGCCGTTTCGTCGCGCTATCCCAAGGTGGCGAAAGATTTTCGACCAAGCGCCGAAATTCGCGGGCTGGCGGCTCTTGTGTTGCGCAATTGCAACACTATCTGTCTGGGGTAATCCGATTGAGGGACAACAGGGCATGAATCTCGAAAAGTTCACCGACCGCGCCAAGGGCTTCCTGCAGTCTGCGCAAACCGTCGCCATCCGCAATTCGCACCAGCGGATTACGCCTGAGCATATCCTCAAGGCGCTGCTGGAAGACAACGAAGGCATGGCTGCCGGGCTGATCAGCCGCGCGGGCGGCAATCCTGCCGTGGCCGTGCAGCGGGTCGATGCCTTGCTGGCGAAAATTCCCGCGGTCAGCGGCGGCGGGGCGCAGGCGACGCCGGGGTTGGATAACGATGCTGTGCGGGTGCTCGATTCCGCCGAGCAGGTGGCCGAGAAGGCGGGTGATTCCTATGTCACCGTCGAGCGGCTGCTGCTGGCGCTGGCGCTGGCCAACACCACGGCAGCGGGCAAGGTGCTGGCCGATGCCGGTCTCACCCCGCAGGCGCTCAACACCGCGATAAACGAATTGCGCAAGGGCAAGAGCGCAGACAGCGCCAATGCCGAAGCCGCATATGACGCGATGAAGAAATATGCCCGCGACCTGACGCAGGCGGCGCGCGACGGCAAGCTCGATCCTGTGATCGGACGCGACGAGGAAATCCGCCGCGTGGTGCAGATCCTTGCCCGGCGGACCAAGAACAACCCGGTGGTGATCGGCGAACCCGGCACCGGCAAGACCGCGATTGCCGAAGGCCTCGCGCTGCGCATCGCCAATGGCGACGTACCCGACAGCCTGAAGGACCGCCGCCTGATGGCGCTCGATCTCGGCGCGCTGATCGCGGGCGCCAAGTATCGCGGCGAGTTCGAGGAACGGCTCAAGACCGTGCTCGATGAAGTGAAGGGCGCCGAGGGCGAGATCATCCTGTTCATCGACGAAATGCACACCCTTATCGGCGCGGGCGCAAGCGAAGGCAGCATGGATGCCTCCAACCTCCTGAAGCCCGCGCTGGCACGCGGCGAACTGCACTGCATCGGCGCAACCACGCTCGACGAATACCAGAAGTATGTCGAGAAGGACGCGGCGCTCCAACGGCGGTTCCAGCCGGTGTTCGTCGACGAGCCTTCAGTGGAAGACACGATCTCGATCCTGCGCGGGATCAAGGAGAAGTACGAGCTGCACCACGGCGTGCGGATCACCGACAATGCCATCGTTGCCGCCGCGCAGCTTTCCGAACGCTACATTGCGGATCGTTTCCTGCCCGACAAGGCGATCGACCTGATGGACGAAGCCGCCAGCCGCATCCGCATGGAAGTGGAAAGCAAGCCCGAGGAGATCGAAGGGCTGGACCGGCGAATCATTCAGCTGAAGATCGAGGATTCGGCGCTGGCGAAGGAGAGCGACCAGGCCAGCAAGGACCGCCTGCATGCCATTCGCGAGGAACTCGCCAATCTGGAGCAGAGGTCCAGCGAATTGACCACCCGCTGGCAGAACGAGCGCGACAAGATCCACGCCGAAGCCCGGGTCAAGGAGCAACTCGATGCTGCCCGGATCGAACTCGAGCAGGCGCAGCGCAGCGGCGATCTCGCCCGCGCAGGCGAACTGCAGTACGGCCGCATCCCGACGCTCGAGAAGGCCTTGGCCGAAGCGGGAATCCAGACGGAAAACGCGCTGTTGAAGGAAGAAGTGACCGAAGACGATATCGCTTCGGTCGTCAGCCGCTGGACTGGCATCCCGATGGAAAAAATGCTGCAGGGCGAGCGCGAGAAGCTGCTGAAGATGGAAGACGCGCTCGGCAAGCGGGTGATCGGGCAGGCGGCGGCGGTAAACGCAGTGTCCAAGGCGGTGCGCCGTGCGCGCGCGGGCTTGCAGGACCCCGGCCGGCCGCTCGGTTCTTTCCTGTTCCTCGGCCCCACCGGCGTCGGCAAGACCGAACTGACCAAGGCACTCGCGGCCTTCCTGTTCGATGACGATGCGGCGATGGTGCGGATCGACATGAGCGAATTCATGGAGAAGCACGCGGTCGCCCGGCTGATTGGCGCGCCTCCCGGCTATGTCGGCTACGACGAGGGCGGGGTGCTCACCGAAGCTGTGCGGCGGCGGCCCTACCAGGTGGTGCTGTTCGACGAGGTCGAGAAGGCCCATCCGGACGTGTTCAACGTGCTGTTGCAGGTGCTCGACGACGGGCGGCTGACCGACGGGCAAGGCCGGGTGGTCGATTTCAGCAACACGCTGATCATCCTCACCAGCAACCTCGGCAGCCAGTACCTGTCCAATCTGGCCGACGGGCAGCAGGTCAGCGATGTCGAGGACCAGGTGATGGAAATGGTGCGCGGCCATTTCCGCCCCGAATTCCTCAACCGGCTGGACGAGATCGTGCTGTTCCACCGGCTGGGCATGGAACACATGGCCCCGATCGTGGAAATCCAGGTCGGGCGGGTGCAGAAGCTGCTCAAGGATCGCAAGATCGTGCTTGAGCTGACCGACGGCGCAAAGGAGTGGCTGGGCCGGGTGGGCTACGATCCGGTCTACGGCGCCCGGCCGCTGAAGCGCGCGGTGCAGCGGTACTTGCAGGATCCGCTGGCGGAAAAGCTGCTGGCGGGCGAAGTGCCCGATGGCAGCACGGTGAAGATCGACGAAGGTGACGGCGAGTTGCAGATGGTGGTCTTATAGGTATTGGCGGGGACGCGGAATTCTGCGTCCCCGCTGCAATAACGCTCACATTCCCGGAATATCGCCCCGCAAGGTCACCCCGAGGAAGAAGTAGGTGCCGTAGGGATTGACCGGGTAGGAGAAGTTGGTCGGGTACGGCTGTTCGTCGGTGAGGTTGTTTACCCCGCCGTAGACCGAGAATTCGTCCGCATCGTAGGTCAGCGAGACATCGTGGATGAAGTATTCGTCCGCAAAGCCCGCCGCGCCCACCTGAGCTTCGGCTGTCTCGATCTCGATCCCGGCGAAGGCGGTGCTGTCCACATATTGCAGGCCATAACGCAGCGTGATCGGGCCGTAGCCGACGCTGAGGGAGCCCACGCCTGCCCATTCGGGGCGCTGCTCCTCGCGCAGGCCGGGGTTGTTGGCGGTGGGATCGGTGGGATCGAAGAAGCGATCGATATAGTCCACCCAGTTCACCGCCGCCCGTGCGCCGATATCGAATTCACCGATATCGAAGCTGTAGGCGACTGCCCCGTCGATGCCCGCGGTCTCGATGCGCCCGAAGTTCAGCTGGGTCTGTTCGAGGAAGGTGAAGCCGAGGAAAGTCGGGCTCCCTTCGGTGCCGTTGCGGGTGAACAGGTCGCAGAACTGGTTCGGGAAGCCGGCCGCATCGTAACAGCTGTTGACGATATCCTGCGAACTGACGGCGGCAATCGCGTCCTCGATCTCGATATTGTAGTAGTCCACCGAGACCACCAGACCCGGAATGAAGCGGGGCGTGATGACGGTGCCGAAGGTGTAGGTTTTGGCGGTTTCTTCGCTCAGATTGGGGTTGCCGCCGGAGGTGCCGGAAAAGCGCGCGGTGAGCGGGTCTTCGTAATCGTAGACGCCTCCGGTCGAGTAATCCTCCGCGCTCGCTCCCAAAGCCTGGAATGCAGCGATGCAATTGGCCTGCCGCAGTTGCGCTGCCGCCGCGTCCAGAACGTCGATTTGCGAAGCATCGCAGGGATCGGAAGGGCGGAAAGTGGTGCCTTGCTGCGGATCGAACAGTTCGGAAATGTTCGGGGCGCGCACGGCCTGCGAATAGGTGCCGCGGAAGCGGATATCCTCGATCGGCGCCCAGATACCGCTGAGGCTCCAGGTGAAAGTATCACCCACGGTCGAGTATTCCGAATAGCGCGCTGCACCGCTGACTTCGAGTACCTCGAAGAACGGCACATCGGCCAGGATCGGAATGTTGATTTCGGCAAAAGCTTCGGCAACGTCGAAACTGCCGCCGGTGTTGAACGTCCGCGTCTGGGCATCGAATATCAACTGCTGATTGTCGGATACGTCGCCAATGAATTGTCCGGCATCGATATCCGGCGTGTCGATCGGCGCAATGCCCAGTGTTAGCGGATCAAAGGCGAAGGAACTGCTTTCTTCGCGATATTCGGCACCCACCGCAAAGCCGATCGGGCCGCCCGGCATTTCGAAGAAGCTGCTGGTATCGCCCACCAGCGTGGCGTTGACGACGAATTGCTCGAGCGCCGCGCGGTTGGTGGTGGTGGCAGTGATGAAGTCCACAGCCTCCTGAGAAACCGACTGCTCGCCATTGAACAGCGAAGCGGGACGGCAGCTGCCGTCGCCCGGATTGAAGGTAAAGAAGCCACGCTCGATCACCGGGAAGAACTGGCTGCCCGGATGCCGCGCCTCGGGGTCGAGATCGGAACGGCAGACCACATTGCCGTTGGGCGTGCCGGTAAGAAACTCGCCCTCGTCCACCGCATCGATCGATGCGAACAGGCGGTCGTAAAGCACGGTGTTTTCGTTCTCGATAGTGGATTCGAAGCGCCCCCAGTTGGCGCTGACTTCCCACGAGAATTCGTTGCCCGCCCCGAAATCGCCGCGCAGCCCGCCGACCAGCCGGTAGGTCTCTCGCTCGGCGATCTGTCGCGCCAAGCCGAGATCGGTGAAATCGCGCGAAACCCGCAGCCCGCCCGCTTCATCGGCATCGGCCTGGATGGCCGCGGGGATGTAGGGATTGTCGGCGAAGATCAGCAGCGAATCGTAGAAGGTGTTGTAGGGGTTCTGCGAGCCGGTGACCGAGTTCACATACTTGGCATCAAGAAACAGCTCCACCCCGTCGCTGACGGCGAAATTGGCGAGTATGTTAGCGTAGATGCGTTCGTTGCTCGGGATCAGGCTTGCGCCGCTCAGCCGTTCGGGTGCACCATCGCCGCCGAACTGGTTGCTGGAACTGGCGATGATGCCGTCCTCGAAAATCTTCACTCCGCCATCGGGCGTCGAGACATAGCAGCCGCCGCCGCCGAAACCGGTGAGGCCGATGAAGCTTTCCTGGCAGTCGTTGATACCGTTATTGTTGATGTCGGCTTCGAAAAACCCGAAATCGCGGCGAAAGATCAGGCCTGCGCCGGACGAGATCGCGAAGCGCGGATCGGACTGGTAGGCGAGCGCCGGGGCATTGGCTGCCCGGTCGATCAATGCCAGCTCGGTCTGCGTCAACGTGGGAGTGGTGCCGAAAGTCGCCTCGTAATCGGCGATGAAATCGGCGGCGTCGGGAATGCTGAAGCCGAACGGCAGCAGCCCGTTGTCGATGCTGTAATAATTGGAGAAGTTGGGCGTCCCCGTCCCGAGGTCGCCCTTCTGGAACCGGCGCAGCGGGCTGGGATAGGTGGTGCCGGTGTTGAACTGGCCGTTGTTGGCGTAGAAGGCGCGGTCACCCTGCAACAGCTCCTCGGTGTGTGAGTAGCCCATGGCCAGCGTGATATTGCCCCGGTTGTTCGGCAGGTCGAACCCGATCGCCCCGTCGATCGAACCGGTGAAGCCGTCGCCATCGGCGGACAGGCCGCCCACCGCGTCGATCTCGAAGCCGGTAAAATCGTCCATCAGCACGTAGTTGACGACCCCGGTCACGGCGTCGGCGCCATAGACGGCGGAAGCACCGCCGGTGAGCACTTCGACGCGCTCGATCAGCGCAGTGGGGATGCTCGACACGTCGACAATCTGGCTTCCCGATACGCCCGATACGTGGCGCCGCCCGTCCACCAGTACCAGCGTCCGCACCGCACCAAGCCCGCGCAGGTTGAGCGTGGCCTGGCCGACCCCGCCCTCGCCGTTCTGGAGCGAGTCACCGACTGTACCGGAATTGGCGAGCGCAGGGATCTCGCGCAGGGCATCGGTGGCGTCGATCACCCCGGTATTGCGGATATCGTCGGACGATACCGTCGCGATCGGGGAAGGGGCGGCTTCGTTGGCGTCGCGCTGGATACGGGAGCCAGTGACGACAATTGTGGATTCGTCTGAAGCTTCCTGTCCGCCGCTTTCCTGGGCGAGCGCGTTGGTGGACGCGAGCACCATCGAAACTGCAATGGGCGCGCAAGCGAGTTTGAGTCTAGCCTGAAAGTTCATGGTCCGGTCCCCGTGTTCGAAGTGACTGCCGAGTTTGATGCGACAAGGGGAAAGTGCTTCACAGTTCGCAACTGCACAATCAGACAATTACGTGAGACCCAATTTTGGAGAAACTATGTTGCACCGCAACAACAAAAATCTGTCTATTTCGAATAAATACAGAAATAACAGTAATTTGCCGAACACAGACCAAAGGCTAGGGTCACCCACCGGAGGTGTGTGAATTTAGTCACAGCTAAAACCAAAAGGGGATATATGCGGCAACCCGAGGCCCTGCCGTTTTGACAAGGGGCACCCGCTATTGCACTCAACACGGTAGCGCATGGACCAACGCAGCTTACCCCTGCAGGTCCGACGCGTGGCGATGGTTGGCACCTCTCCTTGCCCAACCCGCGCTGAACGATAAATGAATTCGGGTCTCGTGGTTGCGATACCCTCTCCTCAAGGTGGACGGGACAAATATGAAAAAGTTTCAGAAGAAGGCCCTGACGGGATTCGCCGTTTCCGTATCGGCAGTGGCTCTGCTGGCGGGTGCGCCGGTTTATGCGCAGGATGCCGACGACGAATGCGAAGTCGATGCCGCTGGCGTTCAGGATGAAGACTGCGAAATCGTAAGTGCTGATGGTTCTCAGGCAGAATCAGGCCAGATCGTCGTCACCGGCTCGCGTATCGGCCGTGCGGACACCTATTCCAGCATTTCGCCGCTGCAGATCCTCACCACCGAGGCTGCGCGCGACGTTGGTGAATTCGACGCTGCACAGATCCTTCAGCGTTCCGAAGCCGCTTCGGGCACCCAGATCGACGCCACCTTCCAGGGCTTCGTGCTGAACAACGGTCCGGGTTCGCAAACGCTCGACCTGCGCGGCCTTGGTGCCGACCGCACGCTGCTGCTGGTCAACGGCCGCCGCCTCGCACCTGCCGGTGTCGAAGGCGCGCCGACCAACCCTTCGATCAACCTGATCCCCGCCTCGCTTGTCCAGCGTTACGACCTGCTGCTTGACGGCGCGTCTTCGGTTTACGGTTCGGACGCCGTGGCCGGTGTGGGCAACATCATCCTGCGCAACGATATCGACGGCTTCGAACTGTTCGCCAGCGGCAACTACAACGAGCAGGGCGGTGGCGACGACTACACCCTTTCGGGCGCATGGGGCACCACCTTCGATCGCGGGTTCTTCGGCATCGGCTTGGAATACTCCCGTCGCGACGAAGTCCGCATTGCCGATCGTGATTTCCTGGCAGGCTGTAACACGCACTACGAAATCGACCAGAACGGCGACATCCAGACGGTCGGTCGCTTCGACAATGCCAACACCCGCGTTCTGAGTGACGGGGCCGTCGGCGAAGTCGAGCAACCTTGCAAGATCGAAGCGGCGGTGCGCCGCTTCCTGCCGCAGGGTGGCCTGTTCTACGGCAACCTCTATTACGATGAAACCGTCTATGCCAGCACCGGCCAGGCGGGTAACTCGTTCGTTCCCTTTTTCAGCGACGCTGTCGATGCTTTCGGCGTTCCGGCTGACCGGAACGGCGATGGCCTGATGGATGTGGATTTCTCGCAGGTCAGCCGCAACGGTACCGATCTGGAGCCTTCCTTTATCGCCCCGCAGGATCTCTACAACGTCATGGCCTATGGCGAGTACGAGCTCGGGACCGATCTGAACCTGACTCCGTTCTTCGAAGCCAATTACAGCCGCGCCGAGGTGTCTGCACGCAGCACCGCGCCGCAGTTGTTCCCGTTCGTACCGGCGCAGAACCCGTTCAACCCCTGTAACATTGCCAACAACGACTGTGGTGATGCGCAGAACCGCTTCGATGACCTGTATAATTTCGCCGGCGGTGCGTTCGCTCGTCCCCTCGGTGTATCGCGTATTGTCCGCCCGGTCGTTTCGGTAATCGGGGATCGCTCATTCGTTGAAACGGTCCAGGAACAGTATCGCGGCGTCCTCGGTCTGCGCGGTGACCTTCCGTTCATCGGTGACAGCTGGTCGTTCGAGATTTCAGGTGTCTACTCGCGTTCGGAAGGCCAGTCCTCCCGCATCGGGATCCGTGGCGACCGTCTGGCGCTCGCGCTCGGTATCGATCCGACCTCGGCAGCCGGGGTCAACGCGGCTTCGCCAGTCGTTCTCGCAGGCGGACCCTGCGCGACGTCCGGGTTCCAGAACCCGGACAACCTGCAGCCCGACGTGGTCGCCGGTTGCGTTCCGGTGAACCTGTTCGCCACCTCGTTGTATGACCAGGCCGTCGGCGATTTCGCGACCCAGGCCGAACGCGACTATCTGTTCGATTCACGCGATTTCGATACCGTGTACGAGCAGACGGTCATCTCCGCCTACGTGACTGGCGACGTTGTCGAACTTCCGGCTGGCCCGCTGGCGATCGTGCTCGGCGCTGAATACCGCAGCGATGCCATCGACTCGCAGCCGGATGCCGTTGCGGCGGAAGGCCTGTTCTTCGGCTTCTTCGCCGATCAGGGCGGCCAAGGCAGCAAGTACATCATGGAGGCCTTCGGCGAAATCGACATCCCGGTGTTCGACGATGATTTCTTTGGTGAATTCGATTTCAGCGCCTCGGGCCGTATCAGCGACGAGGAATTCTACGGGACCAACACCACCTACTCGCTCAAGGCGGGCTGGCGTCCGATCCCGCAGGTTCTGCTGAAGGCGAGCTTCGGTACATCGTTCCGTGCCCCGAACCTGCGCGAAAACTTCCTCGCCGGTCAGTCGGGCTTCGGCGGACTCATCGATCCTTGTGCGGTCCCTGCAGCAGCGTTCCAGCCGCTCAACGGCGGCTACCAACCGCAACTCGATACCCGCGACCCTGAAGTTCTGGCCAACTGCCAGCGCGAAGGCCGCGACCCGACCCGCGTCGGTATCGATGCCAGTGGCGCAAACACCACCACGCAGCCGAGCGTGGAGATCACCTCGGGCGGCAGCCTCGAACTCGATCCGGAAACTTCGGAATCGTTCACCGCTGGTGTTGCGATCACCGAGAACTTCGGCGGCCTCGATATAGCGTTCAACTTCAACTACTTCGACATTCAGGTCGAGGGCGCTATTGCGGAGCCGAGCGGTCAGTTCATCGTCAACGAGTGCTTCCTGCGGGATGATGGGGTTCGTAGCAACTTCTGCGACTTCATTGACTTCGACTCCGATCCTGCAAGCCGCCAGCTGATCACCGATGTGTTCGCGGGCTTCGTGAACATCAACTCGGAAGCAGTCCGTGGTATCGATCTGAATGCTACCTTCGACTATTCGGTGCCTATGGGTGGTGAAACGCTCGACCTGTCGTTGGGCGTTCGTGCCAACCACCTGATCGAACGTAGCAGCGTGTTCCTTGACGATCAGGGCAATGCGATCTTCGACGATGACGCTGGTGAATTCGGTTTCCCGTCCTGGACCGGCCGTGCGACCTTCTCGGTCGGCTATTCGGACTTCCTGGTGACCTGGCAGACCCGCTGGATCGGCGAGGTCCAGCAGCAGGCCGATGGTATCGACCTTGCAGCGGACGTGTTCGGTCGCGGCCCCGACGGGTTCCTGGTCGATCCCGATGGCAATGGTGCTGCGAACTTCTTCAGCGATACCTGCACTGGCAACGGTTCGGGCAGCAATACTGGCCCGGGCGGCGCATTCGTTCCGGACGGCATTGTGGCTGGCGACGGGCTGTTCTGCCGCGACGTCGGGTTCGCCGAAGACTATTTCGTCCACACGATTTCGCTGCGGTATGACTTCAACGAAGACATTACGCTGCGCGCCGGTGTGACGAATATCTTCGACACCAATCCGCCGCTGATCGACACCAACGAAGTGTTCGGCATCTCGAACACCCCGATCGGCAACGGTTACGATCTCGACGGTCGCGAATTCTTCGCTTCAGCGTCGATCCGCTTCTGATCCGCACGCTTCCGTAAGGAACGACAATGGGAAAGGCCTCGCAACTCCGGTTGCGGGGCCTTTCCTTTGGCCCTGCGCAATCGGGGCGGCGATTTCCCGTGGTGAACCGCTTGACCCGCGGCTGGCGGCGCTTAGGACCGCTGGCAGGACATCGCCGTTTCATCGGCGCCAAAGTGAGGGACAGGCATGATTATCGACGCAAGCATTGCCGCCGTGGTCACCGGCGGCGCATCCGGCCTTGGGGAAGCGACCGCGCGGGCGCTGGCGGGCAAGGGCGCCAAGGTCGCCATTTTCGACATGAACGCCGAGCGCGGGGAAGTTGTCGCGGGTGAGATTGGCGGGGTGTTCTGTCAGGTTGACGTATCCGACGAAGCCTCGCTCGATGCGGGCTTCGCCAAGGCCCGCGCCGCCCACGGGCAGGAACGGGTGCTGGTCAATTGCGCCGGGATCGCCACCATCGGCAAGCTCACCAAGCGTGACCGCGAGACGGGTGAGATTTCGCACCTGCCGTTCGAGACCTTCGCAAAGACCATTAAGGTCAACCTGATCGGCACCTTCCAGACGATGGCCAAGGCCGCCACCGGGATGATGGCAATCGATCCCGTAGGCGAGCCCGATGGGAATTCGGGCGAGCGCGGGGTCATCATCAACACTGCCTCGGTCGCCGCCGAGGACGGGCAGATCGGGCAGGTTGCCTATGCCGCATCCAAGGCGGGCGTTAAGGGTATGACCCTGCCGGTTGCGCGCGACCTGATGGGGGAGGGTATCCGCGTCAACGCGATACTGCCCGGCATTTTCCACACCCCGATGATGGATAGCCTGCCCGAAAAGGCACAAGCAGCGCTGGCCGCATCGATCCCGTTCCCCAAGCGGCTCGGCAAGCCCGAAGAATATGCCGCGCTCGCCTGCTTCATGATCGAGGCAGAATACATGAATGCCGAAACCGTCCGGCTTGACGGTGCCATCCGTATGCCCCCCAAATAGGGGGCTAGACAGGGGAGTTCATGAACTTGGGCGAATGGCATATCGGGGTAATCGGCGGTTCGGGTTTGTATGAGCCCGGCGCACTGGAAGATGCGCAGGAAATTGAAGTCGCCAGCGCTTTTGGCGAGCCATCCGGTCCGGTGGTGACCGGGCGCATCGGCGGGGTGCGGTTCACCTTTATCGCCCGGCATGGTGCCGGGCACCGCCTTTCGCCAAGCCATGTCAACTATCGTGCCAATGTGGACGCGCTGAAGCGATGCGGAGTGACGGATCTTCTGGCGATATCGGCTATCGGGAGCCTGCGCGAAGACATCGCTCCCGGCCACTTCGTGATTGTCGACCAGCTGATCGATCGCACCTCGAGCAGCTCAGGGGGGCGCGAGCGGAGCTTCTTCGGCGAGGGGGTGGTCGCGCATGTGCCCCTGGCTGATCCTGTCTGCCCGCGCTTGGCGGCAATGGCGGCCGATGCAGCAGAGCGTGCCGGCCCGACAGTGCACCGCACGGGTACCTATGTCGCCATCGAGGGGCCGCAATTCTCCACCCGTGCCGAAAGCCAGCTCTATCGCCAATGGGGCGCGGATGTGATCGGCATGACGGCGATGCCAGAAGCCCGCCTCGCGCGCGAGGCGGAATTGCCCTATGCGCTGGTCGCCATGGTTACCGATTACGACTGCTGGCGCGCTGCCGGGGAAGATGTCGACGTGGCCGACATTCTGCGGGTGATGCACGGCAATGCCGAAAACGCCCGTGCCATGCTGGCCGAATTCGGTGCAGCCCTGCCCGATCAGCGCAGCGCGAGCCCGATTGACTCGGTGCTCGACACTGCGATCATTACTCCGCGCGAGAAATGGGATCCCACGGTCACCGCACGACTGGACGCGATCGCGCGGAGATTGCTGGGCTGAGTGCCTCTCCGCATCGTTTCATACGCCGGAAGGGCCGGTTGATAGCGGAAACTTGCAAAGCGGGCAAAACTTGCACAAGGTAGTTGCCTATGCAACCGACTAGCCGACTTTCCCGCTTCCTGCCCTACCAGCTTTCGCTCGCTTCCAATGCAGTGAGCGGACGTATCGCGATGGAATATCGCCAACGTTGGGGGCTGAGCATTCCCGAGTGGCGCGTGATGGCGGTGCTGGGGGATAGCGGTGCGGTTACCCAGCGTGAGCTGACGCGACGGACGTTGATGGACAAGGTAGCGGTGAACCGTGCCTGCAAGGTGCTCGAAGAGCGCGATCTGGCCAAGCGGACCCCGAACGAGCAGGACGGGCGTTCGCATCTGCTCGACCTGACCGCTGCAGGGCGCACCATGCATGGCGAGATCATGCCGCTGGCGCAGGAGATGGAGCGGCAATTGTTCGCCGGCTTTGCTGAGGAAGAACTGGCGCTGTTCCGCAACCTGCTGGAACGTGCGCGCAGCCAGGCCGAAGGTCTTGAAGGCGGCGAACTTTCCGGCGGGTACGGCATCCGCTAGTATCTTCGCTTCGGACAAGAAAAACCCCGCGAGGCGATGGACCGCGCGGGGTTTTCTGTGTGCAGGCGGCCGATCGTCCTCCGCCTTAGCTATTGCTTCCCGGACCATCGCCGGAGAAGGCGTCGGCAATCGAACAAGCCGCCGGGCCGAGGATGACGATGAACAGCACCGGCAGGATAAACAGGATCAGCGGCACCGTCATGATCGCAGGCAGGCGGGCGGCCTTTTCTTCGGCGCGCATCATCCGTTCGTTGCGGAATTCGGCCGAGAGCACGCGCAGGGCAGAAGCCAGCGGAGTGCCGTATCGCTCGGTCTGGATCATCGTCGTCACCACTCCGCGCACGGCATCGAGATCGACGCGGTAAGCGAAGTTTTCGAATGCCTGGCGGCGCTCGGTGAGGAAGGCCAGTTCGATTGCCGTTAGGGCGAATTCGTCGCCCAGTTCGGGGTAGGCGCGACCCAGTTCACGGGCGACACGGTTGAAGGCAGCATCCACGGTCAGGCCGGCTTCGGCGCAGATCACCAGCAGGTCGAGCGCATCGGGAAGACCCTTCTGGATGGCTTTGACCCGCTTGTTGGAACGGTTCTTCAGGAAGACTTCGGGCCCCTTGTATCCGGCGATTACCAGTCCGGCGAAGCCCATGAAGCGCTTGGCGCTGCCCCATTCCGGGAAGGTGTCGGTCCAATAGAAGACCACCACGCCGACAAGACCGAGCACAACCGGCAGCACCATTCGGGCGAAGATGACGAAGACGGCCCATTCCTTGTTGCGGAGGCCAGCCTGCGCAAGCTTCTGCTGCACGTCCTTGACCTGATCCTCCTGGAGGACGCGCATGCCCTTCAGCGTGTCCTTGACCTTTTCGGTCCGGTCGGTCTTGCGGACCAGGCTCTGCCGCTTGCGCGTGGACTGGGTGAGCATCCCGGTCTTCAACTCGTTACGGCGCTGGTTCAGCGCCTTCACGCGCTTGGCCATGGGGTCGCGCACGGTAACAGCGGCATAGATGGCCAGCAGCACGGCGGCGGCAGCCATGCCGGCGAGGATCGAGCCGACGAGGATGACGTCCACACCGAGGAGGGTAGGGCTGGCGGGTTGACCGATCGAAAGCAACATGGTGGTTTCCCCGCTCAGATTTCGAAGTTGACCATCTTGGCCATGATGAAGGCGCCGATGCTCATCCACACCAGGCCGAACAGGCCGGTGATGATCAGTCGTTCGTCTTCGAAAAAGCCGCCGATGTAGTTGGGGTTGATCCAGAAGATCAGGCCGAAGACGATGAAGGGCAGGGCCCCCACGATATAGGCGGAAGCCTTCGATTCCGAGCTCATCGCCTTGATCTTGAGCTTCATCTGCGCGCGCTTGCGCAGCACATCGGCAAGGTTGGACAGCGTTTCGGCAAGGTTGCCGCCGGTTTCGCGCTGGATGGCGAGCGTGATGACGAAGAACTGGAATTCTGCCGTCCCCAGCTTGTCCGCCGCTTCCTGCAGTGATTCTTCCATGGTCTTGCCGATGCGGATGCGTTCGACGACCTGGCGAAATTCAATCCCGACCGGGCCGGGAACTTCCTGTCCGACAACGCCGAGTGTTTCGGCCACCGGCAGGCCGGAGCGCAGGCCGCGCACCAGCAGCTCGATGGCGTCGGGGAATTTGGAGGTGAAGGCATTGGTACGCTTCTTGATCGCGCTGCCGACCACGAAATGTGGAATCCCCGCGCCCACCATCACGCCCAGACCAAGCGCCAGCATGGCCGATCCCGACTGAAGGTAAAGCAGCGCTGCAACGACCACTCCCAAGCCGAGCGAGGCATAAAGGTATTGCGAAATCGTCCAGCTCTTGCCGGTGCGGTTGAGCCGCACCGCCAGCGCTTCGGCGCGCGATCCCGAGCCGGCTGCCCGGAACTGCTTGGGCTTGCGCGCGGCGATGGCCTTCTTGAGCTGGCTCTCGACACGGTCGCTCGTGCTCTCGGAATGGCGATAGCGAACCGCCTCCATTCGTCGTTGGGCTTCCTTGGTCGGCGACTTGCCGTTCATCAGGGCATAGCCCAGGATCATCAATCCCATCAGGCCGCCGGCCACTAGCAGGAGCTGGATGATATTCATGATCCGCCTTCTCTAAAATCTTGAGTCATGTGATCGAGAGGTGAGAGGGCGAGCATGGCCCGCCCCGCGCACTCCTATTCGGCAGGCTCGGCAGCGATCAGGCCCTTGGTCTTCTTCTTGCCTGCGCCACCCAGAAACGATTTCAGATCGAACTTGCCCTTGGCGGCAGCCTTTCGGCCGCCTTCGGCAAGGCTCGCCCCGTCATCGCCACCGACACCGACAATCGTCTTGCCGATCTCGCGGAGGGGAGCGACGGTGCGCGAGCCCTTGTTCGCTTCGATGAAAGTCTGCCCCAGCTTTGCCGCATTGGCAGCGGCCTTCTGGTCGAACGCGATCTGGAAATTGATCTTGCGTTCGATCGAGGCTTCGAAATCGGCCTTGCTGATTTCCGCCGCGCCCGATTGCACCTTGTTGCACACGATCATCGGATGCGCGCCGGGAGCGTTCTGCTTCAGCCACGAAAGGATGCGGATGGTATCGCGCGCCGATGCCAGCGTGAGTTCGGTAACAAGCGTCACCACGTTCACTTCGGTCAGCAGGTGCGGGAAGTTGATCAGCATGTTGCGCGGCAGGTCGATCACCGTCATGTCGAACGCCTGGCGGAACTCTTCCTCCAGCTGAACGAAGGCGGTGCCGTCGGTCATAAGCGGGGAATTGATCGGCGCTTCGGCCGACATGATCGCCAGATTGTCGTTCGCCCGGATCATCGCGCGTTCGATGAACAGCCCGTCGATGCGGCTGGGATTCTCGATCGCATCGGTCAGGCCGCGGCCCGGTTCCAGATCGAGCGCCAGCGCGCCGGTGCCAAAATGGACGTCGAGATCGAGAAGCGCGGTCGAGCGTTCGTGTTCGATCGAGAACAGCCATGCCAGAGAGGTAGCGATGGTGGAAGCGCCCACGCCGCCGCGGGTGCCGACCACGGCGGTGGCGATGTGTTCGCGCTCGCCATCGGCATCGTTGTTGCGCGGGGCGGAGAACACCGCCTGCGCCTGGGTCAGAGCATCGCGTACCGCATTGGCCGATAGCGGCTTCAGCAGGTAATCGTGGATGCCGCTCGAAAGCAGATCGCGATAGAGCCGTACGTCGTTCACCTGGCCAACCGCGATCACCACCGTGCCAGGTTCGCAAACCTCGGCCAGGGCGTTGATATCGTTCAGCGGATCGCCGCTTTCCGACAGGTCGACCATCAGGATCGCCGGGCTGGCCGAGATCGACAGGGACTGCACCGCATTGCGCAGGCCGCCCTTGTTGCACTTCTCGGGCTGCCAGCCCATTTCGATGACCACCGGACGCAGGGCATCAAGCGCACCATCGTCGCAGATATAGGCCGAGAACGGCTCGCGATTGCCGAGCGGTCCGGGTTTCCATTGAGCGCTCATAGGATCAGTTCCCGTCAGAGGCGACAGCAGCGACGGCGGTGCCGCCATTGCCGGTCGGAGTTGCTTCACGATACGAATCGATGGCGCGGTTGGAAGTCAGGACCACCGTTTCTCCGGTGCCGCTGGCGCCGTTGAGCAGATGTTCGGGATCGGCCACCATCGCCGCGATGTTGCTGTTCACCGCGCAGCCGAACCCGGTCGAGGTGTGATTGCCGCGCTCGAAACCGTATTCGTCGTCCCAGATCGGGCAGCCGGGTACGGATGCTGTCGAACGGCTGACCACCACGCGGACATTGCCGGGATTGACATAGCCCTCGGTGATCGGTGCCGTCTGGCTGAGAAGGATGCCGAAGCGGCTGGCAACGGCGGCGACGTCTTCGCGCACTGCCGGGCTGCTGGTGGGATCGTCCACCGCGATACGATCGCCATAGCCGAGGTCGAGCGTTTCGAACCAGTCGGCCAGCCGCGCCATTTCCGGCACTGTCAACCCGGAGCCGCCGCTGGCGAGATCGAGCGCGTAGTTGTGGCGCTCGACAACGGGCTGCTGGATCGAATCCAGACCCATGTTGCGCGGGCCTTCGTTCATGGTGCCGCAGGCGGAGAGGCCGAAGCCGAGCGACAGCACCAGTGCCGTCGCCGCAAGGCGTTTGTTACGATTGGTCATGGCGATCACTCTCCGTCTTCGTTGAAGCTGAAACCGGGCAGCGCGGCTGAGGCGGTCTGCGGGGCGGTGCCGGCAGGGGCGTCACCGCCTGCCAGCGCGGTGCCGTTCTGGTCGATCAGGCTGAGGTCCGGACCGGTGGGTGCTTCGCCCGCGGCGCGGGGCATAGGTCTCCTGCCGCCGCTCTCGCCCGCCGTTTCGCGGCCCAGCAGGAACTGCTCGGCAGCATTGGGGACGTTGAAGCCGTCGGTCGGCAAGCGAATGTCGCGGTCGTTGACCGGCTGCACCAGATAAGGCGTCACCACGATCACCAGCTCGGTTTCACCGCGCTGGAAGCTGGTGGAACGGAACAGGTTGCCCAGGATCGGGATGTCACCCGCGCCCGGCATCTGCTCGATCGTTTGCTGGGCATTGTTCTGCAACAGCCCGGCAATCATGAAGCTTTCGCCCGAGCCCAGTTCCACCGTGGTTTCCGCGCGGCGAATGGTCAGCGCCGGGATCTGGAAGCCGTTCAGCGTCACCGCACCCTGGCTCGACAGTTCGGACACTTCGGGCCGCACGCGGATCGATATGCGCCCGTTGCTGAGCACGATCGGGGTGTAGGAAAGGCTCACGCCGAAGTTCTTGTACTGCACCGTGGTGGTGCCAAGCCCCTGGCTGAGCGGGATCGGGAATTCGCCGCCGGCTAGGAATTCGGCGGTTTCGCCCGAAAGCGCGGTAAGGTTCGGCTGCGCCAGCGTGGTGACAAGACCGCGACGTTCGCCCAGATCGAGCGCTGCGGCGATGTCGAGACCGAGGAACTGCCCCACACCCGCAAGCGTGGTTCCCGGCGAAATGCCGCCGAAAGAACTGCCTTCCGTGGTGATGATCTGGCCGGTGTTCGGATCGACAGCCGGAACCGTCAGATCACCGAAGCCGACACCCCGGCCCGGCGCGAACACCGTCGGGGCGCGGCCCTGGTTGAGGCCGAACTGGAACCCGCTGGTGGTATCGATCGTGGTCAGGTTGGTGCCCAGATTGCGCGCCAGCGAGCGGCTGACTTCGGCAAAGCGAACGCGCAGGTTGACCTGCAACGGCGTCGCCATGCGCAGGCGGGAAATGACATTGGCACCATCGCCGACGAAGGCCTGCACCAGCCGTTCGGCTTCGGAGGCGTCTTCCGGGGCGGCCACGGTGCCGGTCAACAGCACGGTGTTGCTGCCCATCGTCGCCACCGAAATATTGGCTTCGGGCATGGCGAGGCCGAGCATCTGGTCGATGCTGTCGATGTTCGAACCGACACGGACATTGGCGGACCAGATGATATCGCCCGCAGCATTGCTGGCGTAGATCGTGGTTTCGCCGCCCGAAAGGCCGAAGATATATAGCTGCCGCTGGCTCTTCACTTCGACATCGGCAACCGCTTCGTTGGCGATGAAGATGTCGGCCATGTTGCCGGGCACGTTGACCAGTTCACCGCGACCGATGGACAGGACGAGATCCTGCGCGGGGCTGATGGACTGGGCCTGGGCCTGCGTCGCTGGCAGCAGTGCCAGCGGCGCGAGTGCGCAGGCGGCACTCAATACGCTTTTGAGAAGACGGCTGGTCATTGTCTTGCCTTTCGGAACAAATCCGGTGGAAGTGCGAATGTTTGGCTCTGTGCGCTTGGTCATGGCGATCACCGAAGTGTCGACATGCCGACGGGTGCGGTGCGGGCACCGGTTCCCATCGCATTGGCCTGGCGATCGAGCAGTGCACCCGCGCCGCGTTCGACCGGCACCACGGAGACATTGTTGCCGCGGCTCACGCGGACCGTCGGGCCCGAAGGAACGACCGGGCCGGCAGCGCGCGGTGCTCCGGCTTCCTGTGGGGCAGGGGCCGGTCCGTTGTTGGCAGGGGCCCGCGAGGGGACGGTGCTGCGCTGGAAGCGCGAGACGTCGCCGCCGGTCTGGAAGGTGGTGCCACCTTCACCGGGACGCGAGGCTACGGTTCGCAGCAGCCGCTCTTCTTCCTCGGGGGTGGTATTGGCCGGCAGGTCGATATCGCCCGAAGCAATTGCCCGGTCGAGTTCGGCCTGGTTGTCCGCGATCGAGCGCAGCGTCAGGCTGATCGTGCCGAGCGTCTGTGCCACAGCGATCCGTTCGGCGATGCGCGGGGTCACTTCCATGGTCACTGTGCGGAAGGCGCGCACTACGGTGCGGCCATCTTCGGTGGTGGTGGATTCGGTGGACTGGTCGGTTGCCAGAACGCGCAGGTTGGTGAGGATCGTTTCCGACGCCTGGAGCGGCAATTCACCCTGTCCACCGCCGCCAACGGTCTGGGTCAGCACCATGTCCACCCGATCACCCGGGAACACGAAGCCACCCACACCCGTACGGGCCGAAACAGGGACGGTCACGGCGCGCATACCCGGCCCGAGTGCCGCTGCAAGAAAGCCGCGATCTCCCGGCGCGACGAGCGAACCTTGGGTAACGGGTTCACCAGCGGTCATCTGGTAGCGTACCACGGTGCCCAGAAGCTGCTCCATATTGGCTTCGCCGTCGATGAAGTATGCGTCCTGGACCAGTTCTTGCGGCCACAGCTGGTAAGCCACCGCATCGGCAGTGATGATGGTTCCCACCGGCAGGCTGCGCTTGGCAACCAGCACCTTGGGCCCTTCGGGCTCCGGTGCTGCGGCTTCGACTTCGGGAGCTGCCGCGCCTGCGAACATGCTCCGGGCAGCAAGGGCGGTGCCGATCGCGATGATCAGCGCCCCTACCAGCAGGATGAGCTTCTTCTTGTCCATGGTGCGTCAAGCCCCCTCAGTTGGATCTTGCAATAACGATTGCGCCGGATAGCGCGGAAGTGGTTAAAATCAGGTTCACCCCGCCGCTACGGCGGTGGAAGCGGGAAGGTAAAAGGTGCCGATGGTCCACAGTCCGGCCAGAGCGATGGCCACGCCGTAGGGAATGGCGATCTTGTCGCGCTGGCGGCGCATGATGTGCCAGGCCCCGAAACCGATCGTCAGCACGCCGCCCAGCAGCGCCATCATGATCAGCAGTTTGACGAACAGCAGCGGCTGGATCCACAGCGCCAGCGCGGTGAGCAGCTTCACGTCTCCCCCGCCCATCGCGCGCATGGCAAACAGCACCGACAGCACGGCAAAGGTGGCCAGCGCGGTGCCCAGTTGCATGGCCACATCGGGCCACAGCGCCATGTCGGTAGCAAACCAGAACAGCGGCGCGCCCAGCGCAATCGCGGCATTCAGCCAATTGGCGATGCGGCGGCTCTTGAGATCGGTGAAGGCGGCAGTCAGCAGCGCGATTGCCAGTGCGGCAAGCAATGCGTACTTGATCGGATCGTCCAGCATGAAAGCCCCCAAAGGTCCCCGAATGGCCCTGTGAGCTCTTGTGCTAGCGGGTATCACTTACCAAAAAGTAACCACGGACAGGAGGCTGGAATTAGCCAAGACCAAATCGCTGCTGCGCCATTCGACCGCCGGGCCATCCCTGCCGGATCGGTGGAAGGCGTCTGGCAAGCTGCAGACGGGCACAAGATCAGGCACATAGATTGGCCCGCGCCGCCGTCAGGCGTGCCGCTACGCGGGGCGATGCTGTTCATGCCGGGGCGCGGCGATGCCTATGAGAAATATCTCGAAAGCCTCGAACATTGGCGCCAGCAGGGCTGGCAGGTCAGCGCCGCGGACTGGCGCGGACAGGGTGGTTCGGGGCGGCTGGGGCTGGACGCGGGCACCGGCCATATCGACGATTTCGCATTGTGGATTGCCGATCTGGCCGATTTCTGGAAGCAGTGGGCGGCAACGAAAGAGGGTCCGCTGGTGCTGGTCGGCCATTCGATGGGTGGGCATCTGGTGCTACGTGCGGTGATCGAGAAGGTGTTGATGCCCGCGCCCGATGCACTGGTGCTCACCGCGCCGATGCTCGACGTGTTTCCCGAACTGGTGCCCCTGCCGGTCAAGCGCGGCTTTGCCCGGATGATGGCGAGGATGGGCGATCCGCGCCGTCCTGCGTGGAAGATCAGCGAGAAGCCCGGCGCGAAAGCGGCTCTGCGCAACACGTTGCTGACGCATGACGAGGATCGCTATGAAGACGAAATGTGGTGGCGGCACGAGCGGCCCGAACTGGAGCTCGGCCCCGGCAGCTGGGGCTGGGTGAAGGGCGCGACCGAAAGTTCCACCGCGCTGTTCCGCCGCGGCGCGCTGGAAAGTGTGCAGGTGCCGGTGTTTATCGTCGCTACCGACGCCGACCGGCTGGTGAGTCCTTCCGCCATCCGCAGCGCCATCGCCCGGCTGCCTCGTGTAGATGCGCTGGTGTTCGGCAAGGAAGCGCGCCACGAAATACTGCGCGAAGTGGACGAGGTGCGCGATCGCGCGCTGGCGGCTATCGACGAATTCCTGGCAGGTGTGGCGGCTTGAGCGAGCATTTCGACATTGCGATTGTCGGCGCGGGGATGGCGGGGGCAAGCCTCGCTGCCGAACTGGGCGCCGGATTGAGCGTAGGGGCGCGGGTGGTGTTGCTGGAAGCGGAGGATCGCCCCGGCTACCATGCGACCGGGCGTTCGGCAGCCTTCTGGGAAGAATGTTACGGTGGGCCGGATATCGTCCCGCTGACGTTGGCATCGGGCGATTGGCTGCGCGAACGAGGCTTCCTGGGCGAGCGCGGGGCGCTCTACCTGGCGCGGGAGAAGGACGAACCGGCGATCGAGAGTTTCTTCCGCCGCTTTGCCGGATCGGGCGCCAATCCGGTGCGTATCGGGCGCGAGAGCCTGACCGAATTGGTGCCTGGCCTGCGCCCCGAATGGGACCGCGCGATCCACCAACCGCGCTGCGCCGATATCGATGTGGCTGGGCTGCACCAGCATTACCTTGGCGAGGCGCGCAAGGCGGGTGTGGAGCTCTTATGCCGGGCACGCATCGTCGCGGCTGAGCGGACCAGTGAAGGCTGGGTGCTGGGCTTGACTGACGGGCGGGAAATTCGCGCCGGGGTGCTCGCCAACGCGGCAGGGGCGTGGGCCGACGAACTGGCGCTGCTGGCGGGCGTAGAGCCGCTGGGCATCCAGCCCTACCGCCGCACGGTGGTGCAATTGCGCACCGATCCCGCGCCACCCGCCACCTTGCCATTGTGCCTCGATATCGCGGGGGAGTTCTATTTCCGCCCCGAAAGCGGCAAGCTCTGGCTCAGCCCGCACGACGAAAGCCCCTGCGCCCCTTGCGATGCCGCTCCCGAAGAACTGGACGTGGCCCTGGCGATCGACCGGTTCGAGCAAGTGGTGGACTGGCGGGTGGCGGCGGTCGAACACAAATGGGCCGGGCTGCGCAGCTTCGCGCCCGACCGTTTGCCGGTCTATGGCTTCGACGCAAACAAGCCGGGTTTCTTCTGGTTCGTCGGCCAAGGCGGCTACGGCATACAGACGGCTCCGGCCGCCGCAAGGCTGGGTGCGCAACTGCTGTTGCGCTTGCCGCGCGATGCGATGACACAGGCACTGGATGTAAAATCGTATGCGCCGGACCGCTTCGCCACGGCTCCGGCCTAGCCATTCGCCGTGCTTTTGTTATGTCACCTGCGGACGATAACAGGAGGGATTTCGATGGCGCATCATTTCAAGATCAAGAAGAACAAGGCGGGCGAATTCGTCGCCTATTTCATGTACAATTCCGAAGCGATCTTCTGGACCGAAGGCTATTCGTCGAAGGCCAGTGCGAAGAACGCCATCGAATCGATCAAGAAGAACGGTCCCGGTGCCGAAACAGTGGATGAAAGCGCCGCCTGAGCGATTGAACTTCCGAGAGGCCGATCCTGCAAGGGGTCAGCCTTTTCCTCTGCCCAATTATCTCGCTGCGTCCGCTGCATCGCTGGCGAGCTTGTCCACCCGTTCGTTCTCCGGGTGGCCATTGTGCCCCTTCACCCATTCCCAGGTGATATCGTGCTTCGCCGCCAGCGCGATCAGTTCATGCCACAGGTCTTCGTTGCGCACCGGTTTCTTGCTGGCGCTGATCCAGCCCTTGCGCTGCCAGCCGTCGATCCACTTGGTCATGCCGTCGATCAGGTAGCGGCTGTCGGTGTGCAGCGTGACCTTGCACGGCTCGATCAGCGCGCTGAGCGCCTTGATCGCGGCGGTCATTTCCATGCGGTTGTTGGTGGTGTCCGGTTCGGAGCCGGACATTTCCTTCTCGTGCCGCCCCATACGCAGCAAGGCGCCCCAGCCGCCGGGACCGGGATTGCCCTTGCAGGCCCCGTCGGTGAAAATCTCCACCTTTTTCATGCGAAGACCTTGTCCCCCTCGCGCAGATAGAAGTGCAGCCGCCGATGAAAATCCATCGGGTCCTTGCGCGTTACCATCGCATCGGCGGGGGTATCGATCCAATCCTGCGCACGACTGGAAATGAACCGCAGCGCCGCGCCCTGCGCCAGCAGCGGCATTGCGCGGCGTTCGATATCAAGCAGTTCGCGTACCGATTGATAGCCCGCGATCAGTGCCCGTCCCACTTCGGCGCGGTATGTGCGCCCGCCGTCGGCGAAGCTCCAGGCGGCGTGGGTGACTGCCAGATCGTAAGCCATCATATCGTGGCACGCGAAGTAGAAATCGATCAGCCCGCTCACCCGCTCGCCGAGCATCAGGACATTGTCGGGGAACAGGTCGGAATGGATTATCGAGCGCGGCAGGTCTTGCGGCCAGTCGCGCGCCACCCGCTGCGCTTCGGCAATGGCGGCGGGGAGCGCCGGGTCGATAGCGGCAAGTGCTTCCGTCCCGCAATCGGCCAGCACCCGGGCGGAGGTCTCCGGTCCGAGTTCGTTCCGGCGTTGCACCGGGAAACTCTCGGCCGCCGCGTGCATCTGCGCGAGCACCATACCAACATTGCGCGCCTGCGCCGGAGTGGGCTCGCCCACCGAGACGCCGGGGATGAATTCGATCAGCGCCACCGCCTTGCCTGCCCCGGCCCCCGAGCCGGGGTCGCCCAGCCAGCGATGCGAATTGCCCTCCCGATCGTGCACGGTGCCCGGCACCGGGCAGTCGCGCGCGGCAAGGTGATCGAGCAGGTCGAGGAAGAACGGCAGGTCGGCCAGATCGATGCGCCGTTCGTACATCGTCAGGATAAAGCGCGCACCTTTGCCATCCGCGCCGGTGGTTTCGATCAGCCAGTTGGAATTGGAAACGCCCTCGGCAATGCCCTTGGCTGATACCAGTTCACCGACATCGTAATGCGCGATAAGACTGGCAAGCACTTCTGCCGTGAGATGTGTGTAGACCGCCACGCTCGCGTGCCTATTCGGTAAGCTCGCGCGGCAGCTTGAACACCATCTTTTCCTCGACCGTGCGCACGTTGCGCTCTTCCACGGTGCGCCATTCACCCAGCCGGGCGATAACCTCGCGCACCAGCACTTCCGGAGCGGAGGCTCCAGCCGTCAACCCCAGCGTCCCCACACCTTCAAGCCACTCGGAGTCGATTTCGCTCGCACGCTGGATCAGCCGCGCCTGGGTACCCATCCGTTCTGCCACTTCCACCAGCCGCAACGAATTGGACGAATTGGGCGCGCCGATCACCAGCAGCAGATCGCAGCTTTCCGTAATCGCCTTCACCGCTGCCTGACGATTCGATGTGGCGTAACAGATGTCTTCCGCCTTGGGCGCGACGATCTGCGGATAGCGCGCCTTGAGCGCTTCGATCAGTTCCGCCGTATCGTCCACCGAAAGCGTGGTCTGGGTGAGGAAGGCGAGAGAATCCTCCTGCGTGAACGGCAGGCGAGCAACGTCCTCCAGCGTTTCCACCAGAGTCATTCGCCCTTCGGGCACCTGCCCCATCGTGCCGATCACTTCGGGATGGCCCTCGTGGCCGATGAAAATGATGTGCTGGCCTTTCTCGATCTGCCGTTCGGCCTGCCGGTGGACCTTGCTCACCAGCGGGCAGGTAGCATCGAGATAGATCATCTTGCGCCGCTCGGCCTCGGCGGGCACCGACTTGGGAACGCCGTGGGCGCTGAATACCACTGGCGCATCGTCGGGCACTTCGTCCAGTTCCTCGACGAAGATCGCCCCCTTTTCGCGCAATCCCTCCACCACGTAGCGGTTGTGGACGATCTCGTGCCGGACATAGACCGGGGCACCGAAGCGTTCGATCGATTTCTCGACGATTTCGATGGCGCGGTCCACACCGGCGCAAAAGCCGCGCGGCGAAGCGATCAGCACGGTGAGCGGGCGTTTCGCCGCATCGGCGCTGTTTTCGTGAAAGGGGGCGTTCATAGTGCTGCCTCTAGCGGTTGTCGCGCCCCTGCGAAAGGGCTAGGGGGCTGTTCCCCGGATCAGGTTTCTAAGTCGCCCCGATCCCGCCAGTATCAAGGACGCATATGCAGTTTCGACCCGCGCTGATTGCTCTCGCCACTTCGGTTGCCCTGCTGGCAGGGTGCAAATCCGATGGCGAGATTGTGGTGGACCAGAGCGTGGGAATCACGGCGCTGCGATCGGTGTGCCCGGCGGTGGGCGTGCCCAACTATACCGGCGATATGACGCTGTTCTCCCCCGCCAGCGCACGCACGGCCGATGCGCTCGATGTCAGCGCGGCGATTACCAATGTCCGCAGCACCTGCAACGATACCGGGGCGCAGGTTTACACCACCGCAACTTTCGATGTGCTCGCCACCCGCCGCAACACCAGCGGCGCGCGGACGGTGGAACTGCCCTATTTCTCCACCGTGATGCGCGGCGGCAATTCGGTTGTCGCCAAGCGGGTAGGTACGGTGACGCTCACCTTTGCGGACGGGCAGGAACGTGCACAGGCCACCGGCACGGCAGGCGCCTATGTCGATCGCGCCGAAGCGACCCTGCCTGAAGATATCCGCGAACGCATCACGCGTCGCCGCCGCGCGGGCGACCAGTCCGCCGCGATCGATCCGCTGACCGAACCCGATGTCCGCGCCGCGATTGCCCGGGCGACGTTCGAACTGCTGATCGGCTTCCAGTTGAGCGAAGAGCAGTTGGCCTACAACGCAACCCGGTAGAGCGGGGCGGTAAGGCGCTTTCCTGCCTGTGCCAAACAGGGTAACGGCGCTGCCCATGTCTGATATCCACACTCTCTACGCCGCCTTTGGCGCGCGGATCGATGCCGTCCTCTCCGCGCTGGAAATGGAAGGCGCGCTGCCGCCCGGCGCCAGCCGCACGAATGTCAGCGTGGAACCGCCGCGCGATCCCTCGCATGGCGACCTGTCCACCAATGCCGCGATGGTGCTGGCCAAGGCGGCGAGCACCAATCCGCGCGCGCTGGCGGAAAAGATCGTCGCCCATCTGGACCGCGATCCGCTGATCGAAAGCGCGGAAATTGCCGGGCCGGGGTTCATCAATCTGCGCCTCGCGCCGCAAGTGTGGACCGACGAGATCGCCGCCATCGCCGCGCTGGCCGACGATTATGGCACGTCCACCATGGGCGCGGGCAGCCGAGTGAATGTGGAATACGTTTCCGCCAATCCGACCGGCCCGATGCACATGGGCCATTGCCGCGGCGCAGTGGTGGGCGATGCACTCGCAAGCCTGCTCGAATTCGCCGGACATGCAGTGACGCGCGAATACTACGTCAACGACGCGGGCGGCCAGGTCGATACGCTCGCCCGCTCGGCGCACCTGCGTTACCGCGAGGCGCTGGGGGAAGATATCGGTGACATTCCCGAGGGTTACTATCCGGGCGATTACCTGAAACCGATCGGCGCGCAGCTGGCGGAGCGGTTCGGTGCTTCCTATCGCACCGCCCCGGAAAGCGAGTGGCTGGCGGTGTTCCGCAAGGCGGCGGTGGCAGGCATGATGGCGATGATCCGCTCGGATCTCGCGCTGCTCGGCATCCAGCACGATGTGTTCTCCTCCGAGGCCGAATTGCAGGAAGCGAAGAAGCCCGAAGCCGCCGAGGCGTGGCTGCGCCAGCACGATCTGGTTTACGACGGCGTACTCGAAGCACCCAAGGGCAAGGCTCCGCCGGAGGACTGGGAGCCGGTCGAACTGCCGCTGTTCCGCAGCACGAAGTTCGGCGACGACCAGGACCGCCCGATCCGCAAGTCGGACGGCAAGTGGACCTATTTCGGTGCCGATCTCGCCTATCACATGCAGAAGGCCGAGAATGCCGACGCGCTCATCGACATCTGGGGCGCGGACCATGCGGGCACGGTGAAGCGGATCAAGGCGGCGGTCGCGGCGCTTTCCGAGGGCCAAGGAAAGCCGATCCCGTTCGACGTGAAGCTGGTACAAATGGTGCAATTGCTGCGCGGCGGCGAGCCGGTGAAGATGTCCAAACGCAGCGGCAATTTCGTCACCATTGCCGACATGGTGGAGGAAGTGGGCAAGGACGTGGTGCGCTTCACCATGCTCACCCGCAAGCCCGAAGCGCAGATGGATTTCGATTTCGCCAAGGTGGTCGAAGCGTCGAAGGACAATCCGGTGTTCTATGTGCAGTATGCCCATGCGCGGATCCGCTCGATCTTGCGCAAGGCAGCGGACGAGGGGATCGTGCCTTCGGGAGACGCGCTGGACCAACTGACGCCGGACGATCTCGCGCTGGTCAAGCAGGCGGCGCAGTTCCCGCGCGAAGTGGAAGCGGCGGCGCGGGCGCGCGAACCGCACCGGATCGCCTTCTACCTCTACGAACTCGCGGCGTCATTCCACGGCCTGTGGAACATGGGTAACGACGATCCGCGCAAACGCTTCATTGTGGCACAGGACCCGGCGCTTTCGGCGGCGCGACTTTTCCTCGCGTCGCAGATCGGGCAGGTAATTCGTAACGGTCTGGCGCTATTGGGCGTGGAGGCGGTCGAGGAGTTGTAATCATGACGGGGTTTGGGGCCTATCCGGGGGACAGGGACGAGGACCTGGGAAACGTGGCGGAAAATGAAAACTGGGCGGATGAGGAGCAGTTGACTCTCGCGCAGGACGATGACGATCTGCCGTGGCTCGAAGCCGACGATTACGAGGAAGAGCAGGGGTTCGATTTTCGCCTGATCGGCTACGCCGTGCTCGGCCTCGCCGTGGTCGGAGCGCTGCTGGCAGCGATCTGGTGGTTTACCCGCGATCGCGCCGATCCCGAACTGGTGGCCGATGGCAGCACCATCGAAGCGCCCGAAGGCGCCTACAAGCAGCGCCCGGATGATGCGGGCGGAGCCGAGGTGAGGGGGACGGGCGACCAGGCCTTTGCGGTAGCCGAGGGTCAAGGCACGCGCGGGCGGATCGCCAGCGAGGACGGCGGCGACAGCGATCCGCAACCGTCCATTGATGTGGCGCAGGCCGATGCCAATGCCGACGACGATGCGACGGACGCAGCGCCCATCAGCGGCGCGGTCTATGTCCAGATCGGCGCCTATGGCAGCCGCGCCGATGCCGATGCTGCGTGGAGCCGCGAAGCCGGGCGCTATTCGGTGCTCTCCGGGATGCGCCACCGGGTGGTGGAAGGCGATGTCAACGGCGCCAAGGTCTATCGCCTGCAGGCCATTGCCGGGGATCGCGCGAGCGCCGATGCGACCTGCCGTTCGATCCGTAGTGCAGGCGGGGATTGCTACATTCGTTGAGAAACGCCCCAGCCGGGGGCTTTTCCCCGGCAGGCTGGCGCGAATTGCTTGCGTGATGGCAGGGTTTCAGGCGTAAATGAGCCGATGACGCCCGCGATTTTCAGTACGTCCGGCCTGCGACTGACCGCAGACGAACGCGCCTTCTTCAAGGAAGCCGATCCGGCGGGCTACATCCTGTTCGGGCGTAATGTGCAGGACCGCGAGCAGTTGCGCGCGCTGACCGGCGATCTGCGCAGCATCCACGGGCGCGACAAGCTCCTGATCAGTATCGACCAGGAAGGCGGGCGGGTGGCGCGGATGAAGCCGCCCGAATGGCCCGCCTATCCGCCGCAAGGCCGGTTTGCCGAACTCTACGACATCGCGCCTGCAAGCGCGATTCAGGCGGCGCGAGCGAACGCGCAACTACTGGCGCTGGACCTCAATGAAGTCGGCATTACCGTGGATTACCTTCCGCTGCTCGACGTGCGGGTAGAAGGCGCGCACGATGTGATCGGGGACCGGGCGCTGGGTGCGGAGCCGATGCAGGTGGCGGCGCTGGGCCGCGCGGTACTCGACGGGCTGGCGCGCGGCGGGGTGGCGGGCTGCATCAAGCATATGCCGGGCCATGGGCGGGCAGCGGTGGACAGCCACAAGGACTTGCCGGTTGTGACCGCGAGCGACGCCGAACTGGAAACCGACATCGCGCCTTTCGCCAGGCTGGCGCACGCACCGATGGCGATGACCGCGCATATCCGCTTCACCGCTTGGGATGCGGAGCATCCGGCGACACAGTCAGAGTTCGTGATCGAGCAGATCATCCGCAAGCGGATCGGTTTCTCCGGCCTGCTGCTGACCGACGACATCGACATGCAGGCGCTCGGCGGGACGATTCCTGAACGCTCTGCGCTTGCGCACAAGGCCGGGTGCGATGTGGTGCTCAACTGCTGGGCCAAACTCGACGAGATGCAGGGCACGGTAAATGCGCTGCCCGCGATGTCCGAAGTCACTGCTGCACGGCTGGAGCAGGCGCTGGCGGGAGTGGGTGAGCCGACCGACAGCACTCCGCGCGCCGAACTGCTGGAAGCGCGCGATAGCTTGCTCGCCATTGTGAAGGCGGCGGCGTGAGTGACGAGGCCATCAATCTCCCCTCCCGCTCGCGGGAGGGGCCGGGGGAGGGCCTGTCAGGGGACACTGTTCATGATGTAGGCCCTCCCCTAACCCCTCCCGCGAGCGGGAGGGGAATTCTGGACAACGACTGGACCGGCATCGCCGCCCCCGGCACATCCGACCCCGACGCGCTGTATCTCGATCTCGACGGCTGGGAAGGCCCGCTCGATCTGCTGCTCGATCTGGCGCGGCGGCAGAAAGTCGATCTGAAGGCGATTTCGATTCTCGCGCTGGTCGACCAGTACATCGCCTATATCGAACGCGCCGAGGCACTGCGGCTGGAGATTGCCGCCGATTACCTGGTGATGGCGGCTTGGCTCGCCTACCTCAAATCGGCGCTGCTGCTGCCGAAGGACGAACAGGAAGACCCGAGCCCGGAAGAGCTGGCCATGCGGCTGCAACTGCGGATCGCGCGGCTCGGTGCGATGCGCGAAGCCGGAGCGCGACTGATGGCGCGCGACCGACTGGGGCGTGACGTGTTCGCACGCGGTGCGCCCGAGGGGCTGAAAGTGCTGCGCAAGAATGCCTGGCAGTGCGACTGGTTCGCGCTGGTCCACGCCTATGGCCAGGTGCGGCTGCGCACCGAACCGGTGGTGCACATGGTGGCCGATCGCCCGGTCATGACGCTCGATTCGGCGCTCCAACGGGTTTCCGCCATGCTTGGCGTCACGCTGGACTGGCTGGAACTGCGCAGCTTCCTTCCCGCCCACGCCGAACCGCGCCTGCGCCGCTCGGCGCTAGCGTCCAGCTTCGTTGCGGCGCTCGAACTGGCGCGGATGGGCCGCGCGGAAATGCGGCAGGAATCGGCGTTCGGGCCGCTGCATTTGCGGCGGGTGAGCCCGTGATGATCCTCGTCATTGCGAGGAGCGAAGCGACGCGGCAATCCAGTCCTGCTGCTGCCCGCTCTCGCAACGGCGGGACTGGATTGCTTCGCTGCGCTCGCAATGACGAAGGGGAGGCGAAGGAATGACTCCCCCCTCTGAACTCGCCCGCGCCCTCGAAGCCTGCCTTTTCGCCGCCGAGGAGCCGCTGACGCGCGAACAGCTTTCCGCGCAGCTTGGCGATGCCGATGTGTCGGAGGCGCTGGCCGAACTCCAGCAAGCCTATGCGGCGCGTGGCGTTCATCTGGTCGAACGCGGCAAGCGCTGGCAGTTCCAGACCGCTCCCGATCTGGCGCACTTGTTGCGGCGGGAGAAGGAGCAACCGCGCCGTTTAAGCCGCGCGGCCACCGAAGTGCTGGCCATCGTCGCCTATCACGAACCCGTCAGCCGCGCCGAGATCGAAGCGATCCGCGGGGTGCAGACCAGCGCGGGCACGCTCGACGTACTGATGGAAGCGGGCTGGGTTCGGGTTTCGGGGCGACGCGAAGTGCCCGGACGGCCGGTGATCTATGCCACCACCCCCGATTTTCTCAGCCATTTCGGGCTGGAATCGCGCAAGGACCTGCCGGGGCTGGACGAGCTCAAGGCCGCAGGGCTGCTCGATCCGGTGGACGATGCCTACGACGAGATGATGGCGAAAAAGGAAGAAGCCCTTGCCGCGAAGGCCGCAGCGGAGGATAAAGCGGGCGAATCCGGTCCCGTAGGCCCCGATGGCGGCGACCGCGAAGGCGAATTTGCCGCCATGCTGGAAAACCGGGACGAAAGCGCCTAGATTGGGCATATAGTCCTACCACGAGGAAATACGCATGCAGCCAGGTATTTGGCAGATTCTGATTATCGCCATCGTCGTGCTCGTCCTGTTCGGGCGCGGGCGGATTTCGGATATGATGGGCGATTTCGGCAAGGGAATCAGCAGCTTCAAGAAGGGCATGAGTGAGGAGACGCGCGCGTCTTCCGAACCCAACCCGCGTATTGAAGCGCCGGCCTCCGCGCCCGCCACGTCCGAAACGTCCACTGAAACCGCGCGCGACAGCAACGCCTCCTAACGAACGAGCGAGAGCGCCGCAGCCATGTTCGATATCGGCGCAACCGAATTGCTGCTCATCGTGATTGTGGCGATCCTGGTGATCGGCCCAAAGGACATGCCGGCGGCCCTGCGTATGGTGGGGCGCTGGGTTGGCAAGATGCGCAAGCTCTCCGCCCAGTTCCGCAGCGGCTTCGACTCGATGGTGCGCGAGGCCGAGCTCGAGGACATGGAGAAGAAGTGGAAGGCGCAGAACGAAAAGATCATGCGCGAACACCCGGAAGGCGCTCCGGCGGAAATGGAACCGACCGGGGCCTATCCCGCCACTATGACGCCGCACAAGGCCGATGAACTGAAAATCATCGCTGCCAAGCAGGAAGCAGCTGCGGAGCAGGCGAAGGATCTGGCAGCAGCGGCAGACCGGGCGACGACACCGACACCCGGCGACCCCGCTTCGGCCACTGGCGATGCCGATCCTGCAAGTGACAGCAGAGCGGCGGCGGAAACCTCCCCCGTTTCCAATATCGCGAAGAAGGCCTGACCCATGGCCTTCAAGATCAAGGATCTGGACGATGCTCAGGCACCGCTGCTCGATCACCTGATAGAACTGCGCGGACGGCTGGTGAAGGCGGTGGCGGCGCTGGCCGTGGCGTTCGGCATTTGCTTCTATTTTGCCGACCAGATTTTCGGCTTCCTTGTCCGTCCGTTGACCCAGGCCTTTCCCGAAGGCGAAGGTCAGCTGATCTATACGCGGCTCTACGAAGCCTTTTTCGTCGAGATCAAGGTCGCGCTGTTTGCGGCCTTTTTCCTCGCCTTCCCGATCATTGCCAACCAGCTCTGGGCCTTTGTCGCTCCCGGTCTCTACGCCCGCGAGAAGCGCGCTTTCCTGCCGTTCATCATCGCCACGCCGGTGCTGTTCATAGCGGGCGGATCGCTGGCCTATTTCGCGGTGATGCCGCTGGCTTTCACCTGGTTCCTGGGGTTCCAGGGTGAATCGGGCGGGCTGGAGGCGCAGGCGCTGCCCGCAATGGGCGATTACCTCGATCTGGTGATGCAGTTCATCCTCGCCTTCGGGGTCAGCTTCCTGCTGCCGGTGCTATTGCTGTTGCTAAATCGCGCGGGGCTGGTGTCACGAGCGCAACTTGCGGGGGCGCGGCGCTATGTGATCGTGGCGGTCTTCGTGGTGGCGGCGCTGATTACCCCGCCCGACGTCGTTTCGCAGATCATGCTTGCCACGCCGCTGATCCTGCTGTTCGAAGGATCGCTGGTGCTAATGCGGTTCGGCGAGAAGAAAGCGGCAGAGGAGCGCGCGCTGCGCGAAGCGGAAAAGGCCGGGGGCACGCCTGCGGGAGACGCGGCGGAGTAGGCGGATACGAAAACGGGGCCGGATCGGCCCCGTTGCTTTGCGGTAATTTTCCTGCCTGGTGTAATTTTCCACCTGGCTCAGGGGCTGGTCGGCAGATCGTCCTCGTCGCCGCCTTCCAGCGCGATGACCACAGCACCGGCGATCAGCGCCAGAGCGATCAGGCCAATCAGGATACCGCTGGTGCCAGCCCCCTCGGCCTGTCCCTCAACCGGAGCAGAAGTCCGTGCGATCGGCGCGGACTGTGCCAGTACAGGGGTGGCGGAAAGCGCAATGGCGGCGGCGGCGGTCGTGAAGATCCTGGCGATCATCGGACAAATCCTTGTTCGTAGTGCGTCGTTGCCCGGAGTTTAACGAGCCATTGTGGCATTGGCGAGACAGAATAGGCCTGCATCCGCGGGTTGGCGAGAGATGCTTATGCAATGGCAGCCGGCCAAACGGTTGCAGAGAGCATTCGCGATTCACCCACAGCGCCCGCGCTCTCGAGGTGTTGCATTTGATAATCATTCGTAACAAATCAATTGCGAATGGTTCGCAGTCTTGCAAAGAGCCGCGTCGCGTTCTATTCGACAAACCAGAAAAGCGCCGGATTGTCACGGTTGAAGGAGAAGCAGGTTGCGCAGCAAGCGGATTGTCATGGTGCTGGCGGGGTTCATCGGGCTCGGCGCCTGCTCGGCGCAGGAGGATGCCAGCAATGGTGGCGAGGTCGTCAACCTCTATTCCGCGCGCCATTATGACAGCGACCAGGCGCTCTATGATCGTTTCACCGAGGAAACCGGCATCACCATCAACGTGATGGAAGGCAGCGCCGATGAGCTGGTGGCCCGCATGACCAGCGAAGGCGACAACAGCCCGGCAGACCTGTTCATCGCCGCCGATGCCGGTGCCCTGTGGCGCGCCCAGCAAGCGAGCCTGTTCCAGCCTGTGACCTCCGCAACCCTCGACGACCGGATTCCCGCCAACCTGCGCGAGCCTGATGGCCATTGGTACGGCTTCATGCGCCGGGCCCGGGTGGTCGCCTATGATCCTGCCAAGGTCTCTCCCGAAGAGATCGACGACTATGCCAAGCTTGCCACTCCCCGTTTCCGCGGGCGGATCTGCGTCCGTTCGTCCGACAGCGTTTACAACCTTTCGCTGGTCGGTGCGCTGATCGAAGCCTGGGGCGAGGAGCGCGCGGGCGATTGGGTAGAAGGAATTGTCGCCAACATGGCCCGCCCGCCGGAAGGCGGCGACCGCGATCAGATCCGCGCCGTGGGTGCCGGTGTCTGCGAAGTCGCGCTGACGAACAGCTATTATTACATCCGCATGGCCAACAGCGATGATCCCGCCGACCGGGCAGTGACCGAACGGGTGGCCCTTGCCTACCCCAGCCTGGACGGGCAGGGCGCGCATGTGAACATCTCGGGCGGCGGCGTCGCACGCAATGCTCCCAATCGTGACAACGCGGTGCGGTTGCTCGAATTTCTCGCCTCGGCAGAAACCCAGACCTATATCTCGGCCAACAACAACGAATATCCCGCCTCGCCCGATGTTGCTGCACCGGCTCCGGTAGATGCCTATGCCGACTTCAGCGCGCATCCGATGGCAGTGGCGGCATTCGCGGCGCGGCAGCCGCAAGCGCAATCGTTGATGAGCGCGGCGGGCTGGCGCTGACCGCCGCCAGCTTCCCGCGATCCGCTGCATCCCGCCTGCCAACGCCGCTGGCGGCAATGGCGGCGATAGCAGGCTTTATCGTCCTGCTCCCGCTGGCGGGCGTTGTGCTGGCGGCATTCGGTAGCGGGACTGCCGATATCGCCGGGCGCGATATTGCGCGCTACGCCGCAACCTCGGCGTGGCTGGCGCTGCTGGTGGGCCTGACCACTGCCACAACCGGGACATTGGCAGCATGGTTGGTTGCCATGCACAGATTCCCCGGCCGGGGCCTGTTTGCCTGGGCACTTGCCCTGCCGTTGGCGGTTCCTGCTTTCGCGCTGGCCTATAGCTACGCCGATCTGTTCGACGTGGCTGGGCCGCTGCGCACGGCGATGCGCGACGGGCTGGGCATGGACCTGCCGTTTTCGATGCGCAGCATCGGCGGCGCGGCTTTCGTGCTTTCGGCGGCTTTCTACCCTTATGTGTATCTCGCCATGCGCAGCGCCTTCATCAACCAGTCGGTCAACGTGCTCGAAGCGTCGGCAATGCTCGGTTGCAGCGGCTGGCGAGCGCTATGGCGGGTGGCGCTGCCGATGGCCCGACCGGCATTGGCGGCGGGCGTGGCGCTGGCGATGATGGAAGTTCTGGCCGATTTTGGCGCAGTCCGGTTCCTCAGCGTCCAGACCTTGACCACCGGCATCGTGCGCGCATGGACCGTCTATGGATCGACCGTCAGCGCGGCCCGCTTCGCCCTGCCGCTGCTTGCGGCGGCAGCGGTGCTTCTGTGGCTCGAGCGGGCCATGCGCAAGGGCCGCGCGCATGAAAGCGGGCGGGGCCGCTGGCGCCAGTGGGAACCGCAGCCTCTGCCCCGTTGGCGGGGGTGGCTGGCAACGGGATTCTGCCTGTTCCTCCTGACTGCCGGCCTGCTGCTCCCGGTCGGCTGGCTGGCGTGGAATTTCGGCGCAGTCTCGCCCGATTGGGCGCGACTTGGCGAAGCCATGCAGAACAGTCTCTTCCTCGCGGTGGCCGGAGCGCTGCTTACCGTGCTGCTGGCCACGATGCTGGCCCTGGGTACCCGCAGCCTGCCGCTGGCGGCGCGGATCGCCAGTCTTGGCTATGCCACCCCGGGAGCGGTGATGGCGATCGGCCTGCTTGCACCGGCCGGAGTGATCTGGTCGTTCCATCAAGGTTCGGGGATGGCGATTGCCATCGGCCTGCTGCTGCTGGCCTATGCAGCACGACTGATGGCGGCAGCAGTCGAACCTATCGATGCAGGGCTGGCGCGGGTGACACCATCGATGGTGCAAGCCGCGCGAACACTCGGTCGCACCGAAACTGCTGCGTCGATCGCCGTCGAACTGCCCATCGCCCGCGGTGCAATGCTGACTGCCGGACTGATCGTGTTTGTCGATATTCTCAAGGAACTCCCGGCCACGCTGATCCTGCGTCCTTTCAACTTCGATACCCTGGCGGTGGCAGCCCATCACTATGCCATCGACGAGCGACTGGGACAGGCGGGGCCGCCATCATTGTTGATACTTGCGCTATCGCTCCCCACGGTGATCTGGCTGTCGCGACGAATTGCGCAGGCGCGTCCGGGATACTAGACGCGGGGCGTGACAGATTCCCCGATCCTGACCCTACGCGGCGTAACGCGTCGTTACGGCGCGCACGAAGTCGTCAGTGCAGCCAGCTTTGCGCTCCAGCCGGGACGGATTGCCTGCCTGCTCGGTCCGTCCGGTTGCGGCAAGAGTACGATCCTGCGTATGGTAGCCGGGCTCGAGCCCGTGGATGCGGGTGAAATCGAAATATCCGGCCATGTGGTTTCCGGTCCGGGCAGCACGCTTTCTCCCGAACGGCGCGGAGTGGGGCTGGTGTTCCAGGACAATGCCCTTTTCCCCCATCTGAACGTGCGCGAAAATGTCGGGTTCGGAATCCGGTCACTTGGCAAGCAGGCGCGTGACGCGCTGGTACAGGAATTGCTAACGCGGCTTCATGTCGAGCATCTGGCCGAACAATGGCCGCATACCCTTTCCGGCGGAGAGCAGCAGCGGGTCGCGATCGCGCGGGCCCTGGCGAGAGAGCCGGTGCTGCTGCTGCTGGATGAACCGTTTTCGGGCCTTGATGGCCATTTGCGCGCGCAAATCCGGCGCTCGCTGATGGCTGATCTGCAAGCTGTGGGAACGACCGTGCTGATCGTCACCCACGATCCCGAAGAAGCGATGCTACTTGCCGACGATCTGATCCTGATGGCAGACGGCAAGATCCTGCAAACCGGGTCACCCGCCGAGTGTTACGACAGGCCGGCATCGCTGGTGGCCGCGCGGCTGCTGGGCGATGCGTTCGAGATATCGGCGGACGCTGGCGCTGCACTCCTGCCCGGCGCCGATTCCCGGTTCGGCGCAGTTGCAGCCGATGTGCCGCTGATCCTGCGTTCGAAGGATTTGGTGATCGCCGCGGAAGGGCTGCCTGCCACAGTCATGGCCGTCCGCAGAATCGGGCGTGAAACGCTGGCCAGTGTCGAAAGCGCCGTGGGTGAAATCGCGTTAAGGTCGGAAACAGCCGGGCTGTCGGCGGGGCAGGTCATCCACCTGCAATTGCGCAATGACGTTGCGTCCTATTCTGCGTAGCGCAGGTAAGCGTAGGCCATCTTCGCCAATTCCTTCTGCATCACTTCCCACACATCCTCGTCACCCGATTCGGGAGTCGAGCCGAGGCCGAACTGGCGGGCAATGGTGGCGAAGACGATTTGCATCACAGCATGGGCCTTCTCGCGCGGATCGCTGCCGGCGATTTCGTCCTTGAATTGCAGGATCGCGTCCACCGCCATTGTCATGGATCGGCGTGCGGTTTCCTTGCCCGGCCCGGAGACTGCCGGATCGACACTGGCGCGCTGCATGATCGCGCGCAGGATACGGGCATGCTCCTCGAGGTTGCGGCTGTAGCGATCGATGAATCGGGTGAGGAACGTGCGCAAATCCTGCTGGTCCTGCAAAACTTCCGCAACCATCGCTTCTTCCGTTGCGATCACGTCTTCCAGTTCGCGGGCGATCACGGCGTGCAGCAGCCGGTCCTTGCTCTGGAAGCGCAGGTAGATCGAGCCGATCGAGACCGCGCCCAGGTCGCTGACATCCTGAAGGGTGAAATCCTCGCTCCCGCGTTCGAGCATCAGCGCCTTGGTGGCATCGAGCATCCTTTCATAGGAGGCGAGGCTGCGACCCTGCAGCGGCTTCGTGCTGATCGCATTGGTGGCGAGCGCTTCGGTTTCAGGCCCGAGGGTGGTTGACATGTGGGTTGTTGAGTCTAATAAAACTAGAACGTCAATTCTAATTGATGCTGGACATCCGGTTTTAGTCCGCGCGGCGCGCTGCGGAAGGGGCCGGAGCGGGAGAGGGAAGTTTCCATGCGTTTTTCAGTGTTTCTCAATGCGCGTTCGATGCGGCCGGAGGAAGACCGGCAGCTGATGCACGACCTTGAGTCGCATGCGCTGCTGGCGGGGAGCAAGGGCTTCTCGGCGATCTTCATGCCTGATCACCACTTCAACGGCTATATGCCGCTGGCGAGCGACAGCTTCATCTTCGCCGCCTTCCTGGCCGCGAAAATGCCGCACATTCATTTCGGCTTCTCGGTCGTCTCGGTCCCGCTGCACCATCCGGTGCGCTTCGTGGAGCGGATCAACTTGCTTGATCAGCTGACTGACGGCAAGCTGCTGGTCGGCGTGGGCAGCGGCACCACGCCGGAGGAGATGATCGGCTTTGGCGTGACCTATGCCGAATCGAAGGACATTTCGGATCGCAATCTGGATCTGGCCGAGCAGCTCTGGGCCAAGGGAATGGAAGATCCGGCGGTGGAAATCGACAACGGCCCGCACAAGGGCCGCGTGCTCCAGCGGATCGCTCCGGCCAGCTATACCCCGCGCCACGCCCCGCTGATGCCAGTGGCGATGAAGGAAGCGAGCACCCGCCGTGCGGCGGAGAACGGCTGGCCCGCTTTCATCCCCGCCTTCACTCCGCCGCAGATCGGCGGGACCGAACCGTTCAAGCACGTGAGCAAGTATTTCGATGCCTACCGCACCGCGCTCGATGCCGCCGGGCATGACGAGGCAACGCGGGCCAAGGCGCTCGACTGGACCACCCACACCTACCAGTGCGTCCACGTGGCCGAGAGCGACGACCAGGCGCGCGAGGAACTGGAAGTGATCCTGCGCGCCTATCAGGATGCAGTGGAACGCGAGGCCGAATTCAACGCCCGCGCCGAAAGCGACAGCGCCAACACCAAGACCGACCGTACGCCCGATGCGCTGAGCGAGGATTGGATCGGCACCTGGTGTCTTTACGGTTCGCCTGAAACGGTGATTGAGCATCTGCAACCCTACAAGGAGCTGGGCATCGGCAACGTGCTGTGCGGCACCACCACCGGACCGCTGACCCCCGAACGGCTGCGGCTGGGCAACCAGACGCTCGACCTGCTGGCGCAGCACGTGCTCCCGGCGCTGGCCTGATGGCTGGCACGGCCAAGCCGATGCCGCGCATCGTCGGGATCGGCGGCACCCAGCGGCCCGGATCGAGCAGCGAACTGCTGGTGAAGACGGTGCTCGACATCTGCGCCACCCACGGTGCGCAGACGCGCCTGTTCGGCGGGCAGGAACTGGCCGCACTACCCCATTACGATCCGTACCGGCGCGACCGCACGGCGGGCGAAAGCGAACTGATCGAAGCGGTGCGCGCAGCCGACGGCATCATTATCGCATCCCCCAGCTATCACGGCGGCGTATCCGGCGTGATCAAGAACGCGATCGACCTGCTGGAAGAGCTGCGGCAGGATCCGCGCCCCTATTTCGACGGGCGGCCCGTTGGCCTGCTGGTCTCTGCCTCCGGTTGGCAGGCGGGCGGAGTCACCCTCGCTGCACTACGCGGGATCGTCCATGCCATGCGCGGCTGGCCCACACCGATGGGGATCGCCATCAACACGCTGGAGCAAAAGCCTTTCGATGCCGACGGACGTTTGGTGGACGACAAGCTTGGCGTCCAGCTTGATGCAATGGCGCAACAGTTGGCGATCGGCTGTTTGGGCCTGAGCCAGCGGCATTGACTCAGATCAAAAGCAAAATTATAACTCGCATTCTAATATGGTTTCACGCACGACAGAGGTCGGCGTTTTCGGGAGGGAAATATGAAAAGGCTCAAGAGCAAAACCGTGTGGTTCCTGGGTTGCGCGGCGCTGGCCGTAGCGGCCCCCGCTGCGGCGCAGGACGCAGAAGGCCAGGCGGAAGAAAACGTCATCCTGGTTACCGCGCAGAACCGCGCGCAAAACGTGCAGGATGTGCCGATCGCGATGGATGTGGTCGGTGCCGACGAGCTCGCGGCTGCCGGATTCAACAGCGCCAACGATTTGTCCGCCATCTCGCCTGCCGTGCAGGTGAACCAGGATCAGGGCACGGTGAAGATCACCTTGCGTGGGATCGGCACCAACTCCAACGATGAATCGCAGGATACCTCGGTGGTCGCCAATATCGACGGCGAATACATCAACCGACCCAACGTTCTGGGCGTTGCCCTGTTCGATCTGGACCGGGTGGAAGTGCTGCGCGGGCCGCAGGGCACCCTCTATGGCCGTAACTCGACCGCCGGTGCAATCAACTTCATCACCCGTCGCCCGAGCGGCGAATTCGGCTTCAACGCCTCGGTCTCCTACGGAAATTACAACCACCTGCGCTTCGATGCCGGGATCGACATTCCGGTGGCCGATATGGGCGGCCTGCGCTTCTCCGGCTTTTATGAAGACCGCGATGGCTATGTCGACCACCCGGCGGGCTACGGCTTCGGCCCGTTCCCGGCCTTTGCCGGCGGCAGTTCGGATACGAACACGACCGGCGGTGGACGGGCGACCCTGTTCCTCGAATCCGATGACGGCCTGACATTCCAGATCGCCGCAGAATATGCCGAGCGGGATTTCGTTCCGCAGGCCTTCGCCTTCGCCGATCTGAATGGCGCGGGCAACGGACCGACCGGCCCCGGCTGCAACGCGAACGGATACGAGCAGGTCGCTCCCGGCTATGCACCGCAGGTGCTGTGCATTCCTTCGCAGACCAACTTCCTCGATAGTCTCGATCGTGGCGAATACCCCTCGCCGGGTTACGGTCTCGGCGATATGGGCGATCAGACCTGGGCCGTGCGCGGCAGGCTCGCCTATGAATTCAGCGAGGCGGCGACGCTCAGCTACATTGCCGGTATCCGCGGGTACGGCGTCGATCCTGACAGCTTCGTGACGCTTCCGGTGACGTACCGCAGCTACAATTACGTCGACGACGTCGAAACCCAGAGCCACGAATTGCGCCTGAACGGCGAAATCGGCGGAATCGTCTACCAGGTCGGCGGTTTCTATTTCGACGAGCAACAGTACAACGAAAGCGGCTTCGTGATCCCGCCGGGTGGCGGCGCGTTCCTCAGCTACTTCGGTCGCGATGTCGGCAGCGACAGCCTCTCGGGCTTCGGCCAGGTGGAAATTCCCCTGGGCGACACGCTCACCGCCATTGCCGGTGCACGTTACACCAGCAATTCGCGCGAGGCAGTCTATCAGAATGCTTCGGCCTTCGGCGCCGGACCGCCCGACCCGCACCTGTTCGGCAACGGCACGGACCGCAAGGACTTCGGCCAGATGCGCTACCTCAGCACGCTCAATCTCGCGAGCGAGGATGAAAGGTTCACCTGGCAACTGGGCCTCAACTACGAGCCCACTCCCGATGTGCTGATCTTCGGCAAGGTTTCGACCGGCTTCAAGGGCGGTGGTTTCGACTCTATCGGGACCTACGATCCGGAAACCAACACCGCTTACGAAGTGGGCGGCAAGTTCACTTTCGGCGATCAGGGCCAATTCCAGCTCAACACCGGTGCATTCTATTATGACTATTCGGGGCTGCAGGTCTCGGTGCTGCTCGATACCGCTGTAGGCGGACAGACCTTCAACGCCGGTGCGGCAACGATTTGGGGGCTGGAAGCCGAGTTCGCTGCCGAGCTGGGCGAGAACACGCTGTTCGACCTTTCAGTGAACTACCTCAGTGCGGAATATGACGAGCTGTTCGCGCAGTTCAACGTGTTCTGCGTCGGCTGCGACTTGAACGGCATCGGTGATCTCGATCCCAACACGGCGGGCGTGCAATCGCCCAACTTCGCCGGCAACACCGCTCCGTTCTCGCCCGAATGGGTGATCCGTGCGGGGCTCCAGCACACCTTCGATCTGGGCAATGCCGGATCGCTGACGGCTGGTGTATCGACCACCTTCAAGAGCTCCTACTTCACCGACTTCTATAACTACGCCGACGGCCAGCAGGACAGCTTCACCCAGACCGACGTGCGGCTGGACTGGCGTTCGGCAAGCGATGTCTTCGGTGTACAGCTCTACGCCCGCAACATCGAGAACGAACGCCCGCTGACCTACGGCAGCTTCGTTTCGGCGGGGCCGGACGATATCTACAACTGGCAGTTCGGCACCCCGATGACCTACGGCGTGCGCCTGATGGTCGATTACTGAGGCCCGATGGACCGATTGCGAGAAGGGCGGCCCGCTGTGGCCGCCCTTTTTTTTCGCACTACGAGGAATATGACAATGCACTTCAACCGACGCATGATCCTGCGTGATGCCGCCTTGGGAGGTTTGCTGCTTGCCTGCCGGCAAGCGCTGCTCGCGAACCAGCGCATTCCGCAGCGACCCTCCGCGCGCGTCATCGTCGACAATGATTTCGCCGGAGACCCTGATGGACTGGTGGGGCTGGCGCACCAGTTGCTTTCACCCAAGACAGTCGTGCCGCTGATTACGGTGTCGGGGCTGGACCGGAATCTTGGCGGGGAAACCGGGAGCACGGTTGTTCCGGGCGCGGAGGCGGCAGCGGAAACGGTCCAGCGGCTTTCGCTGGACCATACCCCTCCCATCGCCAGCGGGCACGAACTGGGTGTGCGCGGGCAAGAGCCATCGGACGCCGCGCGCGCCATCGTGGCCGAAGCGATGCGCGAGGATGCCTTGCCGCTATACTTTTCCTGCGGCGGCCCGCTGACCAACCTTGCCGAAGCACTGGCGCTGGAACCCGCGATAACGGCGCGGATGACGCTGATCTGGATCGGCGGTGGCGGTTATCCCGATGGCGGATGGGAATACAATCTCTCCGCCGATGCCGACGCGGCGCGGCACGTTATCGAAAGCAGCGCCATGCCGGTGTGGCAAATCCCGCTACCCGCCTATCGGTTGATGCAGGTCTCGGTCGCGGAAATGGAAGCCGACATGATGCCGATTTCGGACTTTACTCGCTGGCTTTATGCGCGCTTCACCAATCCCCCGGCGTTCTTCGATCTGGGCGGATCATGGCCAATGGGGGACAGCCCGGCGATCCTGCTGACGGCGATCTCTGCCGAAAGCAGCCGCTACAGCGATCTCCCCGCGCGGCGGATCAATCCCGATCTCAGCTACGGTGAGGAAATACCCGGTCGCACGGTACGGGTGTTCGACGATCTCGACTTGCGGCTGACCTGGGCCGATTTCCTTGCCAAGCTACGCCTGCACGCGGCGCGGACGGGCTAGCGGGCGCTAGGTGGCCCGCCGCCGGTAAAGCCAGACGATTAAGCCGCACAGCGCCAGATACACCGCATTGGCAGGAAGCGCGTGGGCCTCGTCATGGGTGGCGTGGATCAAGGCGGCGGCAACGTGGTTCAGGGTGATCCAGATCGCCGCAAAATAGCCAATCCGGGCCAGCGGACGAAGGGCGAGGCCGAGCAGCATCACGCTCGCCGCCAGCACTTCCAGTACGCCTACCATGCGCCCCAGCCAGACAGGCAGGTGCACCGTCCAGGCGCTGTTCTGGGCGAGAATTTCGATGGGCGAGAAGGCCTTGTGATAGCCCACGAACAGCGAAAACCCGCCGACTGCGAGGACCAGCAGCGCCAGCAGCACGAAGCCGGGCCAGGGCAGTTGCCCGGTAAATCTTTCGCTTCGCATCGCTTTCTCTCCCCTTGGCTCTTGACCTTGAGCCGCTTATAATAGAATGTCCGTTCTAATTAGAAAGCGGGATTCGCGCAAGCCATGCGAAATCCCTTGGGCAAGAGCGGGTGGCGTTTTGGCAGCCGCCGCATGATGGTGGGACAGGACAATGGCAATCAAGCGGGGCGTCAGCCTCTATTCGTTCCAGAACGATACCTTTCAGCAGAAGATGGATCTGGAGGACTGCATCCGCACCTGCGCCGAAATGGGCGCGCGGGGCATCGAGGTAATCGGGGAACAGACCTTCTGGGGCTGGCCTGAATGCGGCGTCGAGGATGCGGCGATCGACAACTGGCACCACCTGATCGCCAAGTACGACTGCGTCCCCGTCAGCCACGATTACATGCTCGATTACAAGCGCTACAAGGGCCGCATCATGCCGTTCGACGAGCAGGTGGCGAGCGTGCGCAACGATATCGATTTCGGCGCTCGGCTGGGCGTTCCCTACATCCGTTCGCTGGTCTCGATCGATCCCGACGTGCTGGTGGCCGCCGCGCCCTATGCCGAGGAAAAGGGCATCAAGCTGCTGACCGAAGTCCACGCGCCGCTGCACTTCGATCACCCGTGGATCCTGCGCATGGCCGAGGCTTTCGAAAAGAGCGGTTCGCCCGCGCTCGGCTTCCTGCCCGACATGGGCATGTTCCTGCACGCTTTCCCGCCCGTCTGGCGCGCCAAGTTCGAGCGGATGGGCGTGCGCAAGGATGTGGCCGACTATATCGTGAAGGCCTACGAAGACCGCGTGCTGAGCGAATATGTGATCCTCGGCGTGCGTGAAATGGGCGGCGAGGGGCCGGCGCTGGCGATGGCCGAAACACTGCGTCACAATGCCGCCTTCGAACCCAAGCGGATGCTCGACCACATGGATCGCATCCACAATATCCACGGCAAGTTCTATGAAATGACCGCCGACTATGTCGAGCCGTCGATCCCCTATGACCAGATCGTCGCAGTCCTCAATCAGGGAGGATACGACGGCTACATCTGCTCCGAATACGAAGGCAACCGCTGGATCGAGGACTTCGAGGAGCCCGACAGCGTCGAGCAGGTGCGCCGCCAGCAGGTGATGCTCGCGCGGCTGCTGGGTGAGCCCGAACCCGCCATGCTGCAAGCCGCTTGAGAGGATACGGACCATGATGGACAACAAGATGATCGTCGAGAACAGCCTCGAAAGCAGCGACAAAGGCTTCGCCTTCTACGGCCGCCTGCCCTATTATCGCGGGCTGGGCCTGTCGATGATCGAGGACATTGCGATCACCGCCGATGGCGAGCCGGTGCCGCGCGAGAATGTGCGGCTGCACCTGCACGGCAAGACCTACACCCTCGAGCAGATGGAAACGGTCTACGATGATCGCTGGAACTTCGGCGAGCAGGCCAAGATCATCGCCATGATGCCCGGCGGGCTGGCCCCCGGCGAGCACACGATCGAATATGCCGTGCGGATGCGGGTCTCGTACCTGCCCTTCGTGCCGACCACGAAAGACGTGAAGCAGCTTTCCCTCGCGGCCTGACATGGCGGACCTTTCCCTCGACCAGGCGGCCATGGTCACCGCCGGTGCCGCCATGTGGGCGAGCCACGCCGTGCCCCTCGCGGACATTCCCGCCTTCACCATGAGCGATGGCCCGATGGGCATTGCCAGCGGCAAGGTGGACGAGCGCGACATTGCCCGGCTCAGCCCCTGCGCTACATCGCTGGGGGCAAGCTGGAACGTCGATCTCGCCCGCCGTGTCGGCGCATTGGTGGGGCAGGAGGCGGCCCTGCGCGGGGTGGATGCGGTGCTGGCGCCCAATCTCAACCTCGCGCGCAGTCCGTTGGCGGGAAGGGCGTTCGAGTATTTCTCGGAAGACCCGCTGCTGGCGGGCGTGCTGGGCGCGGCATGGATCACCGGCCTGCAGGCCAGCGGCACTGCCGCGATCACCAAGCACATGGTCTGCAACGACAGCGAGACCGCTCGCGACCACGTGGACGTGCAGGTCGATGAACGCACCTTGCGCGAAGTCTATCTGCTGCCGTTCGAATTCGCGGTTGAGGCGGGCAGTGCCGGGTTGATGGCGGCCTATAACCGGGTGAACGGCGACTGGTGCTCGCAGCAGCACCATGTGCTGACCACCATCGTAAAGTCCGAATGGGGCTTCACTGGCGCGATCATGTCCGACTGGTTCGGCACCCACGCTACGGCGCCGACTTTGGCAGCGGGGCTCGACCTCGAAATGCCGGGACCGGCGCGGTTCCTTGGCGGGAAGGCTGCTGGGGCAGTTGAGGCGGGCGAACTGTCCGCCGAACGGGTGCGGGATGCGGCGGCGCGGGTTGCACGGCTGGCGCGTGCGGCGACAGGGGCGAAGGCTTCGCCTGCTCCTGATGCCGAAGTTGAGGCGCTATTGGTGGAAGCGGCGGCGGCGGGCATGGTGCTGCTGAAGAACGAGGGCGCATTGCTGCCGCTCGATCCGGCACGGATCGGCAAGCTGGCGGTGATCGGCCCCAATGCTGCTGCGCCGTGCTTCCAGGGCGGGACTTTCGCCAAGATCTCCGTGCGGCCCGACCTGCCGACCCCAATCGACGCGATCCGGGCGCGCTTTGGCGGGCACTGCGAAGTCTTGTTCGCCCCCGGTGTCGATCCCGCACCGCGCCTGCCGTTTATGGACGTCGCCCCGGCGCATGCCATCGGCGATGGCTGCACGCGCGGGATGAGCGTGGACTATTTCGCCACGGCGGATTGCACCGGTGAACCGCTGACCCGCGAAACGCGCGACACCAATTCGCTCGTCTGGTTCACCGGAATGCACGATCAGGCCGACTTTGCCTCGGGTGGCGGGATCCGGGCGTCGGGCATTTTCACCGCGCGGAAGGCGGGGTTGCACCATTTCCACCTCGGCGCGACCGGTGTCGCGCGGATGGCGGTGGACGGGCGCGAAATCGTCGCCACCACAGAATGCCCGCCGGGAGACACGATGGGCGTTCTCAAGGCCGGGGACAGCCTCAGCGCCGGGCTGGAGCTGGCAGCAGGCCAGCAGGTGCTGGTCGAAGTGACCTTCGCCTTCCCGCCCGCGCGCGTCCACGGGCTGTGGTACGGCATCCGCGAACCGGGCAGCCCCGCCGAACTGCTCGCGCAGGCCGAGCGAGTGGCGTCAGAGGCCGATGTGGTGGTGCTGGTCGTGGGCGAAACGTCGGACAGCTCGGTCGAAAGCAAGGACCGGCCCGATACGCTGCTCCCCGCCGGTCAGCTTGAACTGATCGCGCGGATCACTGCCGCCAATCCGCGCACCGCGATCGTCACCAATGTCGGCCATGCCTACGATTGCGCATGGGAAAACAGTGCCGCCGCGCACCTCGCCTGCTGGTACCCGGGGGAGGGTTTTGCCCTTGCGCTGGCCGATGTGCTGGCGGGAGAGCGCGAGCCTTCGGGGCGGCTGCCGGTGACGATTGCGCGCGACGAAGCCGACTATCCGGCGCTGGCGCTCGCGCCCGATGCCGATGGCAAGCTGCCTTACATCGAGGGCACAAGGCTGGGTTATCGTGGGATTATCGCGGCGGGCAAGACCGCGCGCCATCCTCTCGGTTCGGGGCTGGGCTATGCGCGGTTCGAGTGGTCCGATGCACAGGCTGAAGGCGATGGGGTGGCGGTCACGATAACGAACGTTTCCGACCGCGCAGGCACCGAGACGGTGCAGGTCTATCGCGACTTGCCCGAAACCACGCTGGTCGGCTTCGCAACAGCAACGCTTGCCCCCGGTGAGAGTGCGCGGGTAAGAATAGCCCTGCCGCGCCGCCGGTTCATGGTATGGAACGATGGCTGGGAACCGATCGCCGCAAGCATTCCGGTCCGCATCGCCCGGCATGGCGAAGATGCAGGCACCCCGCTTCACCTCGATGTAAACCAATTGCAGGAGTCCGGACTGTGACCGCAACCGGCTGGAACCGCCGCGAATTCGTCCGCGCTGCGGCGCTGCTGGGGCTGGCGCTCGCCACGCCCGGCTGCGTCACCGCAGCCGCGCTCGATCCGGCGCAGGCCCCAAGCGAGGACGACCTGGCCTTCATCACCCGCATTTCCGACATGGTGATTCCCGCCACCGACACTCCCGGCGCGGCAGAGGCTGACGTTGGCGCTTTCGTCCTGCTGGCGCTGGCGCATGGGCTGGACGGCGCGCGCGCACCGCTTGCTCCCAATGCGGTATCGACCACCATACGCACCCACCTGCTCACCGATGGCAGCCTCGATCACCTGCGCTGGCTCCGCGCAATTCTGGGTGAAGACGCGACCGAAGAAAGCCTCGCCGCCCTCGATGCCGCCGCCTTTTCCGGCGATGCCGAGGCGCAACCGTGGAAGCTCCTCAAGGGCCTGATCCTCACCGGCTATTACACCTCGCGGATCGGCGGATCGCAGGAACTGGCCTACGCCCCGATCCCCGGCCGCTTCGATCCCATGGTCCCGGTCGGCCCCGAAACGCGCGCCTATTCGAATGAGTGGACCGGGGTGGAGTTCGGCTGATGGAAGAGACCTACGATTTCGACGCCATCGTGGTCGGCTCCGGCATCACCGGCGGCTGGTCGGCCAAGCAATTGACCGAGGCGGGGCTGAAGGTCCTGCTGCTCGAACGCGGGCCGGATATTCCCCACGGCAGCGGCTACACCACCGAAAGCAAGGCCCCGTGGGACATGCCTTTTCGCGGCAAGGGCGATGCCGAATTGTACGCCGAACAATATCCGGTGCAGCGGCTCAACCGCCACTTCACCGAATTCACCCAGAACCATTTCGTCAACGATGCGCAAAATCCGTATCAGGTGGGCGAAGGCGCGTTCAACTGGTTCCGCAGCTACAATCTCGGCGGGCGCTCGCTTACCTGGGGGCGGCAGACCTATCGCTGGTCCGATTGGGATTTCGATGCCAACCGCCGCGATGGCCACGGCACCGACTGGCCGATCCGCTACGCCGATCTCGCGCCGTGGTACGATCTGGTAGAGGATTTCATCGGCGTATCGGGGTCCGCCGAGGGCCTGCCGCAATTGCCCGATGGCCGGTTCCAGCCACCGATGGCGCTGAACGCGGTCGAGGCCGACCTGCGCGAACGGATCTCGGCGCGCTGGCCCGAACGGCGGCTGATGGTGGGCCGCACCGCCAATCTCACCCAGGCCAAGCCGGGCCGCGCGCCGTGCCAGTATCGCGCGACCTGCCAGCGCGGCTGCTCGTTCGGCGCCTATTTCTCCACCCAGTCGAGCACGCTCCCCGCCGCGCGCGCGACGGGGAACCTGACGCTGGTGACCGATGCGGTGGTCGAAGCGATCGACCACGATCCCGCCACCAACCGCGTCACCGGCGTGCGCTGGATCGACCGCAGCGACAACAGCCGCAAGCAGGCGAGCGCGCGGATGGTGTTCCTCAATGCGGGCAGCTTCAATACGGTCCACCTGCTGCTCAATTCGGCGAGCGAGGCCAACCCGAACGGGCTGGCGAACCGTTCGGGCGTGCTCGGGCAGTATATCATGGATCATCCCAGCACGCTGTCTGCCGCCGCATTGATGCCGGGATTCGCCAACGTGACGACCTTCGGCAACCGCCCCACCGGGGTGGTGATCGCCCGCTACCGCAATCTCGATACGATGGACGGCGAAGGGCACACGCGCGGCTATTCGTTCCAGGGCGGGGCGCTGCAATCGGCCTGGGTGCGCGGCAAGCGCGAAGCGGGGATCGGCGCGGAGTACAAACAGTCGCTGCGCGGACCCGGCCCGTGGCGGGTGGTGCTGGTGGCCTTCGCCGACTGCGTGCCGCGCGCGAGCAACCGGCTGACGCTCGACCGCGCCAACCTCGACACCAACGGGCTGCCGCAACTGAAGATCGATTTCGCTTTCGGGGCCGAGGAGCACGCCGCGCTGGCGCAGGCGAAGGCCGATGCGGCGGACATGCTCACCCATGCGGGCGGGCAGGTGCTGATGGGCTTCGACCGCCCGGGCGCGGGCGGCAGCGCGATCCACGAGATGGGTGGCGCGCGGATGGGTCACGATCCCGCCACCAGCGTGCTCAACCGCTGGAGCCAGGCGCACGACGTGCCCAACCTGTTCGTCACCGACGGCGCGCAAATGGCGAGCAGCGCCTGCCAGAACCCCTCGCTCACCTACATGGCGCTCACCGCCCGCGCGGCGTCGCACGCGGTGGAGCTGTTGCAGGAAGGCGCTTTATGACTGCTCCGTACGTACTGAATGTCTGGTACATGGCCGCCTGGGCCGAGGAAGTGCCCGAAGGCGCAATGCTGGCGCGCACCTTGCTGGACAAGCCGTGGGTGATCCACCGGCTGGCGGACGGCAGCTTCGCCATGCTGGAGGACCGCTGCCCGCACCGCTTCGTGCCGCTGAGCATGGGCGAGAAGCGCGGCGACGTGCTCCACTGCCGCTATCACGGGCTGGGTTTCGGTCCGGACGGAACCTGTGTGTTCAGCCCGTTCCCCGGCGATCCGCCTGCACATGTCCGCGCCGCCAGCCTGCCGGTGGTCGAAAAATATCGCGGCCTTTGGTTCTGGCCGGGTGATCCGGCGCTGGCCGATCCGGCGACGATCCCGGATTTCGCCTTCCTTGACCGCGACCAGCCGATGACGCGCGGAGTGCTGCAGATGGCGGCCAATTACGAGCTGGTCTCCGACAACCTGCTCGATCTCAGCCACGCCGAATTCCTCCATGTCGAGACCTTCGGGGTGAATGGTTCGCTGTTCGACTGCGGCAAGCAGACGGTGGAAGTGGCGGATGACGGCGCGGTGTGGAATCGCTGGGACATCACCGATGCCACGCCGCCCGACTGGGCTAGGCCCATGCTGCCCGAAGGCGCGCGGATCGACCAGAAGCTACACATCCGCTGGCATCCGCCCGCCAGCCTGGCGCTGACGATTGCGATCTCGCAGGCGGGCACCGGTCATGCCGAGGCGCTGCTGCCGGAAATGGTCAACCCGCACATCATCACGCCCGAAACGCAAGGCACTTCGCACTATTTCTACGATCATGAACCCACCGAAGAAGCCCGCGCGCTGGCGATGCGGGTGTTCACCGAGGAAGACGAGCCGATGATCGAGGCGGCGCAGCGGGCGCTGGGCGAACAGGACTTCTGGGAGGCAAGGCCTGCGATCCTCGCCACCGATGCTGCAGCGATCCGCGCGCGTAGGGCGCTGATGCAGCTGCGGCGCCGAGAAGCGGCGGAGTAGGCAAGCGAATTCAGAAGAAACTCCGCTCATCCTGAGCCCGTCGAAGGATAGCCGCGACCGTTGCGGCTATGCTTCGACAAGCTCAGCATGAGCGGGTGTTGTTGTGAATCAGGAAATCAATCCGAACCCTCCGACCTAATCCTCGCAATCGCCTCCGCCGACAGATCGCGGATCATCACGTTGCGGAACTCGATTTCCGCCCATTCGAATTCCAGCCCGATCCGCCCGCGCACAAGCGGGGCCTCGGCCTGTGGGTCGCGCAGGCGGAACAGGGTATTGATGATCCGCCCGTTGAGCAGATGCGCGGACTGGTCGTCGAAGGCGACCAGATCGATCGTGTTCCAGCCCTCCGCTTCGTAATCCATATGCCGGCTGAAATTCTGCCGCGCATAGCCGCCCGCGCTGATCGGCTCGACATACTCCTCGGGAAACGCCGGAATCCAGTTGGGCCACAGCGGCCAGCCGCCCAGTTCGGGGCCGTGCAGGCCGAGCGTGTCGATCAGGATCGCGTCGCCGCAATTGCCTTCCATCATCTGCAGTTCAACGCAGGGCGGAAAGTGCCGCCCTTGGACATGCGGGGTCATGTGGTAGAGCAGCCCGCTGTTGCGCGCCGACCATCGGCGCGGAGCATAGCGGTTGGCACCCCAGCGGTAATCGAAGCGCAGGTGAAAGTTGCCGTATTCCTCGGTGGTGGCGAGATAGCCCGGTTGCGCCGCCGCGCCGGCGTGCGAAGGGCCGAGGAAATGCAGGTTACCGTCGGTGATCGACGCAAGGCCCTGCACATCGTCGAAGCCCACGCCGTGCTGGTAGAACTGCCAGCCGTCGAACGAATGCCCGTCAAACAGCAGCCGCCACGGCGAACTCTGCGCCTGTGCGGCGAGGCCGAGCCATTCCGGCAGCGCGAACGAGGCCGCACCGGCGCCCAGTGCAGCCAGCGCATGACGGCGGGAAAGACTATTCTGCATTGCGTGCCTCCAGCATTCCCACATCCCCCATCCAGCGCAGCATTTGCGCGGGCCAGCCCTCGCTCGGCTCACCCGCGCGGCCGAGGCCAAAGCCGTGCCCGCCAGCGGAAAGCAGGTGAAATTCGATCGAACCGCCCGCCGCGCGATAGTCGCGCAGCAGCGGCATGTCCGGGTGCATGTCGAGCAGGAAGTCGTCCGCCGCGATGGTCACGAAGAGCGGCGGGGCGTCCGCCGGAACCGCCATCGGGGCCATGCTGGGATAGATCGGCGCAGCGAAATCGGGCGCGTCATCGCCGCCATGCTCGACCACGCTGCGGGTGAGGAAGCCCCCGGCGGAAAAGCCCATGAAGCCGACGCGCTGCGGATCGATGCCGTATTCGGCGGCGTGATCGCGCACATGGCGCAGCGCGGCGAGGCCGTCGGCCAGCGCCTGCGGAGGCGTATCCTCTGGCGGGCGGAAGCTGGCGGTACCGCCGTTGCGGATGGAGTCGTTCTCGATACGGAACTGCTCGTTATCCGCAGGCGTGGGCAGCACGCGATACTTCAGCACGAAGGCCGCGATGCCGTTGTTGGCAAGATAGCGTGCCACCTGCCAACCTTCGTGATCGATAGCGAGACCGAGGAAAGCGCCCCCGGGCGCGACGATCATGGCCGCGCCGGTGGATGGCCCGGCGGGGAGCACCGGCGTCAGTGTCGGGACGGTGACGTTGCGAACGCCGATCACCCCGTTCTGCACCATCCACTGCTCGGTGTCCGCAGTACCTTCGGGAACGGTATCGAGGCGGATCGCGCCGGTCTGGCGGGGCGCTTCGATTTCGCGGTAGTCGAAGCTCTCCTGCGCGGCGGCAGGAGCGGCAACGAGCAGGGCGAGAGCGACGAGGTATCGCATGTCAGGCCCCTGACGGTGCCGCCACCGGCGCAGGTTCGGCGCGGCGCATCACCAGCACCACCAGCAGACCACCGACAATGCTCACGATCCCCGCTGCCAGGAAGGCCGCCTGCATCGTCCCCAGCCCGCTGCGTACCACGCTGAGGATCAGCGGGCTGGCGAACTGGCCGAAGAAGAAAGTGGCGGTCCACAGGCCCATGCCGCGCCCGCGATAGGCCTGCGGCAGGCTCTTCTGCGCCCAGGCGATCAGCGTCGGCACGGCCATGCCCGCGCCGGTCTGCTGCAGCACCATGCCCGCGATCATGCCCTGCCAGTTGGAGGCCAGCCCCATCAGCGCGAGGCCCGCGCCGAGCAGCGCCAGCATCGTCGCCATTTGCCAACGGGCGGTAACGCCGCGCTTGCCCTGCCACCAGAACAGCACCGCGCCGACGAGGATGAACAGGCTGGGGAGGGCGGTGATCTGGCCGATGCTCTTGGGATCGGCCACGCCCAGTTCCTGCCAGACGATCGAGCCGTTGACGATGAACACGTAGTAAATCAGCGAGGCGAACAGTGTCAGCCCGCCGACGCCCAGCATGGTGCCCCAGGGGAACCCGCCCGACGTCAGATCGGCTTCGTCCATACCCAGATTGCGGCGCACCGTGGCATCGCTTTCGGGTTCGAACATGTATTTGAACATCGCCAGCGTGATCGGAATGGCAATGAGATAGAGCAGGAACACGCCGTTCCACCGCCATTCGGTGAGCGATCCGGCGAAGAAGATCATCACCGAGGAGAGCGCCGGGCCGACCAGCCCCTGCAGCGTCAGCCAGCGGCGGCGGCCGCCTTCGTCCCAGTAGTCGGCGATGAGGGTGTTGACCGTGGTCAGGATCGCCGCCTCGCTCACACCGAGCAGCAGGCGCGAAGCGTAGATCAGTTCCAGGTCCTCGACGAAGAACGGAATGACGCCGATAAAGCCGTAGCTGAAGGTAGACGCGATCAGCAGGCGGCGGCGACCGAACTTGTCCACCATGAAGCCAGCAAACAGCGCAATGATCGCAATGCTCAGCCCCGGTGCGGTGACCATCGACGGCACCAAGGTGGCGGCGTTGGGATTGGTCGGCGCGAAGTGGCCGATCATCGCGCCCACGGCGGGGAACATCGATACGATGGCGAGGATCGGCAGGAAGCCGGTGAGGATAACCGTCAACCCCTGCGGAATTCCTGCCTTTTGCGGCGTCTTGCCTTGAACCATCATCTTCTCCCGTAGGCCGTTGCGACCCTGCGTTGTGTTCTTGTTGGGTTGTCGTTATCGCGATTCGACACAAAATAGAAGCATGATTTTAATTTGAGGCTTTCCGGACCATGACTCCACCCGCGGCATCCGCTCCAGATGTCAATTCTGGCAAGCCCGTCACGCAGATGAGCGAAACGCGGCGGACGCTCGCGTTTTTCACCGTCATCATCGCGATCGTGCTCGAAGTGGCAGACGCCACCATCGTCAACACCGCGCTGCCCGCGATCCGCGATGCTCTGGATGCGACGCCGGGACAGATGCAGTGGATCGTGGCGGGGTACATGCTTTCGCTCGGCGCGCTGCTGCTGCTCGGCGGGCGGCTGGGCGATGCGCTGGGCCACTCCCGGGTTTTCCTGTTCGGCGTGGCGGCATTCGTCGTGGCGTCGGTGCTCTGCGGGCTGGCGCGCAATCCGGTGGAACTGGTGGTGGCACGGCTGGTGCAGGGCGCGGCGGGCGCGGTGATGGCCCCGCAAGGAATGGCGATCATCCAGTTGCTGTTCACTCCGCTGCAACGGGTGTCGCGGATGGCGTGGTTCGGGCTGGTGCTCGGCCTTGCCGCTATCCTCGGCCCGATCCTTGGCGGTCTGCTGATCGAATTGAATCCCTACGATCTGGGCTGGCGGGTGATCTTCCTCATCAACCTGCCCGTAGGCATTCTCGCCATCGGGCTAGGGCTGGCGGTTCTGCCACCCGCGGAGGAAAAGGCCAGCCTGCGCGTCGACCCGCTGGGCGCGGCGGTGTTCGCCTTCGGCTTTGCCGGACTGCTCTACGGATTGATCGACGGGCCGGAGAATGGCTGGACCGCCTTGCCGCTTGCTACGCTGGCGGGCGGGGTGGTGCTGCTCATCTTCGGCTGGCATCGTGCGCGGGGGAGGCGCTGTAAAGGCCTGCCCTCGGTAATCGATCCCACGCTGTTCCAGATCGCCACCTTCGCCTGGGCGACAGTGGCGGCGTTCTGCTTTAACGCGGCAATGGTCGGCTTCCTGCTGGTGTTCGCCGTGTCGCTGCAACAGGGGCTCGGCCTCAGCCCGCTCGATACCGCGCTGGTGCATATTCCCTTCGGACTGGGCGTGATGGCGGGCGTCGGCCTGATCGCCCCGCGCCTGCTGCCGCGATTGGGCAAGGTGCTGCCGATCGCCGGCGGGCTGGTGATGCTGGTGAGCGTGGTGGCAGTGCTGCTGGCGATTGCCGGGGGAAACAGCGGCGACGTGCTGCTGCTCGGCCTGCTGGTGCTGGCGGGGCTGGGGATGGGCGTCATTTCCGGTCCGCTCGGCCCGATCGTGGTGGCGGAGGTGGACCGCGCGCGGGCCGGGACCGCCAGCGCCACTTTCCGCACCGCGCAGCAGATCGGTGGCGCGTTGGGCATCGCGCTGGTTGGCGCCGCCTATTTCGCCGTTGCGGGGAGCGATGCAGCGGCGCGGCTGGCGGGCCTGCCACAAGCCGCCGTGGTGGTGGTGCTGCTGCTTGCCTTCTCCTGCCTCGCATTGAGCCGCCTGCCGCAACGGATATTCGGCACCGAGCGCAACGCTTGATGACTTTCGCCTGACTTCAACAGGGTCTAATGCTGCCCGCATGACCAAGATCCTCGCTCTCACACTCGCCGCCAGCACGCTCGCACTTTCCGCTCCTGCCCAGGCGTGGGGGCCAATCGGCCACCGGGTCAGTGCGGAAATTGCCGAAGACAATATCAGTGGCCGTACCCGTGCGGAAATTGCGTCGATACTCGGCAGCGAAGGCCTGCCCGAATCGGGCACCTGGCCCGACGAGCAACGCTCCAACCCCGCGCCGTTCTGGCAGGAGGAGGCGGGGCCGCTCCACTATGTCACCTTGGAGGGCACCGATGCCGAGGCGCTGGTCCATCCGCCCGAAGGCGACGCGGTGACCGCTCTGGAGCGCTTCACCGCCGTCCTCCGGAGCGACACGGCTAGCCGCGAGGAAAAGGCGCTGGCGTTGCGCTTCGTGGTCCACATCGTCTCCGACCTGCACATGCCGCTGCACGCAGGCAACGGCACCGACCGGGGCGGCAACGATGTAATCGTCAACTGGTTCGACACGCAGACCAACCTCCACTGGGTGTGGGACGAAGGGATGATCCTGCGCCAGCAGCTCTCGTTCTCCGAATATGCAGCGCGGCTCGATGGCCGCATCGGGCCGGAGCAGGTCATCCAATGGTGGGACGCCAACCCGGCGAGCTGGATCGGGGAGAGCGCCGCCCTGCGGGACCGGATCTACCCCGCCCCCAGCGCGGATATGGGCATGGGCACGGCGGAATCCCCCGCACTGCTCAACTACGATTACCATTGGCAATGGATGCCCACGGTGGAGGAACGGCTGGCCATGTCCGGGGTTCGGCTGGCGGCCTACCTCGACTGGGTCTTCGCCCCGCAGTCGTGACCTGGATGCCCTAGCTTTCGGACGGCAAATTTACCTGCTGTTTACCACAATTTCCTAGAGCGTGGCCCATGCCCCCCGCCGCGCATACCCAGTCGTCCCTGATCCGCGACTTTCCGCTGCGCTGGCTGGTGTTCTGGCTGCTGGTGCCCAATCTGGCGATCATCCTGATGTGGTTCGTCGGCGGCCCGCCGATGACGCCCGCACTCACCCTGTTTGCGGCTGTCGCGCTGGTGGCGGCGCAGGTGCCGTGGGTCTGGCCCAAGCGGATCGTGCTGGCGGGACTGATCGCCTATGTCAGCTATTACTACGTGCTGGTGCTGTTCAACCTGGATACCGGCAAGTTCGATTTCCTGCTGCCCTTCATCCTGGAGGTGAAGCCGTTCCGCTCGCCGGAATATATCGTTGCGGGGGTGGTGCTGGTGGGTTCCATCTGGCTGGCACTCGCGAAGGCGCCACAAGTGCCGCGGTTCTCCTCGCCGATGTCCTACTTGCTCGCCGTGCTGTCGATCATGGGGCTGCTGGCGGCGGACTACATGGCCACCCAGTCCACCCGCAGCACCTATCGCCGCGCCCCACCGGTCGATGCACCGTTCGTTTCCGCGAGCATGGAGGCGGGGATTGCCCGGCCCGATGCGTCACAACGCCATCTGGTGGTGGTCCTGGTCGAAGCCTGGGGCGTGCCCACCGGAACGCAGGAGCAGGCGCTTTTCGCTGCCGATTGGGACCGCCCGCAATGGCGGCAGCGCTACGATGTTACGGCCGGGGAGATTCCCTTTTACGGCTCCACCACCAGCGGCGAACTGCGCGAACTGTGCAACGTGCGCGGCGACTATGCCGATGTTGCGGATTTCGCCGCCGATTGCCTGCCCGCGCGCTACCGGGCGGCGGGATACGAGACCCGCGCCTACCACGGCTTTTCGGAAACCCTGTTCCAGCGCGATACCTGGTATCCGCAGATCGGCTTTTCCGACTTCACTTTCCGTGACGGGCTGACCGGGCAAGGCGTCTCCCATTGCAGCGGCGTATTCGCCGGATCGTGCGACCGCGAAGTTCCGGCGCTGATCGCCGAGCAGTTGAAGGCAGCGGAAGCGCCGCAATTCGTCTACTTCCTCACCCTCAACACCCACCTGCCGGTGATGCAGGACGCCAGCCTCGATACGCTGAGCTGTACTCTGGGCGAAGGCGACTGGGCGGCGGAGAACCCGCAATTGTGCCGCCTGTTCCTGTTGCACCGCTATCTGGCCGATGAAATAGACCGGCTGGCGATGGACCCGGACCTCCCGCCGACCGACTTCCTGATCGTCGGAGATCACTTCCCGCCGTTCTTCGACCGCACCGATCGCAGCCGCTTTGCCGCCGATGTGGTGCCGTGGGTGTACCTGCGCCATGCGGAGGATGGGCCTGAACTGGCGGGGCGTTAACCATTATCGTCACCCCGGACTTGATCCGGGGTCCCGCTAGCTGTCCAAGTGATGAAGCAGAAAAGCGGGATCCCGGATCAAGTCCGGGATGACGAGAGGATTGGACGAAGGCCGATCAGCCCTCGACGTGCTCGGCCAGCACCGTCAGCCCCTTGTCGCCCACTTCGGCAAAGCCGCCGCGCACTTCGATGCTTTCGGGCGCGCTGCCTTCGGTCTTGTAGACCTGCACCGCGCCGTCACGGATGGTGGACATGAAGGGCGCATGGCCTTCCAGCACCCCGAACTCGCCCTCGCTGCCGGGGACGACCACCATGTGGACTTCCTCGGAACGAACCAGCCGGGACGGGGTAACGAGTTCGAAATGCAGTGCCATTTTCTTTCCTTCTCCCCTCCCGCTGGCGGGAGGGGTCGGGGGTGGGCTAATCATGGAGGGGCGGTTCGGGCCCACCCCTAGTCCCTCCCGCTAGCGGGAGGGGAACGTCTGGATCAGGCTTCTTCCGCCATCTTCTTGGCCTTCTCAACGGCCATGTCGATGCCGCCGACCATGTAGAAGGCGCTTTCCGGCAGGTGATCGTATTCGCCTTCGACCACCGCCTTGAAGCTCTTCACCGTGTCTTCCAGCTGCACGAACTGGCCGGGAATGTTGGTGAACACTTCGGCCACGTGGAACGGCTGGCTGAGGAACTTCTGGATCTTGCGTGCGCGCTGGACGGTCAGTTTGTCCTCTTCACTCAGCTCGTCCATCCCCAGAATGGCGATGATGTCCTGCAGCGACTTGTACTTCTGCAGCGTTTCCTGGACCTTGCGGGCGGTCTCGTAATGCTCCTGGCCGACAACGCGGGGTTCGAGAACGCGGCTGGTCGAATCGAGCGGGTCCACCGCCGGATAGATGCCGAGTTCGGAAATCGCGCGGTTCAGCGTGGTCGTCGCGTCCAGGTGGGCGAACGAGGTGGCAGGCGCCGGGTCGGTCAAATCGTCGGCAGGCACGTAGATTGCCTGCACCGAGGTGATCGAACCCTTGGTGGTCGAGGTGATGCGTTCCTGCAGGTTGCCCATGTCGGTCGACAGCGTCGGTTGGTAACCCACCGCCGAAGGAATACGGCCGAGCAGCGCCGACACTTCCGAACCCGCCTGGGTGAAGCGGAAGATGTTGTCGACGAAGAACAGCACGTCCTGGCCTTCCTCGTCGCGGAAGTATTCGGCCATGGTCAGGCCCGAGAGCGCCACACGGGCACGCGCGCCGGGAGGCTCGTTCATCTGGCCGAACACCAGTGCCACCTTCGAACCTTCGGACGTGGCAACGCCGTTCTCGTCCTTCTGGATCACGCCTGCGTCGAGGAATTCGTGATAGAGGTCGTTGCCTTCGCGGGTGCGTTCTCCCACGCCGGCGAACACCGAAACGCCGCCGTGGCCCTTGGCGATGTTGTTGATCAGTTCCTGGATCAGCACGGTCTTGCCCACGCCGGCGCCGCCGAACAGGCCGATCTTGCCGCCCTTCGCGTAGGGCGCGAGCAGGTCGATCACCTTGATCCCGGTGACGAGAATGTCGGCTTCGGTCGACTGGTCCACGAACAGCGGGGCTTCGGCGTGAATCGGCATCGAGCGTTCGGCGCCGATGGGGCCAAGCTCGTCGATCGGCTGGCCGATCACGTTCATGATCCGGCCCAGCGTCTTGGGGCCGACGGGCACGGAAATCTGCGCGCCGGTGTTGATCACTTCCTGCCCGCGAGTGAGGCCCTCCGTCGCATCCATCGCGATGGTGCGGACGGTGTTTTCACCCAGATGCTGGGCCACTTCGAGAACCAGCGTGTTGTCGCCGTTCTTGGTTTCCAGCGCGGTGAGGATGGCGGGCAGTTCGCCGGGGAAGGTCACGTCGACGACGGCGCCGATGACCTGGCTGATGCTGCCATGGGTCGTCATGTTGAATGCGGGTGCGGTGGCCATGTTGGTTTCCTGTGGCGTCCTGAAAGGTTGAAAATAGAGATAAGGGTTGGACAGCGGTTATTGGGCGCAAACCGCTTCCGGGTCCTGGATCATCCAGCCGTCACCGGCTTCGTTGACCACAAGGGTAGCGTCGTTGCGCATGAATTCGTCTTCGCCCAGTCCGTAGTCGCAAGCGACTGTCGTAGCTCCCATGCCGCGGCGACACACGGCGGTGTTGACCGGTTCGAGATCCGGGCAGGCCTCCGCCAGCAGTTCGGCAAAGAGATCCTGATCGGTCGCGGGCAGGGTGGCCACCGGCTCGGGCGTCGCGGTGGGCGCGGGCGCAGGTGCCGGCTCTTCACCGCAAGCGGCGAGGAGAAACACGGGGAGAAGGAAGGCGAGCTTTTTCACGATAGGTTCCCGGATTAGAGCGCTTCGGCGCCAGCGATGATTTCAATAAGTTCAGTCGTAATCGCGGCCTGGCGGCTGCGGTTGTACTGGATGGTCAGCTTGTCGATCAGTTCGCCCGCGTTGCGCGTGGCATTGTCCATCGCCGTCATCGAAGCGCCCTGTTCGCTCGCCTCGCGTTCGAGCAGCGCGCCGAACAGCTGGGTCTTGACGTAGCGGGGGAGCAGTTCGGCAAGGATCGCTTCCTCGTCCGGTTCGTATTCGACCACCGAATCCGAAGCAGTCACCACTTCAGGAGCGGGCACGGGCAGCAGTTGCACCGTGGTCGGCTCCTGCACCAGCGCGCTCTTGAACGTCGGGTAGACGAGGTGGGCAATGTCGAACTCGCCTTTCTCGAACCGCGCCACCAGATCGCTGGCAATCGCTTCGGCCTCGGCAAAACCGATGTTGCGCACGTCCGAGGTATCGAAGTGATGGCCGATTCTGTTCGGATGCTCGCGACGGATCGGCGCGCGACCCTTGCGCCCGACGAGATAGAACGACACGTCCTTGCCCGCCGCAATCAGCGCCTTGGCCTGGAGCTTGGCTTCCTTGACGATGTTGGAGTTCAACCCGCCGCAGAGGCCCTTGTCGGTGTTCACCACCACCAGCAGGTGCCGCTGGGTCGAACCCGTACCACGCAGCAACAGCGGCGCGGCATCGCCGCTGACCTTGCCCGCCAGCGAACCCATCACCCCGGCCAGACGCGTGGCATAGGGGCGCGCGGCCTCGGCAGCGGCCTGCGCCTTGCGCAGCTTCGCCGCGGCGACCATCTGCTTCGCCTTGGTGATCTTCTGCGTCGACTTGACCGATTTGATACGGTCCTTGAGTTCCTTGAGGCTGGCCATTTCGGCTCCCTGGATCCGTAGCTTTTATGCGAACTGCTTGGCGAAAGTATCGAGCGCGGCCTTGGCCTTGTCCGCCACTTCGCCTTCGAACTTGCCGCTGTCACGGATGCCCGCGAGCACGTCGGCGTGTTCATTGCGCATGTAGCTGAGCATCGCCGCTTCGTATTCGTTGACCCGGTTCACCGGGATCGCATCGAGATAGCCGCTGGTCCCGGCGTAGATCGAGAGCGTCTGCTCCTCGAACGGCATGGGGGAGAACTGCGGCTGCTTGAGCAGCTCGGTCAGGCGCGCGCCGCGGTTGAGCAGCTTCTGCGTCGAGGCGTCGAGGTCCGAACCGAACTGCGCGAAGGCCGCCATTTCGCGGTACTGCGCCAGCTCCAGCTTGATCGAGCCCGAGACCTTCTTCATCGCCTTGGTCTGCGCGGCCCCGCCGACGCGGCTCACCGACAGGCCGACGTTGATCGCCGGGCGGATGCCCTGGAAGAACAGGTCGGTTTCGAGGAAGATCTGCCCGTCGGTGATCGAGATCACGTTTGTCGGGATATAGGCGGACACGTCGCCCGCCTGCGTTTCGATGATCGGCAGAGCGGTCAGCGATCCGCCGCCCATTTCGTCATTCATCTTCGCCGCGCGTTCGAGCAAGCGAGAGTGGAGATAGAACACGTCGCCCGGATAGGCTTCGCGGCCCGGCGGGCGGCGCAGCAGCAGCGACATCTGGCGGTAGGCGACGGCCTGCTTCGAGAGATCGTCATAAACAATCACGGCGTGCATGCCGTTGTCGCGGAAGAATTCGCCCATCGCGCAGCCGGTGTAGGGCGCGAGGTACTGCAGCGGCGCGGGCTCCGAAGCGGTCGCGGCGACGACGATGGTATATTCCATCGCGCCGTTCTCTTCGAGGCTCTTGACGATCTGCGCCACCGTCGAGCGCTTCTGGCCGACGGCAACATAGATGCAGTAGAGCTTCTTGCCTTCGTCGGTGCCGGCGTTGACGCCCTTCTGGTTGATGAAGGTGTCGATGGCGACGGCAGACTTGCCGGTCTGGCGGTCGCCAATGATCAGTTCGCGCTGGCCACGGCCAACGGGCACGAGCGCGTCGATCGCCTTGAGGCCGGTCTGCACGGGTTCATGCACCGACTTGCGCGGGATGATGCCCGGGGCCTTTACCTCGACGCGCGAGCGGGTCACGTCGACCAGCGGGCCCTTGCCGTCGATCGGATTGCCGAGCGCATCGACCACGCGGCCCAGCAGGCCCTTCCCCACCGGAACGTCCACGATGGTGCCGGTCCGCTTGACGCTGTCGCCTTCCTTGATGTTGGTGTCCGACCCGAAGATCACAACGCCGACATTGTCGGCTTCCAGGTTGAGCGCCATGCCTTCCACGCCATTGGCGAACTTGACCATTTCGCCGGCCTGCACCTTGTCCAGCCCGTGGATGCGGGCGATCCCGTCACCCACCGAGAGGACGGAACCGACTTCGCTGACTTCGGCTTCGGTGCCGAAATTGGCGATCTGGTCCTTGATGACCTTCGAAATTTCTGCGGCGCGGATTTCCATGTGTCTGCCTTCTTGTTGGCTGGTTGGTTGGAGCGGGAGCCGTCTGGCTCAGGCGCTCTTCATGGCTTGGGCAAGCGAGTTGAGACGGGTGCGGATGGAAGAGTCGATCCGCTGCGATCCGATGGTGACGACGAGCCCGCCCAAAAGGTCGGGGTCGACGCGCGACTTCAGCTTCACCGTGCGGCCCTCGCGGGCGCGCAGGCGGGATTCGAGAGTGGAGATCTGTTCGTCGGTCAGCGCATGGGCGCTGGCGACTTCGGCCTGCACTTCGCCGCGCTGCGCGGCAGCGATGCTGGCAAAGGCGCGTATCATCGCCGGGATTTTGGACACGCGGCGGTTTTCCGCCAGCACGCCGAGGAAGCGGCGGGTCAGTTCCGAGAGGCCGAGAAGATTGCCCACGCCCGCCATCGCGGCGGCGATCTGGGTGCGGCTGATTTCCGGATTGGTGATCAGCGCACGCAGGTCTGCCGATTCGCGCAGGGCGGCATCGAGCCGGTCGAGATCGTTCTCCACCGCCGTGACGGTGCCCGCCTCACTGGCAAGATCGAATAGAGCGCTGGCATAACGCCCTGCCAGGCTTGCCTTTATACCGGCGGAAAGCTCCACGCGCGAAGTCCTCTTGGGTCCGAGTAACGGAAAAAGTGTGATGCCGGGGAATCGGGATGCAAGACCCCGTCACGGCTGGCGCGCGCCTAGCATCGGCTTTGCTGCGATGCAACCCGGTGGGGTGGGTGGTGGTGCGGGGGAATAGGGTTTGTGGGTGCGCCCTCCCAATACCCGCTCATGCTGAGCCTGTCGAAGCATAGCCACAATGCTTCGCGCGGGGCTGGCGGGCTGGCTGCCCTTCGAGGAGCTCAGGGTGAGCGGGGGTGGTGCTAATCAATTTGCTCCCGAGGACTCGGATGCGGCCTCACACCGATAAACCAGCCGCTCGTTCGGCCGCTCCGGCAATCCCGCCAAAATCGCCGCCTGGTGGCTCCCCAGTTCACGCGCAGCATCTTCCCCTGCACCGCATGACGGAGCCGCATAATCCCCCCGCGCAGTCCGGGCGGTGGACATCGAAGCGCGGTCCAGCAGGTAGCGTTCCATCACCAGTTCGCCCTTGTCCGGATCGAAGCGATTGATCGAGACGGCGGCCTCGCTCGCGGGCACGAACACGCGGGTCCATTCGCCGCTTTCGAGCCCGTACTGGGTGCGTTCGTTGACGCAGCCGTCGGCGGACCATTCCAGCGGGATATCCTCCTCCGGATCGCCGACCACGCGGCTGCGTGTGGCATCGAGGACGCACGTGTAGGCCGCTTCATCCGTGGGAGCCGCCAGCGCGATTTCGCCGGTCTCGGCCTCCGCCATCGACGTGCGCAAGGCATCCTCCACGCGGTGGTCGATCTGCGCGAAGGAGGGGCGGGTGAACCAGGCGACGCTCGCTGCCACGATTGCCACTACGGCCACGCTCCCGGCGGCGGCGCGCAGGCGGAAATCCTGCCGGAAATGGCCGAACCCTGCCAGCGCACTCGCGCCGATCCCGAGCAGCAGGAACAGGAAAGCGAGCGCAAGGCCGTTGTCGCGCTCGGTCATGACTTCATAGCCCATCGCGCGGCGCAGTTCGGCAGTGCGTTCGGCGCTGGCTTCGCTTTCAGCTTCGGCGGCGCGTTCGGCCGCGTCTTGCGCGGCGGTCTGCCGGGCGCGTTCTTCGGCATCGAGTTCAGCCAGGCTGCGGCATTCGGCAGCGTTCAGGCGCGGGGTGACATTGTTGGCGCGCAGGAACGGCAGCAGCTCGCGGGTGGAAATGGCGAAAAAGAATTCCGCGCCCGACCCCTCGCTCAGCGTGCCGAACGAATTGACCCCGATCACTCGCCCGCAGTCGTCCACCAGTGGTCCGCCACTGTTGCCCGCCGCGATCGGCGCGGTGTGGAGCAGCGTGTCCATTTCGCGGCTGGGGCGGCGGCCCGAAAGGAAGCCGGTAGCGGTAACCGGGGGCTGGGCGCGGAACATGTCCGAAAAGCTGAGCCCCTGCGCCCGGTCCACATTGAGCGGATAGCCGATGGCGGTGACCGCGCCCGACTGGGCCGGATTGCCCGCCACGGTCAGCGGCGGCAGGCCGAGCGGTTCGGTCGCCTCGAGCAGCGCCAGATCGTTGCGCACGCTGACTGCAACGAGCCGGGCATAGACCGCGCGGTCGCCATCGGCGGGGACGATGCCGATCGCCAGCCGGTTGTCCGCTATTGCCTGCTGCACCACGTGGGCATTGGTGACGATCCGCTCTCCCCCCACGGCAAAGCCGGTTCCGTGCGAGACCGGAAAGATCTCGCCGCCGTCATTGCCGATGATCACCACCCGCACCACGCCGCGCGTGGCCGCGTCGATATCGGCGGGGTCGGCGCTGGCGGGGGCTGGGTGCAGCGCCAGCACCATGGCGAGCAGCAGCGTAAGCAGGGAGAACAGGCGGGTCATCACAGCTCTCTCTAATGCACGCGACATTGACCGCAAGCTTCGGGACGCGCAGCATTGCGGGTAAGGCTATGCAGGCGGCATGACAGACCAACCCCTCACTGATTCCGAGTGCTGGCGTATCGCGCTGGCGAAGGACCGCCGCTTCGATGGCGTTTTCGTCACCGGCGTGCATTCGACCGGGATCTACTGCCGCCCCTCGTGCCCGGCCCGCGCACCCAAGCGGGAGAACGTGCGTTTCTATGCCACGCCCGAGGCAGCCGAGGCAGCGGGCCTGCGCGCCTGCAAACGCTGCGCGCCCGATCAGCAGAGCCGCGAGGAAGCGGCGGTCTTGCAGGCGCTCGCCCTGTTGCGCGATGCGGAAGGGGCAGTGCCGTTGGAGAAGCTGGGAGCAGTGACCGGCTATTCCCCCACCCATTTCCAGCGCATTTTCGCCCGCGCGGTCGGCCTCTCGCCCGCCGCCTACTCCCGTGCCCTGCGGCGCGAGCGGGCCGGGGAAGCGCTGGCGGGGGAGGAGCGGGTGAGCGATGCGATCTATGCCGCGGGCTATTCCGCCCCTTCGCGCTTTTATGATGACCAGAGGGATGTTGGCATGACGGCGAGCGAATGGCGCAATGGCGGGGCGGGGCGGGCGATCCATTGGGCGGTGGTGGAAACCACCCTCGGCCCGATGCTCGTCGCCGCAACCGACAAAGGGGTGTGCTGCCTCGCCTTCAACGAGGGCGAGAGCGAACTGCGCGCCCGCTTCCCCAAAGCCGAGCTGATCCCCGCCGGTGAGTCATTCCAAGCCCTGTTCGAACAGGTGACGGCGGCAGTCGAAGCCCCCGGCTCCGCGCAGGCGATCCCGCTCGATGTCCAGGGCACCGCGTTCCAGCAGCGCGTGTGGGAGGAACTGCGCCGCATCCCGCCGGGGCAGACGCTCAGCTACGGCCAACTCGCGGCCAGGCTCGGCCAGCCCAAGGCCAGCCGCGCGGTGGGCGGGGCGAACGGAGCGAACCATGTGGCGGTGCTGATCCCCTGCCACCGGGTAATCGCGGCGGACGGCAAGCTGGGCGGCTATGCCTACGGGCTGGAGATCAAGGCCGAACTGCTGCGGCGCGAGGGACAGTCCGGTTAACGGATACGACCTACGGAGAACTACGGCGCCAAATATGCTGCGAACCAAACCTTTGTAATGGCCGCAAATCCGCGAATCGGGAACAATGCGCTGACATTAAGGAGTCGGTCGCATGGGTGAACGGAACAGAACTTTAAGGCATAATTATCGCATGGAATGGAAGTCCGGGCGGGAAGCGCCGGGAAGTGCAATCGAATTCGCCGCGACCGATGCCGAAGAAGCGCTGTTCCGCGCCCAGCGCAACTGCGACGGCCGCGCAATCGAACTGTTCGAAGACGGCAGGCCACTCGCCTCGCTGAGCAGCGCCGCATCGGGCGGGTTCTGGATCCTTGCGCCTTCGCTCAAACAGTCCGACGCGGCCTGACAGCGCCGCCGCCTGCTACTCGCTGACCAGCGCGGCCTGCCACGCTGCTCCATCGGCAGGAACCAGCCGCTCCCCCGCCACCACGCCCGCAAATGCTCGCCGCTCGCCATCCAGTTCGAAGCTGAAGCGCAGCTCCCCCCCACGCAACACCGCCGCGATTGGGCGCACCTCGCCCGCCACCGTCGCCGTACCGCTGACTTCCTGGTAGCGCTGTTCGAGCACCAGCGGTACCGCCTGCCCGTCCACCTCCAGCCGCCATTCCCCCGCCACCTGCGCGGGTACCACCCACAGATAGGCGTTGTACCCGCTCACCCGGCGGATCTCGTCGGCGCGCCAGTCGCCCATGTCGAAGCGGTTGCTGACCACGCGGGCACCGGGGCGCAGCTCGGCGAGCAGGCGCGGGCGCAGCCGCAGGTTGACTTCGGGGAGGAGGAACATCGTCACCACGTCCGCCTCGGCCAGCGGGGTTGCGAACAGGTCCTGCTCGCGGAAGGTAACGCGCTCCGAAAGGCCCAGCCGCTCCGCCTCCTCGCGCGCGTCTTCGATCAGCGTCGGATCGAGGTCCACGCCCAAGCCGCCCGCGCCCCGGTCCCGCGCGGCGGCGAGCAGGATGCGCCCGTCCCCGGTGCCCAGGTCGATCACATGATCGCCCTCGGCCACCTGCGCCATGTCGAGCATGGCATCGACCATGGCCGAGCGGGTGGTGACATAGGGCACATCGAGCGGCGGCGTGATCCCCAAGGCAACCCGCACCGCCGAAGCATCGAACCCGAACGCCGCCCCGAAGAACAGCGCGAGCGTGGCGACAAGCGCGGCGATGATGGGGAGGGCTTTGCGCATGGGGGGGTGTGGGGAGGGGTCCGGGGTTGGCTGTGGGGGCCCTCCTTGGCGTAGGTTGGAGATCGGGACAAGACGGAGGTTGGATAGCCAGTCCGGTAATGCCGGTCGTTTACGCCCGATGCGATTCCAGCCGCGCCAGAATGGCATCGGGCCGGTCGGCAATATCAGCCAGCGTATATCGCTCCAGATAGGTCAGGAAGGCCTGCAGCGCGCCACCCAGCGCCGGTTTCAATCCGCACACGCCGTTGATCACGCAATTTCCTTCGCCGCCCATGCAGGTGACGAACCCTTCGAACCGTTCGAATTCGCGCACCACAGCGCCGATATTGATCTGCTCAGGCGTTCGGGCGAGCCGCATCCCGCCCGTCCGCCCGCGCGTGGTTTCGACATAGCCGGCAGCGTTGAGCTGCTGCGCCACCTTGGCGAGGTGGTTGCGCGATATGCCGTAATGTTCCGCCATCCATTCGACCGAGAGGACCCCTTCGGTGGAAGCCAGCGCCATCAGCATACGCAGGGCATAATCGGTCTTCAAGCTGAGCTGCATTTAATAGGTATATAAGATATTGCTTTTATCGGCAAGCCGTCTAATTAGGTATTTCAGATACCGATATATGAGTCGAACCAATGTCCCAGGCTGCCCAGATCGATGATGCCCGCCAACACGCTCTCCATGCCCGCGCGGCCAAGCGTGCCGAAGCCGAGGCGATGGGGATCGACAGCGTCTTCATTTCCGAAATGGTCGAGCGGTTTTACGCATCCATCCGGACGGACGAATTGCTCGGCCCGATCTTCGCCGAACGCATTGCCGACTGGCCCGTTCATCTGGCGCGGATGAAACAGTTCTGGCGTTCGATCCTGCACAACAGCGGTGAGTTTTCGGGCAATCCGATGGCCAGGCACATGGCCATTCCCGGCCTTACCGAAGTGCATTTCACCCGCTGGCTTGACCTTTTCTACGCGAACCTTCGCGCCATGGAGGAAGAGCCGCGCGCCACCCGGCTGGTCGCTGCGCGCGCGCGGATGATTGCCGAAAGCCTGCTCACCGGAATCGCCATCAAGAGAGAGGGCATCGAAGGATGCCGCGCAAAAAGGAGCCTTCCCCATGTTTGACCATGCAACAGATCGCCGGGAATACGAAGTTGCCGAACGCTATCCCGACATGCTCCCCGAAATCGCCATTGCGATTGCCCCTGTCGATAGCCCCGTGGCGCAGCCCGAAGCGCGCGGGTTCGAGCTTCCCGGCCGGATCTGGGTGGCGATGATCGCCTGCTACGGCCTGTTCCTTGCCAGCATGTTTGCGGCACTCGGAGGCAGCGGCAAGGCCGCTTTCGGCATTGCGATTTCGCTGGTCTATGTCACCGTCTTCTTCGCCGTGGCGCGGGTGCTGATCGCGCAAAATCCGGGGGCGAAGCAATCGGTTCTGGATCGTGACGGTTTCCTGATGACGCATTTCGGGCCGATGGACCGCAAGGCCGTCTATGGGCAGATCCTTGTGGTCCCGCTGGCGGTGGCACTGTTCGGGCTGGCCGTGGCGATCATCATCGCACTTTCGGGTGCCGCAATTTGACCGCGAACCGCTTCGCTCTCCCGGAGGCGGTCACAAGCTATCGCCGCATCGGGCCGTTCACTTCCGCCAACCTCCCCGGCGGCCTGCTGCGCGAACATCGCCTGAAGGAAGGCAACTGGGGCAGGGTTGAAGTCAAGTCGGGCAGCATCGGCTTTGTCTGGGATGATGATGGGGCGGACAAGGGGGGCGTGGCGGTGGTGAGGGCCAGGCAAACCATCATCGTGCCGCCCACGGTTCCGCACCATCTGCAATCGCTGGGCGAGGAATTCGAATTGGAGATCGAGTTTCTTTCGGAAGGGTAAGGCAAGGGTGCGGGTGCGGGTGCGATTGCGCTAAGTTCTTTCCTACCCCCCCAATCCCCCATACCCTCGCCCGCATGGCGAAACTCCCCGCGCATCGTGTCCGCAGGCGGCCTCCGCTGTTCGCGCCGGTCCCGTTGCGGTCGCGGCGGGACGGTTGGACGGTTGCGCGGCAGTGCCAGTTTCTGGCCTTGCTCTATGCCACCGGATCGGTCGCGGCGGCGGCGCGGGGGGTGGGGATGGCGCGCGAAGCGCCGCATCGGTTGCGCGTGCGGGCAGGGGCGGAGGACTTTGCGCGGGCCTGGGATCATGTGCTCTCGCCGCCCGGTTCCGGCCACACCCCGCGCGCAAAGTTCGATTATCGAAAGGTCACTGTTGCGGCGCTGATTGCGCAGGTCGAGGCGGGTCTCGTCCAGCCGGTAATCTATCGCGGGGCGATGACCGCGATCCGCCGCAAACCGCACAATTCCGCGCTTTTCCGGCTGCTGCGGCGGCTCGACGCGAGGGAAGCGAGGGGCAATGGGTGAAGCTCGATCGCGGTTCGGCAAAGTTTCGGAAAAGCCCCCGGTCAGTGGTCCACAATGCCCGCCGGCACCGCCCGCGCCCAGCCCGGCCTGGCAGGTTCCAGCGTGGCGAGGAAGGCTTCAGCGCTGGCGAGATATTCGCGCTGTTTCGCCTCGCCCATCCGGTCCCAGGTGGCAAAGATCCGGCCGATCCGGGGGTTGCGTTCCAGCCGTTCGCGGTGGCGGTCCATGAAGTGCCAGTAGAGCGGGTTAAACGGGCAGGCGCCCTCGCCGGTCTTCTGCGCCACCTTGTAGCGGCACTGCTTGCAGTAGTCCGACATGGTGTTGATGTAATTGCCGCTGGCCGCATAGGGCTTGCTCGCCAGCCGCCCGCCATCGGCATAGAGCACCATCGCCGCGACATTGGGCAGTTCGACCCATTCGTAGGCGTCGGCATAGACGGCGAGGTACCAGTCCTGCACCTCGCGCGGCGCGATCCCGGCGAGCAGGGCGAAGTTGCCGAGCACCATCAGCCGCTGGATGTGGTGGGCGTGGGCATTGTCGCGGGTGGAGCGCAAGGCATCGGCCATGCAGCGCATGTCTGTGTCGCCGGTCCAGTAGAACTCGGGCAGCGGGCGGGTGGCGTCGAGCGCGTTGTCGGCGGCAAGGCCGGGCATGTGCAGCCAGTAGAAGCCGCGCACATACTCGCGCCAGCCGATGATCTGGCGGATGAAGCCCTCGGCGGAATTGAGCGGCACCTTGCCGGCGCGGTAGGCGGCCTCGGCGCGGCGGCACAGGTCGAGCGGATCGAGCAGGCCGCAGTTGAGCGAGGTGCTGAGGAGCGAGTGCCACAGGTCGTCCTGCCCGTGGACCATCGCGTCCTGGTAGTCGCCGAAGCTGGCGAGGCGCTGGGTGATGAAGCTGTCTGCCGCCTCTTCGGCCTGGGCGCGGGTGACGGGCCAGGCGAAGGTGTCGAGCGTGCCGAAGTGGGTGCCGAAGCGCTGCTGCACCAGTGCGATGACCTCGGCGGTGGTGGCATCGGGGGCGAAGCGCGGGCGCCGGGGGGCGAACATGTTGCCCTTGGGCGGCTTACGGTTGGCGGCGTCGTAGTTCCATTCGCCGCCAGTGGGTGTGCCGTCGGGCTCGATCAGCAGCCCGGTTTTGCGGCGCATTGCGCGGTAGAAGTACTCCATGCGGAGCTGCGCGCGGCCCTCGGCCCAGTCGCGGAATTCGGCGATCGAGCAGAGGAAGCGGTCATCGGGCAGTATGTCGACGGGGCAGGCGAATTTGTCCGCCCAGAGGTCGATCTCGCGCTGCACCCGCCACTCGCCCGCCTCGACCACGCGGATCGCGCGCGGCTGGTGACGTTCGACGGCGCGGGCCAGTTCGCCGGTGAAGCTGCCGGCGTTGTCGGGATCGCTGAGGCGGACGTAATCGACCCGCCAGCCGTCCGCCGCCAGCCCGGCAGCGAAGTGGCGCATGGCGGAGAAGATCAGCGCGATCTTCTGCTGGTGATGCCGGACGTAGGTCGCCTCGTCCCACACCTCCATCATCAGCACGATGGTGTGGTCCCTGTCGCAGCCTTTCAGCGAGGCGATGGCCGGAGAGAGCTGGTCGCCGAGGATCAGGACGAGGACGGGCGCGGCCATGGAGGCCGTGTCTCAGTCGCCCTCCACCTCGCAGCCGTATTCCCTGATCTCGGCTTCCTGCTCGTCGTTCCGTGCTTCGCGTGCGGCTTCGTCGAGATATTCGCCGGGGTGATCGGGGCGCACTTCCTCCAGCAGCGGGGCGGTGTTGCCCGCGGTAAACTCGTCGAACTTCTTGCGCATCATGCAGGCGAAGCCGCCACGCCCGGAGAGATATCCTGACCCCAGAACCCGTGCCTCGTCGGGCCGGTTCTCTGTCAGCAGCAGATGGATCAGAGCCTGCCGCACGCTGCTGTCGAAGGCCGCGTAGCCGAAGGCGGCCTCGAGCGCGATCTTGGCATCTTCGGGAATTTCCTGCCCTTCGTCGAACAGGTAGGTGAGATAATAGGCATAGAGCGGATAGGCGTGGTCGTTCTCCATCCGGTTCGCCGCAGCAAATCGGCTGCGGGCGACACTCAGTTGGGCCGGATCTGTGAACGAACGTTGCAGCGCGACATCGGCATAGTAGATTGCCGCCATTGTCGAACCGGGATCGATTTCCAGCACCCGCTGGGCAAGGCTTTCCGCCTCATCGTAATTGCGGGCATCGAACTCGGCTTCGGCAGCCGCGAGCAGCACCGCGGTACTTTGCGGATAGCTTGCCACCAGGCTGCGCGCCTGCGTCACCAGCCGCCGGGCTTCGTCCTCGTCCACACCGCGCTTGGACAGGATCATCAAGTCCATGCGCGCTGCTTCGGCTTCGTCCAGCGCACGGATTTCCACGGCCGGATCGGCATCGACAGCATAGGGCACCCGAAGAGTGCGCGCGCGCCCCTGCCGGAAATCCTCCAGTTCGCGCCGCAGGACATCCAGATCGCCAAAGGCCACTTCGGCTGCTTCCATCGGTGTCCTGCCCTGGGCAATGGCTGCCATGTAATTGGACATCTGCCCCCGGCGCTCGGCATTCAGATTGAGATGGCTCGCAATCAGCCAGCCATGCGCATAAGTCCGCCCGGTTGTGTAGCGATCTGGCCGTGCGGGCGGATCGAAAGTGTCTTCGAGATCGATGGAGATGGTCGCCAGCGAAGCGCTGCGCCAGCTCGGAACTTCGCCGATGATGAAGTGATCCTCCTCAAACTCGACGTTCGAGAACAGTTCCGCGAAGCCTTCGCTGTACCACAGCGGATAGGGCGCATCGCGATGCTGGAACATGAAGTAATGCACATATTCGTGGAACAGCGTGGCCTTGGGATCGAGCATCATGTCTCGATCGATCCCTTGTTGCGCGCTCCGCTCGCGGCGGCGATCCTGCGTCCGGGGAACGAAGGCCACCGATCCGTGCGCCCTGCCGATGAAAAAGCCACCAATGCCGCTGTTGCGATTATTCGCCGCGAGAGCAGACATATCTGCCGTGCTGCCAAACCTGAACACGGTGACCTTGCTCGATTCCGGGAGGTCCTCGTCATCCTGACCGACTCCGGTGAGAATGCGCAAGACTTCGTCGAGCCGTTCAAGATCCTGCGCGAACTCGCGCGTTCCGCGTTCCGTATCTTCGGAATAGACGATGAAATGTTCGGTTTCGGCAACGTACCAGTCACGCGCCTGTGCGGCGGGAGCGAGCGTGATGGCGAGAAGAAACAGCGATGCAATCGCCGTGAAGACGCGGTTTGTCATGCCAGTGCGTAAGTCCCGTTAGCGTTCTGGTTATGGTGCCGGTTGTAACCACTTGAACCTGTTACGCAAGGGGCCGAAGGTGCATGGTTTGCGTTCAGTCGAGATTGGGCCGCAGCCACCGCTCCGCCACACCGCGATCCATACCGCGCCGGTCGGCATAGTCCTCCAGCTGGTCTCGCCCGATCCGCGCGACGCCGAAATAGCTGGCTTCGGGATGGGCGAAATAGAGGCCGCTGACGGCGCTGGTCGGAAGCATGGCGTTGCTTTCGGTGAGCACCATCCCGGCGTTGGTGCCCGCATCCAGCAGGTCGAACAGCGTCGGCTTGAGCGAGTGATCGGGGCAGGCGGGATAGCCCGGCGCAGGACGGATTCCGGCGTAGCGTTCCCGGACCAGGTCCTCGTTGGAGAGGTTCTCGTCCGGCGCGTAGGCCCACAGCGTGGTGCGGACGTGCTGGTGCAGGCGTTCGGCAAAGGCTTCGGCGAAGCGGTCCGCCAAGGCTTTCAGCAGGATGTCCGAATAGTCGTCGTGTTCCGCCTTGAAGCGGGCGATGTGCGGATCGATGCCGTGGATGGCGACGCCGAAGCCGCCGATCCAGTCGCCCGCCGGATCGATGAAATCGGCGAGGCAGTAGTTCGCGCGGTCGCGGCTCTTGGCGACCTGCTGGCGGAGCATGGGGAGACGAATCTCCCCCTCCCGCTGGCGGGAGGGGTCAGGGGTGGGAACGACCACGCCCTGCATTTCAGGCCCACCCCCGGCCCCTCCCGCCAGCGGGAGGGGAGAAAGGAGAATATCATCCTCTTCGCGCCGGCACGGCCAGAAGCCGCACACGCCCTTCGCGGTCAGCCATTTTTCGGCGATGATCGTCTCCAGCATCGCATCGGCGTCGGCCTTCAGCGTGCGGGCGCTTTCGCCCACCACTTCGTCGTCGAGGATCGCAGGGTAGTTCCCCGCCAGTTCCCAGCTGCGGAAGAACGGCGTCCAGTCGAACACTTCGAGCAGGTCGGCCAGGTCCCAGTCATCGAACACGTGCAGCCCCGGCTGCGCGGGTGCGGGAGCTTTCTTCGACAGATCCGGCGTGAACGCCTTGGCGCGGGCTCCGGCCAGTGTCAGCAGGGTGCTCTGCGTCGCCCCGGCGCGCTTGTCGCGCATCGCCTGGTATTCGTCCTTGGTTTCCTCGACCAACGCCGCCTTCTGGGTGTCCGACAGCAGGCGGCTGGCCACGCCCACCGCGCGGCTGGCATCGAGCACGTGGATCACCGGCCCTTCATAGCCGGTGTCGATCCGCAGCGCGGTATGCAGGCGGCTGGTGGTCGCTCCGCCGATCAGCAGCGGCAGGTTCATCCCGGCGCGCTGCATTTCCTCCGCAACCGTCACCATTTCGTCGAGCGAAGGCGTGATGAGGCCCGACAGACCGATGATGTCCGCCTGCTCCTTGCGCGCGGTGTCGAGGATGGTGGACCACGGCACCATCACGCCGAGATCGATCACTTCGTAGCCGTTGCACTGCAACACCACGCCGACGATGTTCTTGCCGATATCGTGGACGTCGCCCTTCACCGTCGCCATCACGATCTTGCCCTTGGGCTTGGCCCCGGCTTCCTTGGCGGCTTCGATGAACGGAATGAGGTGGGCGACCGCCTTCTTCATCACCCGCGCCGACTTGACCACCTGCGGCAGGAACATCTTGCCAGAACCGAACAGGTCGCCGACCACGTTCATCCCGTCCATCAGCGGGCCTTCGATCACTTCGATCGGGCGCGTGACGGTCTGCCGTGCTTCTTCGGTATCTTCGACGATATGCGCGTCGATCCCCTTGACCAGCGCATATTCAAGCCGCTTGGCAACGGGGAGCGAGCGCCATTCCGCCGCTGCCTTCTCCGCCACCGCGTCGGTGCCGCGATAGCTTTCGGCCAGCGCGATCAACCGCTCGGTCGCATCGGGGCGGCGGGCGAGCACCACGTCCTCGCAGGCATCGCGCAGCACCGGATCGATGGTGTCGTACACATCAAGTTGCCCGGCGTTGACAATGGCCATGTCGAGCCCCGCGGGGATCGCATGGTAAAGAAACACCGAATGGATCGCCCGGCGCACCGGCTCGTTGCCGCGAAAGCTGAAGCTGAGATTGGAGAGGCCGCCGCTGGTCAGCGCGTGCGGGCAGCGCGTCTTGATCTCGCCCACGGCCTCGATGAAGTCGAGCCCGTAGCGGTCATGCTCCTCCATCCCGGTGGCGACGGCGAAGATATTGGCGTCGAAAATGATGTCTTCGGCGGGAAAGCCATTGGCGAGCATCAGCTTGTAGGCGCGCTCGCAAATCTCGACCTTGCGCTGCTTGGTGTCGGCCTGGCCCTTCTCGTCGAAGGCCATCACCACGGCGGCAGCGCCATAATCGCGGCACTTGCGCACGGCTTCGAGGAACGGCTCTTCGCCTTCCTTGAGGCTGATCGAATTGACGATCGGCTTGCCGGAGACGCATTTCAGCCCCGCCTCGATCACTTCCCACTTGGAGCTGTCGATCATCACCGGCACGCGGGCGATATCCGGTTCGGCGGCGATCAGCTTGAGGAAAGTGGTCATGGCGTGGACCGCATCGAGCAGCCCCTCGTCCATGTTCACGTCGATCACCTGCGCGCCGTTCTCGACCTGCTGGCGCGCGACTTCGACCGCAGCGGGATAGTCGCCCGCCATGATGAGCTTTTTGAACGCCGCCGATCCGGTGACATTAGTACGCTCGCCGATATTGACGAAAGTGGCGGTCTTGGGAGTGGAGGTCATTCGTATTCCTTCTCCCCTCCCGCTTGCGGGAGGGGCCGGGGGAGGGCCTGTGGGGAAGGCTGTGACAGGCCCTCCCCTAACCCTCCCGCAAGCGGGAGGGGGATTATGCAGCAATCGTGAAAGGTTCGAGCCCCGCCAGCCGGATCTTCGGCTCGCGAGTGGGGATGGCGCGGGGGGTGAGGCCCGCAACACGCGCGGCCATGGCGGCGATGTGCTCCGGGGTGGAGCCGCAGCAGCCGCCGATGATATTGACGCGGCCGTGGTCCGCCCATTCGCCGACCAGCCCCGCCGTGGTGTGCGGTGCTTCGTCGTATTCGCCCAACTCGTTGGGCAGGCCAGCGTTGGGATAGGCGAGCAGCAGGGTGTCGGCCACGCTGGAAAGGTGCTGGATGTGCGGGCGGAGTTGCTCGGCGCCAAAGCTGCAATTGAGGCCGATGGTGACGGGGTTTGCGTGGCGCACCGCATTCCAGAAGGCTTCCACCGTATGCCCGGACAGGTTGCGGCCCGACAGGTCGGTCAGTGTCATCGACAGCATCAGCGGCACGTCGCGTCCCAGCGCTTCGGCCAGTTGCCGCACGGCCATGATGGCGGACTTGGCGTTGAGCGTGTCGAAAATGGTCTCGACAAGGATGAAGTCCGCTCCGCCTTCCACGAGCGCCTCGGCCTGGTCGCGATAGACGGCGGTCAGGTAATCGAAATCGATCTCGCGGTAGCCGGGGTCTTCGACATCGGGGCTGAGCGAGAGCGTCTTGTTGGTCGGCCCGATGGCTCCGGCGACAAAGCGCGGACGGCCATCGCTGGCGGCGAATTCGTCCGCCAGTTCGCGCGCGATGCGGGCGGAAGCGAGGTTGATTTCGCGCACCAGCCCTTCGGCGGCGTAATCGGCCTGGCTGATGCGGTTGGCTGAAAAGGTGTTGGTCGAGACCATATCCGATCCCGCCGCCAGATAGGCGCGGGTAACGTCGGCGATCACGTCGGGGCGAGTCAGCGCGAGGATATCGTTGTTGCCCTTCTGGTCCGCAGCCAGACCAAGATCGCCCGCGAAATCGGCTTCGGACAGGCGGCGGTCCTGGATCTGGGTGCCGAACGCGCCGTCGAAGATCAGCACGCGCTGGGCGGCTTGGGCCAGCAGTTGGTCCCGCTTGTTCATGCTGCCATCTCCATCGCGAAACCGCTGCCGCGCAGGCCGAGCAGGTGGCAGGTCGAGTAGGTCAGCTCCGCCCGGTTGAGGGTGTAGAAGTGGAACTTCTTGACGTCCTCGGCATAGAGGCGGCGGCAGAATTCGGCGGTGACGGTGGCGGCCACGTGCTCGCGGGCGCGGGGGAACACGTCGAGCCCTTCCATCAGTTCGATCAGCCAGTGCGGCACGTCCGCGCCGCACTGCGCCGCCAGCTTGCGGGTGCGCGCAAGGTTGGTGACGGGCAGGATGCCGGGCACGATCGGCTGGGTGATTCCCGCCGCCGCCGCGCGGTCGCGGAAGCGGAAGAAGCATTCCGACGAGAAGAAGAACTGGGTGATCGCCCGGTCCGCGCCGGCATCGAACTTGCGCTTGAGGTAGTCGATCTCGGCCTGCGGGCTTTCGGCTTCCGGATGGCACTCGGGATAGGCCGAGACCGAAATCTCGAACGGGTGCAGGGCCTTGAGGCCCGCGACCAGATCGGCGGCGCTGGCATAGCCTTCGGGGTGCGGCGCGAAGGGGGCACCCGGCGCGCCCGCATCACCTCGCAGCGCGACGATATGGCGGACGCCCATGCCCCAGAGGCGTTCGGCGGTGGCGTTGGTCTCGGCCTTGCTTGCGCGCACGCAGGTGAGGTGCGCGGCCACCGGCACATCGCTCTCGCCCATCACGCGGGCAATCGTGGCAAAGCTGCGCTCGCGCGTGGAGCCGCCGGCGCCGTAGGTGATGCTGACGAAGCGCGGAGCGAGGCTGGCCAGCGGCTTCAATGCTTCGAACAGCTTGTCCTCGGCAACGCCCGGAGCAGGGGGGAAGAATTCGAACGACACTTCGATATCGCCGGGCAGGCCCGCGAAGATCGGGGTGGTGGCGAATTCGGGCGCTTGCGGGGGGAAATGGGGAATGGTCATGCGGTGCCTGCGATTCGAGCGGTGGATGGGGCGGCGGGCTGGCGGCTGCCGGTCCAGATGATGGTGGCGATCTCGCCGCCGGGGACTTTGACGGGCGGAGCGGGGACGAAACCGGCCTGGGCGAGCGCCTTGGCCAGCGCTTCTTCGCCGAATCCCAGCCGGGTGTGGGCATGACGGCTGCGCAATTCCTCACGATCGTGCGCGGCAAGGTCGGCGATCAGAATGCGCCCGCCGGGACGGCAAACGCGCGCGGCTTCGGCCAGCGCAGCTTCGGGATGCTGCGCGTAATGCAGCACATGGTGGAGCGCCACGGTGTCGAAACTGGCAGCGGGGAAGGGCAGGGCGGTGAAATCGCCTTGCTCGAAAGTCACCGCCGCACCCTGGCTTTCATTGGCACTGGCAGGCAGCCGCGCGCGGGCAAGGCGAAGCATTTCCGGGCTTTTGTCGAAGGCGGTGACGCTGTCTGCGAGGGGGCGGAGCAATTGCGCGATCCGCCCGGTGCCGGTGCCGATATCGAGCACCTGGCCGATCGCTTCCCCCGCCAGCGCGGCGAGCAGGGCGCTTTCAACCTGCGCGGGCGGGACGAGCATGGCTCGCAGTGAGTCCCAGTCCTTGGCATGGCGGGCGAAATAGGCATCGGCCTCGGCAGCGCGAGCAGCGCGAATGGTTTCCAGCCGCGCGCGGTCGGCCTGCGCCAGCGCGCCGAATGCGGCGTCCTCTGCCTCGGCCGTGGCGAGCAGGCGGGCAACCGCATCGTGAAGCGGTTCGCCTTGTTGCGCGGGGCGCAGGAACACCCAGCTCCCCTCGCGGTGGCGCTGCGCCAGACCGGCATCGACCAGCCTGGCAACATGCTGCGAAACGCGCGGCTGGCTCTGCCCCAGCACCTGCGCCAGTTCACCCACTGCAAGCTCCATCCGGTGTATCAGCCGCAGGATACGCAACCGCGACGAATCGCCCAGAGCGCGAAGGATGGTTTCGGTCAGCATCGTGACATAAGCATATAAGAAAATTCTTATATGCATAGCAAAAGATCCAGTTATCTGGAGGCTACCTTACGCCCGGTTCTTGGTCCGCAACGACTCCGGGATCTGGGATTGTACTGCTGCAGGGCATATTGGATCGACCGGGAGCGGCACCCAATCTGGGTTTCGATTGTGAGAACCCTCACAGGCGGGTGGCGCGCTCGTTAAAGTTCCATCCGTCCCCCAACAGACTGCCGTCGGGCATGTCGAACAGCACCCGGCGGGTGCGGAAATCGATGGCGACGCGGCGGAACATCCTGAGTTCGCTCATTCCGAGGATGAGCGCGGGCTCATCAGCCAGGTTCAGCGCGCGAAAAGTAGGCGAATCGGCGAAGGATACAGGGATGTTGGCAAGCTGCATCCGCCCCATTTCCAGCCGCCCGACGATCCGCGTCTCGCCGGTGATCTGCACGCCGTTGACATCGGTCATCACCGCATCGTCCATCAGCGTGCGGCGGCGGCTGAGGCGTTGTTGCAAGGCCGGATTGCCGATCGAGCCGGTCGCCCCGGTATCGATGATGACCGAAGTGCGCACCCCGTCGATCCGGGCGCGATGGATGATGAGCTGGCCGAGCCGCTCACGTGCCCGCACCACGATCTCATAACCGCCAGTGCCCCGGCTGCTGTCGCTATCCGCCACCGTCAGCTCGCCGTGTTCGAAGTCGATCAGGACGCGTTGGTCCTGCAAGGAATCCAGCCCCAGAATTCCGTCCGCCCCGCCGATATGCGCGCCTTCGACAATCGGCGCGGTGCGGATGACGAAGCTGCGGGTGCCGAGCGAGAAATCGGGCACCATCGTGGTCTGCACTACGCGGCTGCTGGCCATACCGACTAGTGTAGCACTTTCACGGTCGAACAGTTGCAGCTGCTCGGCGAGCGCGGTTGAGAGCACGGTGGCCTGCGCCCCGGTATCGACCATGAAGCGGAATGGCCCTTCGCCCATGATGGTGACGGGGACGGTCAGCCGCCGATAGCGTTCGGCCTGCATTTCGATAGTTTCGTAAAGGGGCACCTCGGCCACCGGGGCAGCCTGCGGCACGGGATCGGTCGCAGGCTCGTGCTCGTTCCCCTGCGGCGTTGCACCCGCAGCAGAAGCAGTCAGTACCAGCGCGGCTGTGAAGGGCAGCCAGTTCATCGCATTCTCTCCCGCCAGCGGATGTGTCCCTCCAGCCGCGAGCAGGTTCACCTTATCACGCCTTGGACAAAGGCCCAAACGTCATGGGTACGCCGGGATTTCAGGCGGCGGCGCGGTCTTCATCGGCGGGTTGGCATGCTTCCCGGATCCCCGCTGTCTCCATCGCCGTTACCAATGTGTCATCGCGCTCCAAAGAGGAGGTATCGGGCTGCGTGTCGGACCAGCGTTCATAATTCCAGTTGGTGGTCACCCCGCGGAAGTGGCGGAACAGGAATTCCTCGCTCGCCACTTCGTTGCCTTTGGCACCGAAGATATTGTGCACCCCCCAGCTGATCTGGCGTGAGAAGGCCTGCGGGCGGATGCACCATTTCGGCGGGCTGTTGGGCAGTTCGAGCCCTTCGTCGAACACGAAATCGGCGTGGCGGCAGAGCGCGGGATCGACCGGCTTCTCGCCCACTACCGAGATCCACCGGCCCTCGAATTTGACCAGCCCGGTGCGGCTCTTCTCCGTCGCTTCAAAAATGCCGCGACCCTGATTGCCGATCACCAGTTCGTCTACGTCGTTGTGCATCACGCTCTTCGCATCGCGCAGGAAGCGGAAGCGGGCGTGCTGCAACACGCCGACCTGGCAGTAATCGGAGTCCCAGTCGGGCTCGACGCCGTTCACCGCCCAGCCGGGGCCTGCCTGCGGGCCGTAGATGTAGGGCCAGTCTATCACCTCGATCGCCATGTCCGGCAGCGCCTCACCCAGGCGGCGGCGCAGTTCGTCGGCATCATAGCGGGTGGAGGCATTGTCGTAGAACAGCAGCGCATCGGCCCCGTGCAAGTGGCGATGGAAGCGTGCCCAGTCGATGATCCAGCGGATCTCGTTGTCCTTGGACAAGGTCAGCAGCACCCGCTTGCCCGCGAAGCGATGATGCTCCTCCGGCTGGACTTCCAGATCGAAGCTGCCGAGCAGGCCGGAGAAGGTGATCTGATCCGCATCGGTGCGCAACCAGATCTCGCCGCGCTTCTTCTGCGCGAAATGGCGCGCGCGGGGGAACAGGCGGCGGAAGGCTCCGGCGAACAGGTCCGATTGGCGCAGGCGCTCGAGCAGGTTGAACAGCGGCGGGCCTTGCAGCACCACGTCCGGGCCGGAGCGGTAGACGTCGTAGAACAATGTCTTCCAGTCGAATCGCTCGGCATAGATCGCATTGCGCAGTTCGACGGGGCGGGGAGCTTCGCGCACCAGATCGGTCTGCACGAAGGCGGGGGACAGGCGGACGGGCGGGTTCAACTCTCGTCTCCGATGGCAGCTTTGCGCGGGCGCAGGGCAGCATGTGTGCGGGGCAAGGCGCGGCGCAGGATCGGCACGCCGGTGGCGAGCAGATCGTCGAGCGCCGGGTGCCGCACCGCGAACAGCGCTATGCCCCATAGAATTCCCCCGGCGACGGCGCAGGCGAGCATCTGCCCGAAATTCATTTCCGCCGGCCCGACCCAGAAGGCATAGGCGGCGAGGATCGGGGACACGGTGGCGAGCGAGACCAGCGCGCTCTTGCCCATGATTGCGAACCAGTCTCGCACCCGGAATTGCACCACGCCGCTGATGAAGCGCATGTAGATAAGAAAGAAGGCGAGGGCGTAGACTACGCGCGATGCCGCCGCGCCCTCGGCTCCTGCCAGATGCGAGCCGAGCGCCAGCAGGCCGATCGAAACCACCGTTTCGACCACGTTGAGCGCGATCAGGCGGTTCACGTGCCCGGTCAGGATCGGCAGTTCGGTCACCAATGGCAGGCAGATCATCATCCCCGACTGCACCGCCACCAGCGAAAGCAGCGGCGCGGTGTCGATCCATTCAGGGCCGTAAAGCAGCATCACAACCGGCTCGGCCAGCAGCGCCAGCGCCGCCATGCCCGGCAGCACCAGCACCGAATATCCGGCGCAGACCCGCAAGTAGGCCGGGCCAAGCGGATCGCCCTTGTCGCGGATGCGCGCGAAAGTGGGATAGAACACACTGCCAATGGCCCCGGCGATCAGCATCCGGAACTGCTCGGCAAGACTGGTCGCGCGGCTGAAGAGGCCCACTCCCACAAGCCCCACCAATTTGCCGACGATCAGATCGGGCGTGCGCGTACCCAGTGCGCCCGTAATGTAGAGCAGGCTGGTCTTGCTGCCGAAGCCGAGAATCGGTTTCAGACCGTCGAGCCGCAGCGGGAAGGGGCGCGCGGGTTGCAGGAACTGGGCGATCAACGCCTTGGCGATGGCGGAGGCGAGCGTTGCCCAGGCCAGCGAGAAGGCGGAGAAGCCGAGCCACGCCAGCCCTACCGCGACGCTGCCATGCACCGCCGCCCCTCCCACGCTCACGGCGAAATGGCCGGAAAAACGCATCTCGCGCCCCATCAGCGCTAGCGGCACGACCGCGAAGGGCACGAAGAAATAGCTACCCGCGATGATGAGCAGCAATGGCAACAGCGCGGGCAGGGCATAGAGCTGCGCCAGCGGCCATGCGGAAATCGCGATCAGAGCAGCGATAATAAGGGAGAACATGAAGGCGACGGCGGAACAGCGATCGAGTTCATCCTGCCTTATCGCCTTTAGCCCGGCGATATAGCGAGTCAGCCCGAAATCCTGCAGCACCGCCAGCAGCAACGCGGCGGCGAGTGCGATGGAGAACAGGCCGACCTCGTCGGGACCTAGGAAGTAGCGCGAGATCACCACCGAGGTGGCGAACATGATCGCGAAGCTCACATACTGCGAAGCCATCGCCCAGATCGCTGCGTGCCCCACGCTCATGCGCGGCGGGGTGCGTTCGCCTTCGGGCAAGGCCGCGCCAGCCGTTTCGGGGGCAATGCTCATCGCGCGGCCACCAGATTGCCCAGTAGCCGCAGCGCCCGGCCCGGTTCGCCAAACCGCAACAGCCGCAGCACGGTGCGCCACATGCCGGTGCTATCTCCCGATTCGCGCAGATGGCGCAGCAGCAGATCGAAGCCGTGGTCACGCATGGCATCGGGCGAGTATTGCAGCGAATTGGCGAGATGACGCCGCACCTCCGCCGCCACGCCTGCGCGCCCGAACAGCGCATCGAGCGAATCGAGCGGCGGCAAGGCGTCGAGATCGGCGGTCGGATCGGGCCGTCCCGCCTTGCGCTCGGCATAGGCAAAGAAGGCGACTGCGGTGCCGATCTGCTGCTCGGTTGCGTGACGATTCGAAACCTGATCGGGTGAGCGGCGATATTTCACCAGGCGTTCGGGAATGTTGCCCAGCTTCGTGCGGCTGGCGAGCCGCAACCACAGGTCGAGATCCTCGCAATGACGGAAAGCAGCGTGATAGCCGCCTACGGCCTGCACCACCTCGCGCCGGTACATCACCGAAGGATGGCAGAGTACCTGCCCGCGCGCGTCGATGGTGTGGAGCACGTCCTCATGCGTCAGCGGGTGATCGGTGCCGGTGACGAAGATCGGCCGGCCTTCGATATCGATATCCTCGCTCCAGCTGCCGACCACGCCGTAGTCGGAGTGCTCGGCAAGGAAGGCGACCTGCCGCTCGAATCGCTGGGGCTGGGAAATGTCGTCATCGTCCATCCGGGCGATCAACGGTGCGCGCGATTCGGCGATCAGCTGGTTGAGGCTGGCGATCAGTCCGCGATTCTCGCGTATAATGGGGCGGATGCGGGCATCCCTTGCCGCATAGGCGCGGATGATATCCGTACTGCCGTCGCGCGATCCGTCGTCGAGCAGGAGGAACTCGAAATCATCGAAGTTCTGCGCCAGCACGCTCTCGATCGCGTCGGCAAGGAAGGCCTCGCCATTATAGACGCTCATCGCGACACTGATTGCAGGGAGGTGCATGGCTACCCGATTATCCGTTTGGCCCGCGCAAAGGGTGCGCAGGAACTACGGGCTCGCGGTAACGGGGCAGGGTAAACATCCCGTTTGCGCCGATTGGTGGGGTGGGAGGGGATCTTTCAGCCCGGAGTCAGCCGATTCTTTACCGGAAACCGGGTCGATTTGACCGAAATCGGCCCGGAATTGACCCTCACCAGCCGCCCAGAGGTCTGATTTATCGCGGTTTTCCGCCAAAATTCCCCATTTTGAAATAAAATTGCAAAAACCCGTTGACCCGACTCAGCACGCCCCATATATGCCCTCTCACCGGACGGGGCGCTGACGGTTTCAACCGCCAACGCCTCCAACGGTCGCCAACACAAACGGATAGCCGGTCCCCCGGTGTAAATCGGGGAACCCTTCGCTGTCCGGTTTTTATGTTGAGTGGCTCTTTGACATTGTTGATTTTTGATGAAGGGACATGTGGGCGACGGCGCCTGGTCCGGGGGTTTTAAGGCTCCGGATACCAGTTAAATAAGCCGATTGCCACATCCTTTGCCCGCACCACGCGGGCTTTGGGTGATGCATGTTCATTCGTATCCATTACGTTTGAATGCAGGTATCGGCTCCTTGAAGCTCATGCCTGGCAGGATAGCGGATTTCGATCCGTGCTTGCCTGGTGTGTGACATAAACTTGAGAGTTTGATCCTGGCTCAGAACGAACGCTGGCGGCATGCCTAACACATGCAAGTCGAACGAGACCTTCGGGTCTAGTGGCGCACGGGTGCGTAACGCGTGGGA